>JAPPFO010000040.1 GCA_028875175.1 Chloroflexota bacterium | reverse complement strand
TCCTCAGCGATCTTGCCGTGAGCCTGCCGAAGGGGAACCCACCACCACCCACCCGCTACCATGCCCCACTCCCCAAGCCGCTGATCCACCGCCAAACAACGCCCCATGACCCCATCCCCCGTCCCCGCGCCACTCGAAGCCGCCTTCGGCTCCGGCCGCGCGTGGACATCCCGCTCAAACGCCTCCGCAACCGCTTGGGAAACCCCCACCTTCCACCTGCTCTGGTCGGCTGAGGCAACCACCGAAACCGCCCTCCGCCGCTTGTGGGAGGACAGAAAAGGCCGTCAGCCCTACGCCGTCGTTGCCCTCGCCCCCTCGGACGATCCGGACAAACTCCAGGTCGCCGGTCCGCAAGACGCCCGCCCCGTCCGTCAACTCCCCGCCCACCGCGTCTATGACCTGCTGGTACAAAGCCGCGGCCGGGCGCCTCGCGAGGCCGCGGCCTTCCTCACCCGCGAGTTCAGCCGTCTTGAAGAAGCCGTCGTTCCCGGTGTGCGGGTCAAAGACCTCCTGACTCCTCACTTCCTGCGTGATCGCCTGCCCGGACCCGCCAGCGCGCGACACCTGCCTGAACTCGTCAAGTCCGTCGCGCGTCCCCAAAGCCTCTCCTGGCGGTCCCTGTTCCAGGCCCTGGGCTTCCAGGTGCAGCGCCTCCCCCAGCGCGGCTACCTGCTACGCGTCGACAACGCGCCCGTCGCGGTAGTGCATCCGCTTGCCGATCCATCCCTCTTCAGCCGCCTCACCGACAACGGCGAACTCCCCGAAGGCATGGTCCTCGCGGACTGCGAAAAGCAGGGCGCGCACTGGGGCATCTTGGCGGCGGGCGCCCGCTATCGCCTATTCCAGCGCAAACCGCCGGTCGGACCCGCAACCGGCCAGTACCTCGAAATCGACATGGCCGAGCTGGAATCTCAGGACCGCTGGTATCTCGGTCTCCTCGCTCCCGATTCGCTGCGCGACAACGGCTGGCTCCCCGCCTGGATTCAGGAAGCCAGGGACTTCGGCGAACAACTGCGCGAGGGCCTCCAGGAACGCCTAATCAAGGACGCCCTCCCCAACATCGCCCGCGGACTCGGCGAATACCTCGAATCGGAAGGCGCGGACCTCGGCGACCGCAAGCAGCTTCAGCGGATTGAGGAAGCGGCCCTCACGCTCGTATTCCGCTTCATGTTCCTGCTCCACACCGAAGCCCGCGGCTACCTGCCCATCGGCTCTGCCGCCTACCGACCACGCAGCGCCAGCCAGTTGGCTGATGATTCACGTCCGGGGAGTGGACCATTCGGGCGCCGATCTACCCAGCGCTGGGACCGGCTCCGAACTCTGGTGCGCATGGTGCGTGCTGGTGATCCCTCCACCGGAGTACCCGCCTACAACGGCAGCCTTTTCGCCCCCTCCGGCTTCCCCGGTAGCGACTTGCTCGAAAAGGCTGAGGTGTCGGATACCTACCTGGCCCCGGCATTGAGCGCCATCGCCTACGACGATGACAGGCCCGAATCCTCCGGGCTGGACTACGCCGGACTCCAGATTGGCCACCTCGGCGCCATCTACGAGGCCCTGCTAACCCTTCGGCTAACTCGCGCTCCCGAAGACTTGGCCTACGACGCTCGGCGCGACATCTACCGCCCACTCCGCGCCGGCGAGCAACCTGCGGTCACCAGGGCCGACCTCTACTATCAGGCCCAGGCCGGCGGACGCCAGGCAGCCGGCGTCTTCTACACCCGCCACGAGTTCGTCGACCACCTGCTCCAACATTCGCTGCGACCCGCCCTGGACGACCACCTTGTGCAAATACGAGGGCTGGCTGAACGAAACGCCGACCAAGCGGCGCGGCAGCTGTTCGACTTCTCCGTAATCGACCCGGCAATGGGCAGCGCCCATTTCCTCACCGCCGCCCTGGACATGATGGCTGACCGAATCGAGCTCTTCCTCGCCGAAGTGGGCGGCCTGCCAGGGATTGCTGGACAGCTCGGCGAACTGAGGCAGGACACAGGTCCAACCGGGCATCAACCCGAGGACGGCGACCTGCTGCGCCGCCTCATCCTCAAGCGCTGTATCTTCGGTGTGGACTTGTCCGCGATGGCGGTGGAGGTCGCCAACGTCACTCTCTGGCTGGCCTCATTCGTCCCCGGCCTCGCACTCTCCTACCTGGGCAGCAACCTCAAGTGGGGCGACGCGCTCATTGGCGTCGCCAATCCGTCTGTGCTTAGTGAGATAGATCGCGACAGGATGTTTACAGGTGGTCGGCAGATCCTAGACGCCATGGAGCGTGCTGCCAGACTACAGTTGGAGCTCGCACAAAACCCAGACCGCACACCGATGGAAGTGAGCCGCTCAGAATCCCTGGCGTCGGACCTTCGTGAGGCCACAATTGCCCTCCGAAACGCCTTCGATGTATGGGCTGCAGAGCCTCTCGGTCTGCAAGGAGCGCGAGGCGATCTCCAACTACACGGGCAAACCATCGTGAGCGGCAAGAGACTTCCAGACTATGTCGCTACTCAGGTCGAAAAGGCTCGTCACTTCGCGAGTCGGCACCACTTTTTTCACTGGCCTTTGGAGTTTCCCAGCCTGTTTCACCGTAAGCGACCCGGGTTCGATGTGGTGGTTGGCAACCCTCCTTGGAATGAAGTGACTGTCGAAGAACTCGCATTCTATGCGCTTCGTGACCCAGGGTTGCGTGGAATACGAAGTTTGACACAGAGAAGAACTTGCATCGATGCACTTGACGATCAGAATCCGACTTGGCGGGACGAATTTGAGACGCAGAAGAGAGATTTGGCTGCCATTCGCAATTTCTTTGGAGAAAACGGGGGCTACCAGCTCCAGGGAGTTGGCGACAGAGACCTTTATCAGCTCTTCTGTGAGCGATACACCCAACTCTTGCGACACCAAGGACGCGTGGGAGTAGTTCTCCCGAGATCGGCCTTTCTGGGAAAAGGGGCTACAGGCTTTCGCAACTGGCTCTTCGACAATTCAGCAGTAGCAAGGATAGACTTTCTCTCTAATTCAGGGCGTTGGGCCTTTGACATGGAACCCAGATACACCGTAGCTCTGTTGGCTGGACAGGAGATTGTCCCGTCACGTGAATCCCCCTTCCAGGTAACTGGCCCATCGGAGAGTCTCAACGAATTCCGTCAAGTTTCAGCTAAGCAAGGCGTAAGTGTCTCGGCGGCCGCTTTGGGCAGTGAAAAAGTAGTTCCTCTCCTGCCGAGCCAGACTCATGCGGAGCTGCTGGCCAAGATTCGGAAGGGCGTGCAGATTGATGCCCTAGGCAATCCAACGAACGAAGCACCTTCAAAGTCGATTTCGTATTCGTTTCGAGCGATTCCGCACAGGGAGCTCGACGAAACAGGGCAACGAGCCTTCTTCTCGCATCCCCCCGGAGATAATCGTGTACCGGCATGGAGGGGTCGATCGTTCGATCAATACGACCCTCACGGCAAGGAACCAGCAGGATTCTGCGACTGGAATGAAGTATTGGCTTTTCTACAAAAGAGACGAGTTCGCTCACCAGTCTTTAGGAGAGCGTTTTCAAGATCGTTTTTGGAGGATCCAAGCACTCATCCGATAAACCACTGTCGTATTGCTTACGGACATATCACGAATCGAACGAACTCCCGTACCATGAATGCATGTCTAGTCCCCCCCCGAACACCGCTCACCAATGCAGCTCCATATCTTGTGTTGTCAGAGTCGATACCATTGCTTCAAATGACGGTTCTTGGCGTGATCAATTCTGTAACTTTCGACTGGTTAGGACGGAGATACGTGGAGATGAACTATAGTCACTTTATCATGAATATGCTCACTCTTCCTCAACCGGACAGTACCCCCTGGCAGCGAATTGGCAGCTTAGCCGCGCGGCTCTCCTGCGTCGACGAACGATTCGCCGAGTTCGCGGCCGAAGCCAATGTGGCATGTGGCCCGCTCACAAACACCCAGCGTCACAACTTGCGGGCGGAGATCGACGCGCTGGTAGCCCGTTCATACGACTTGACCGAGGACGAACTCCGCTTCATCTTCACCGACTTCACCGAAAACGCCGTCCCGCTCGCCTACCGTGAGCAGGTCCTGGAGAAGTTCGAGAGCCTCTAGGGTCCACTCAGGCACCAACCTTGCAGGGGCGCTTCTTGTGGGAGTCCTTGGATCTGGCTAACGAACGTGCGTAGCCCGTGCTTGCCGGTGGTGGTTCTGCACGGAGCATCGGGGCCGGTTTGGGGCGCTGTAGCATGTGGAGTCAGGAGGGAGGTTTGCGATGGCTGTCACCGACCTGGGCGCCCGCCTGCTAACGGCCGACGACTTGCTGCGGCTGTCCAGCGAAGGCGTGCGCGGCGAGCTGATCCGGGGGGTGCTCTGCGAAACCATGCCTGCGGGACGCGAGCACGGGCAGATCGTTGTGAATCTGGTGATTCTGCTGGGGAACTTCATCAAGCCCCGGCGCTTGGGCGTCCTCACGGCCTCGGACTCCGGGGTCTGGCTGGAACGTGATCCCGACACGGTGCGCGAACCGGACATCGCCTTCTTTTCGGCGGAAACGTCGCCGCTGGACGAGCGCGTCACGGGCTACGCCGAAGTCGCGCCCGACCTGGTTGTCGAAATCGCGTCGCCCGGCGACAGCCGCCGGGAACTGAATGACAAGGCGAGGATGTGGATCAGCTTCGGCGTTGAGTTGGTCTTGGTGGTGCACCCGGACGAGCGCGCCGTCGACGTCCATCGGGCTGACAGTCCCGTCGTGACCATAAGCGACGCCGACGCGCTGGACGGCCAGCACGTCCTCCCCGGCTTTACCTGCGAGGTGCGGGCCTTCTTCGATACCTGACCCGAGTAACTCCAAGGGATGGGCGGACCCTACGAGCTGCTGGACAATGTCGAATACGGCAGCCACCAAGAGGCTCTGGCGTGGCTGACGCAGCACTACGCCGGGCCGCTGCATGTGGCTACGGGGTATGTCGGCCTCGAAGGCCTCGACGCGCTGGCCGATGTCGCGGCGGAACGCGACCATCCCGCCCGCCTGCTGATCGGCGCCGCGCCGGAGGGCTTGACGGGTCCGCCGGGAACCACGGTCGCCGACCGCTTTGAGCAGTCCGTATCGGCGCTTCGCCGCGAGCGAGACTTCTCCGCCTTCCCCGCCGCCCGCCGCGCCGTCCTGGAGCGGGTAACCGGCTTCTTCCAGTCCGATCAAGTCGCCGTCCGACGCTATGTCCGGCGCTTCCTGCACGGCAAGGCCTACGTCATTGGCGAACTCGGTGACGGCGGCGACTGGCCGTCGGGGCCAGGTGCCGCCCTTGTCTCCTCGGCCAACCTCACCCGCGGCGGCCTAGTCGCCAACCTGGAACTGGGCATGGTCCATTACCAGCCCAACGTCGTCGGCATGGCGCTCGACTGGTATCAGCGCCTTTGGGACGACGCCCAGGACTTTCGCGAAGAGCTGTTGGAGCTTCTCCGGCCGCCGTCCCTGGAAAGCGATCCGCAGACCGTGTTCTTGCGAGCGCTACTGGAGCTCTACGGCGCTGACCTCGACGACGATGTGCCGCTGCCTGATGTGCATGCACTCACCCCTTTCCAGCGCGATGGTCTGGCCCGCGCCAAGCGCATTCTCGACTCCTACGGCGGCGTGCTCTACGCCGACGGCGTGGGTATGGGCAAGACCGAAATCGGCGTCCAGCTGATCCTCGAACACACCCGCGACCGCGGCGAGCACGTGCTCGTCATCTCCCCCGCCCAACTGCGCGACCGTCTCTGGGAACAACGCCTGGCCGAAGAGAATCTTCCCGGAACAGTTGTTTCCTACCAGCAGCTAGCCCAGGACCGGCAGCTCTCGGCGCATGGACAACAGCGGGTGCTTCGAGTGGACAAGGATGTCTACCGGCTGGTTGTCATCGACGAGGCCCATGCCTACCGCAATGTTGACAACACCTGGTACGCCGCGCTGGACAGGTTGATGGGCGGCACGCCCAAGAAGCTGCTGCTCCTCACGGCCACACCCGTCAACAACTCGCTGTGGGACTTGCACAACCTGTTCCTGCTGTTCGGCCGCCACGACAGCGCGTTTTCCAGTGAGCCGCTGCGGATCCCAAGCTTGCGCCGATTCTTCGGCGAGGCCGGCGCATCCGGGACCGAGCGCCTGTCCGAGGCCAAGCTGTTTCCGCTCATCGATGCCCTGACCGTGCGTCGCGATCGCGCCTTTATCGAGGAGCGATACCCGAACGAACGCTTCAAAGACGGCACGCGCGTGAGCTTTCCAACGCCCGAGTTGCACGAGCGCCGCTACGACCTGGACGGCGCCCATCCCGGCATCGTCCGGGCGGTCTTCAACGCCATCGACGGCCTCACGATGGCTCGCTACCGCCCGTCCGCCTATCGCCGCGACAAGCCGTCCGGTTCGGCGTCGGAGGACGCGCTGGCTGGCCTGATGCAGTCGCAACTGCTCAAGCGTTTCGAGTCGTCCTGGTACGCCGCGCTACAGACTGTAAAGCGAATGAGAGACGGCAATGACGCCCTCCTGCAAGTCATCGCGGAAAGAGGGTCCGTGCCGCCGCCCGACGTCGTAAGGGACCTGGCTGGTTTGTCTGGCGAGGACGACTCGTTTCTCAGCGCCGACCTGATTGACGAAGCGCTGGCCGACTCGGATGGAACAATTTCCTCAGACGAATTCACCGACCGATTTGTGGTCGACTTGCGCAAGGACCGCGATGCCCTGGCCGGCCTGGCGCTGCGCTTGCAAGGCCTGCAGGACGCTTCCGATCCCAAGCTGGATGCGCTAAGAGCCGTGATGGCGGAAACGCCGTCCGAAAAGGTCGCAATCTTCACGGCCTTTCAGGACACGGCCGCCTATTTGAAGGAGCAAATCGAGCGTCAACCCGACCTCTTGGCCAACCGCAAGTGGACCGTTGTCATCGGGTCTCAGGTCGACGCCAACGCTCGCACCCGCGAGCTTGAACGCTTCTGCCCCCTCTCGGTCACGGACAATCCCGAGTTTCGACCGGCCGACGGCGAGGTCGACGTGCTGCTCAGCACCGACATCCTCTCCGAGGGCCAGAACCTCCAGCAGGCCCAGGCGGTCCTTTCTTTCGATATGCCCTGGAACCCGCAGCGGGTAGTCCAGCGCAACGGCCGCGTCATCCGCCTCCGCAGCCCCCACGACACGGCCTACCTCTACACCCTGCTGCCCAGGCGCGGCGACCTGAACCGTCTCCTCAGGCTCGAAGCAAAGCTCCAGGCCAAGATCATGGCGGCCAATGCCTCAGTGGGCATGGAGACTCCTGTCCTGGCCGACGTCGAGTCGGAGTCCCTGGTCTTTGCGGACCTGAATGCGTACGTGGAACGTCTTGAGGCCGGTGACGCCAGCCTGTTGAACGAGCGGGAAACCGGCGGCGAGACTGGCTCGGCCTTCGCCGGCGAACTCTTCCGAGCCCACCTCCGCCGCGCCGCCGAGGAAGGCGAAGTGGCCCGGCTCCAGGGCCTGCCCTGGGGGATCGGCGCAGCCTTCGTCCAGCGGTCGCCATCACTCGCCGAGCCTGCCGTGTTCTTTGCCTGCCGTACTCGCCGCGATGAACGCTATTGGCGCATGATTTCCGAATCTGGAGACATCCTTCACCGCGAGGACCTGCCCATGCTCCGGCTGATCGACCCGGGGGATCAGTTCGGCCACCCAATCCCCGAGGGACTCGACCTCGAGCGTCTCTTCTCGCTAGCCGCCGACGACATTTGCGAAGCCCACAACGCCCTTCTCGATCCCGAGAAACGCGCCGCCGCCCTTCCCGCCAGTCAGCGCTGGGCCCTCGACGTCCTGCGCTCGCCCGATGCCCCCGGCGGCCGCGAATTCGATGAAGCCGACCAGGCCCTGTCCGTAGGACGCAACAACTTGGTTCGTCGCCAACTCTCCACCCTCCGCCGCGACTGCGAATCCGGCGGCATGAGCGTGCCCGACTGCGCCCGCCGCATCACCGACATCGTCAACCAGTTCGGCCTCCGCCCCGTCCCCATCCCACAAGCCCCCGACCCCATAACCGAAGACGACCTCGGCGTCGTCTGCTACCAGGTCGTCCTCCCCGCCTGACTTCCCTGCCAGCTTTGCCTCCGCCGCCAGCAGTGCATGCACTGACCGCATTGCTCGCATTGCCATCACTCCCAGCACCCGCCGTCCCCGGCCCGCTTCTGCCCTCCGTGCCCCATCCCCTACCGTTCGTGGTGAGCCGGTTCGGAGTCCCCGGAGGCCTGTCCTGAGCTTGCCGAAGGGACCGAGTCGAACCACATCCCGGCGTCCCCGGCCGGGACCCGGCAGCACCCAACACCCTTGCGCGCACCGATGCCAGCCCTAGCAACCCACCCACACCAACTGCTCCCAACCTCCCCCTCTCCTCTCACCGCTCACTTCTCCCAACTCACTCCTTCCCCAATCCCCTTGACTTCCCTTTCCCACCAGTGTACTCTATTTGTGTAACTCTCGCAATCCCACCCCAATGCCCACCGCCATCCACCTCCGACGGTTCCTCGCCCCACCGAGCATGGTGAGTCTGTCGAACCACTCCCCGCTCCTCGCCGCCCTCATCCGCCCCTTCCGACGACCCCGCTCCCCGTCATCCCGGCGTCTTCAGGGAGCCCGTCCTGAACGTACCGAATGGGGGACCCAGCGCCCCGATCAAATCCAGCTCACCCCGCCGCCCCGTCAACCCCGGCAGGCGGAGCTCACCTCTCCTCCGAATCCCGCGCAGCCCCAACCTTCCTCGCCAACCCGCCAGAAAGTCCGCCCAAA
>JAPPFO010000203.1:4756-9090 GCA_028875175.1 Chloroflexota bacterium | reverse complement strand
TACGCCTGGCACAACTGCGAATCGCATTAGTCAAATGCGGCCGACGGGTCCAACTGCTGCAACGCGTAGTTGCGCGCGGCCACGGCCTGGGCCTTGAGCGCTTCGACTTCCCAGCTCGGCGGAATCTCAGATCCCACCACCGATGCCAGGTAGTCCGCCAGCCGAAGTTCGTTCACCACCCGCGGATCCCCGCCGCTGAAATCGACCCGAACGCGCCCGCGATAGGGACGGTCGTTGATCGTTGTGACATCCGCCAGATCGCCTGGCTGAATCTCGATCACCTGCGGAAACGGCGCCAGGATCCGCCGTCCTACGTGCAGCCCCGCGCGCGGCGCTGCCAGCGCGGGGGCAACGCCCACTTCCGAGCGCACCACCCGCCGGTCGCGGCCTGCCCGGCCGTCCCATCCGTACGGCCCAATCAAGAGCTGCCCCTCCGGCCGCGATCCGTCTGGTGTTCGAGCGGCCAGCGCCTCGATAACCGGCGTTGCCTCGGCCGCCGGCAGCCGCAGGTACCGCAGGGCCCATCCCACGGTCATCGCGGACGGCTCGGCTGGCAGCGGCTGCGAGTCCACCTGCACCGTCGCCGTCGGCGGCGGGACCAGCCGCAGCGCGCCCGGCGCCACCGTCAACTGGACCCGGATGGTCTCCGGCAAGGTTGGGGCGGCGGACAGCGGCGAGCCAACAGCGAACGCCACCAACAGGGCCAGAACAACACAAATGGCCCGCCCGGCTATCCAGCCGGACGGGCCATTGGACCAACGGTTAGTTGGTGGAACCTTCTTTCTTCGCTGGAGGCGTCTCGGCGTCGGCCGCGGCTGTGGTCTCGCCGTCGGCGCTCTTCCCCTCGTCCTCGCCGTCTTCGTTGCCCTCGTCTTCCTCCTCATTGCGCGCCTCTTCGCGGAACTCGCGCACGCTCGTGCCGAGCGCGCGGCCGACACCCGCAATCCGGCCAGCGCCGAAGACGGCGATGACGATGAGCAGAATGATGATCAACTCGAACGGTCCAACGTTGAAGGGCATGTCCCTCTTCTTTCTCGTGAGCGATTAGCCGCCGGGCAACCCGCAGATCCCGCCTGCGCCGGGCAGGCAGCCGGACCACAACGATTCGGGCTGTCGGACTGTCGGATACCGCTGCACCCGACGGCCCGGTTCCCGAAGCGGCGCACCGGTCACCGTAACGATACGCGATTGTGCCATTCCAGCCGGCGCTGCACCGGCAATTCCACATCACTTAGCCCCGTGCCGCCAGCGCCCGGTAGCCAAAGTCCAGCAAAGTCTCGGCGTCGGCCAGGCGGTCCTCGCTGCCCAGCAACACCACCATCAGCCGCCGCGGCCCGCGCTGCGCTGCCACCACCAGGTTGCCGCCGGATTCTTCCGTCTGCCCGGTCTTGACGCCGATGGTGCCCTCGTAAGTCCAGAGCAGCCCGTTCAGGTTTCGCACGCTATACGCCCGGTTCGCCGGCCCCCCGGGGATCACGTACACCTGCGTGGCGACAATCTTGGCGAGCAGTGGAAACCGATCGATCGCGTCGGCCGCCAGCACCGCCAGGTCGAACGCCGTGGTGTACTGGTTCTCCGCGTCCCGGCCGCTGGGATTGGCAAAGTGGGTGTCGTTCAGATCGAGCCGGCGGGCCAGGTCGTTCATTTGCGCCACCGTGTAGTCGTTCCCGCCAATACCGTCCGCGATGCTCGCGGCGGCGTCATTCGCGGACGGCAGCAGCAGCGCGTACAGCAGCTGTTCCAGGGTCAGCACATCGCCTGCCCAGAGACCCGCCAGCGCTGACGGCTCGCTCGTCGCGCTCTCCGGAACTTGGATCCGCGTGTCCGGCGGCGCCTGTTCCAGCGCCACGATCGCCGTGGCCAGCTTCGCCAGGCTGGCCGGTGGGCGACGCTCCCCGGGGTTTTTGGAGAACACCACCGTTCGCTCGCCCATGTCCACCAGCAGAGCCGAGCGCGCCGAAATCGGCGGCGCTTCCACCGGCCGCGTAAATGGGCTGTCGATGAACGGTGCCGTCGTCGGCGCGCGCTGAACCCCGGATTGGAAGTCTTCGGGCGACAGCAGATTGACGACGCGACCGGAGTCCGGCGGCGGAGGCTCCACCGACGACAGCAGCCGCACGAAGAGCAGGATCCCCACAATCATCAGCAGGCCAATGAACATGATGTTGGCCAGCTGCCGCAGTTGGTTGCGCCGGGCGTGACGCGCCTTCGCCACCGCCGAACGTTCCCGCAGCCGAGCGTGGTAAATCGGCGGTGGAATAGCCGTCGGTCGGCGCCGCACTGGTCGGGCGAACAGGGCGTCCTGCGACCAGGCGTCGTCGTCCAATTCTTGCTGAGGCGGAGCGCGACGGCTCATGGCCGTTGCGCTTCGAGAAAGTCCAGGCTGCGCCGGTATTCGTCCTCGCTGATCAGCCGTTCGCTCATGTAGAGGTTCAGCATGGCGGGCAGCGTCACAATCGAGATCAGGCGCAATCCGTGGTACTCCAACCGGCGGGCGGCGCCCACGTCGCGGTCGACCAGCACAATGACGTCGCGCACCTGCAGCCCTTCACCGCGCAGCGCTTGAGCCGTCTGAATGACCGAACCGCCGGACGTAATCAGGTCGTCCACCAGCAGCACGTGCTGGCCCGGCAGGAACCGGCCGACGATTTCCAGCCCGTCCGGAGCGGATTCCGGCTTGACATAAATCAGCGGCATGTCCGTCGTCAGCGAGTACGCCGTAGCGAGGTGCAAGCCGCCCATCGGTACGCCGGCTACCAGCTCAAACGGCTCCGCCCGCTGATGCCGCCGGGCCTCGGCCAGGTTCGCCGCGTCGCGCACCAGCGTCGCCGCCGTCCGCAGCGCCGAGGGCACCGCCACCAGGCGCTTGGGGTCGACATAGACCGGCGAGTTCACCGTGGACCGGCCCAGCGTGTAACTGCCGAACTGGATGCCGCCCAGTTCGTAAATCTGCCGAGCCAGGTCGAGGGCGCTGAGTTCGTCCGTGAGCGCTTCTCCGCTTGTGTGAAGACCAACGGCCGACGGCCCCGCCAACGCCCCCCAGCGGCGGACCGAACGTGTGGAGATTATTGTCAAGTCGAATTAGCGGGTCAAGGGCTTGTCACCGCCTCCGGGGCAACCTGACCGCTCCCGCGGTGCCTGCTGACGCGCTTGACGACTCCTAGGCGGGTTCTGCCAGGCGACGGGGCCGCCCCGCGTGAGACAATCGGCGACCGGGCGGCGAACCCGGCGCCGCGCTCCGGCCGGCACTCACCAGCGGACCACGACTTATCCGGATTCTCTGGCGGCTGATTCTCTACCTGCGCACGCAGAAGCTGCTGCTCGCGGGCATGCTCGTCACGCTCACGCTCGGATCGCTGCTGCGCACCCTTCCGCCAACCCTGAGCAAGATCGCCATCGATGACGGGGTGCTAGCCGACAACCTCGGCGTGCTGTTCGTCACCATCGGGCTCTTTGTAGGGGCCGTGCTCTTGTCCAACGTCGCCATGGCGGGACGTCTCTACGCCGCGCGCTACAGCGCCCAGAAAGTCATTCACGACATCCGCAACGATCTCTATACCCACCTCAGCGCCAAGTCCATGAGCTTTTTCGACCGGCACCAGACGGGCGACCTGATGTCCCGGGTCACCAACGACGTCAACATGATTCAGTTCTTCTTCACCATGGCCGGCACCGTCATCCTGTCCTCCATCGCCCTCACGGCCATGAACTTGATCTTCATGTTCGCCCTGGACTGGGTGATGGCCCTCGCGATTCTTGCCCTGGTTCCCTTCTTCATTGCCATGCAGTCCGTCGCCAAGCGCGTCGTTCCGCTCTTCCGCCAATCCAATCAGCAAATGGGCGTCGTCAACGTGGAGATCCGCGAGGCCATCTCCGGCATCAAGGTCATTCAGGCGTTCGGTCGCGAGCAGTACCAGGAAGAACGGTTCGACCGCGAAAACTGGAAGCTGCGCGATCTGCGCACGCGCGTGCTGCGCACCTTTGCCCTCTACTCCCAGGGCATCGAGTTGATCGCCGGCGGCGCCACGGCGCTGATTCTGGGCCTCGGCGCCTGGCGGATTGTCAATGGCGAATTCACGCTCGGCGGCCTGGTGGCATTCCAGGGCTACCTGCTGCTGATGTTGGCCCCCACCCGTTTCCTTGGATTCGCCGTCCAGATCACACAGCAGGCCGTCACGTCAGGCGAGCGCGTGTTCCAGATCATCGACACCCCGCTGGACGTGCAGGAGAAGTCCGACGCACATCCGCTGCCCGAAGTGCGTGGCGAGATTGAATTCGACCGGGTCACCTTCCAGTACGGCGACCGCGACCCGATCCTGCGCGACGTCTCGGTC
>JAPPFO010000203.1:0-4746 GCA_028875175.1 Chloroflexota bacterium | reverse complement strand
GGCCGGAGGATCGCTCGCCATCGTCGGGCGCAGCGGCTCAGGCAAGAGCACCCTGGCCAACCTCCTGCCTCGCTTCTACGACCCGACCGAGGGCGCCATCCGCGTCGACGGTCACGACCTGCGCGACATCCGCCTGCAAGACCTCAGGTCGGGGATCGGCATGGTCATGCAGGAGACCTTCCTATTCAACATGACCGTGGCCGACAACTTGCGGTTCGGCCGCAAGGACGCCACCCGCGAGGATCTGGAAGCCGCGGCCCGCATGGCCGCCGCCCACGACTTCATTGCGGAACTGCCCCAGGGCTACGACACCTTGATCGGCGACCGTGGCGTGCGACTCTCCGGCGGCCAGCGTCAGCGCGTCGCCATCGCCCGTGCCCTCCTGGTGCGACCCGCAATCCTGGTGCTGGACGAGGCCACCTCCAGCGTCGACACCCGCACCGACCGGGCCATCCAGCGCGCGTTGGAGCAGTTGATGCAGGAGCGCACCACCATCGTCATCGCCCACCGGCTCTCGACCATTCGCCGGGTCGACCAGATCATCGTCGTCGATGCGGGCCGCATCGTCGCCCGCGGCACGCACGAGGAACTGCTGGAGACCAGCGACGACTACCGCGCCATCTACGAACTGCAGTTCCGCCTGCAGGAAGAGTCCCTGGCGATTGAGGCCGGCGCGGAGGTCAGGGTCTGATGGGTATGCGTCAAACCTACGTCGATACCTCCAACCTCAGCGGCCGCACCGTCGCCGGCACCCTGCGGCGCTTGCTCTACTACGTCGGTCTGCACCGGCGCCATATCGGCATCGCCTTCGCGGCCCTCTCGATCGCCTCGCTCTTGAACATGGTGCCGCCCTGGGCCTTGAAGATCGCGATTGACGACTTCATTCCCCGAGCAGACGCCGCCGGGGCCGTGCGCATCGCCGGAGCCATGATGCTGATCTATCTGGCGCGCGGCGCCCTCAACTATCTGAACTTCTACCTCTTCGCGCGCAGCAGCCAGACCATCGTCTACCAGGTGTCGCGCGACATGTTCGTTCGCTTGGTGCGTCACTCCATGCGCTTCTTCGAGAGCCAGCGCACCGGCGAGACGGTCTCGCACCTGACCGCCGACGTCACCGCCGTCCAGCAGGCCATGCAGGGACAGGTGCTCACCGCCAGCGCCGGCATCGTCACGATGCTCTTGTACCTGGTCGTCATGCTTACGCTCGACTGGCGCCTGACCCTCGTGATTCTGTCCGTCGTGCCCCTCATGCTCATCGCCAGCGTCATCACCGCGCGCATGCTGCGGGTCCGCTACCGCCGCGTGCAGGAATCCATCGCCAACATCAACACTGCCATCGAGGAAAACGTCAGCGGCGTGCGCGTCAGCCGCGCCTTCGCGCGCGAGGAGGCCGACGCCCGCCGCTTCCAGACCGAGAACCGCGCCAACCTGCAGGCCAACCTCAACACCACCATGGTGGAGTCCATCGCCACGCCGGTGATCGAGGGTCTTAGCACCCTCAGCGTGGCCGCCCTGCTGGCCTACGGCGGCTGGCAAATCACCATCGGCGAGATGCAGCCCGGCACCCTGATCGCCTTTTTGGCCTACGTCCAGATCTTTCACCAGCCGATGACGGAGCTGGTGCGCGTCAACTACGTCATTCAGTCTGGCCTGGCCGCGGCCGACCGGATCTTCCAGTTCATGGACGTACCGCGACACATCGTCGACCAGCCCTCCGCCGTGGACCTGGTCCAGCCGCGCGGACGCGTCGAATTTCGCAATGTCGACTTCAGCTACGACGGCACCACGCCGGTGCTCCAGGACATCTCCGTGACCGCCGAGCCTGGCCAGACCGTCGCCCTCGTCGGCGCCACCGGCTCCGGCAAGACCACCATGGTCAACCTCATCGCCCGCTTCTACGACCCCACGTCGGGCCAAATTCTGGTCGACGGTAACGACCTGCGCGATCTGCGCATGGAGAGTCTTCGCTCGCGCCTGGCCTTCGTGCCCCAGGAGACCTTCCTGTTCAGCGGCACCATCGCCGAGAACATCCGCTACGGGGACCCCGCGGCCGGCGACAGCCAGGTCGCCGCCGCGGCCGCCTTGGCCCGCGCCGACGATTTTATCGCGGAATTGGACGACGGCTACGAAACCATCGTCGGCGACGGCGGCCTGCGCCTCTCGCGCGGCCAGCAGCAGCGCGTCGCCTTGGCCCGCGCCATCCTTGCCGACCCCGCCGTCCTCGTGCTCGACGAAGCCACCTCCGACATCGACACCGAATCCGAATATGAGATCCAGCGGGCCCTGGTCCAGGTCATGCACAACCGCACCAGCTTCGTCATCGCCCACCGGCTCTCCACCATCCGCAGCGCCGACCGCATCGTCGTCCTGGACGAAGGCCGCATCGTCCAGCGCGGCGCCCACACCGACCTCATCGCCCAGCCCGGCCCCTACCGCGACCTCCACGCCGCCCAATTCGACGACCCACCCCCGCCCCCCCATTCGTAGGGGCCAATCGCCGACCCGCCTCTTCCTCTTCTCCGGCGTAGGGGCGGGTCCCCGACTCGCCTCTTCCGCTCGTGCTGCTTCGCACACTCCCATTGTTCCCGCGCGCCGCACCACCCGCGAGTCCCTCCTTGCGTAGGGTCGGCGTTCTCGACTCGCCCGGAACTTCCGGGCCACGCTTCGCCGGGTCGCAAAACGTGGCAAGGCGACACACAGGCTTGGCGAGTACTTGGAGGCGCCAGCTCAGTCCTCCCACAAATGCACCTCCCCAAGAAAGCGCTCCACCAGCGCGACGGCCACCGGGGGCGCATCGGTCACGAAGGCAAATCTCAAATGGCAGGGACCTTCCACAGTATCCTCGCAACCGTCGGCCGCAAGGTCACCATGCGTGCTGTCATAGAGTCGCCACAGACGTCGCAGGAATTCCCCTTCACCGAGCCTGTGATACAGGTTGTAGAAGAGTTCTGTGCCAAAGTGATTGCGACACTCGTACCGCCGCTCAGGGGTCGCATCGCCAATCGCCGTGTTCCTGCACTCTCTGGACAGATCCCTTAATCCTGCTTCTGAGCCTCTAACGCCGGCGTGCATTACGAAAAAGTTTGCGCCACCCTCACTCAACCAGCTGGGCCCTTGATGCCAAAAATAATGCGAGACTTCGTGATGGATTACTCCCCTCAGCCCCGCGTTCCAATCGTGGTTTCGATCATCATATCCCTCCCGAATGCCGATATGCGTATTCAGGAACAGTCCGCTCCAGGGTTCAACGGCTTCCGTCACGTGCAGGGCGATGTATTTGGTTGGAAATGGTCGCCTGATGTACCCCTCGGTAAACCGCACAGCTTCTTCCAGGTGACTCATGGTTGCAGCATCTCCGGGCCTGCTGCGAATAATCGCCAACGTCACCGGCCCGGCGTGGGGAAGCACGATGGATCGATCCTCAACCAGCAGATTGGCGGAATGGAGCATCGTGTCAAAATACTCTGGGTCGCTTTCCGCAGCATGCGCGAGTACTGGAATGATCTTGGCGTGATCGTCGGTGATTCCGCCATGCTCAGCGAAGTGTGCCACGATTGTATGCTGCTCATTGCGATGCACCCATCCTGTTCTATACAAACTGCGAATAGCTAACATGTCAACTGGCACGATCGAGTCGAGGAACGGCATCTGCAACAGATAGTAGGCTATCGTTGGCTCGTCGCTGCCCGGATTGGTCTCAAGTAGAGCTAGGCGCTCGTTGACACCGATCTTCATGAGCTCGTGAATTACTTCTACTTCTTCGTCGGTTAAACCATCCACTATCCAAGGCTTCTGTAGCGCCAGTACTGCTAGATCGGGCACCTCGGTTGCATGTGATCCCCACTTGCCGAATAACCTCTCTTCGGTCGGGTTGATTCCGTCGCTGACCCATGCCTGCTCGGCATGACGCGCCATCGCTTTGTACAGACGGGCTTTTCTTTGAGAATACTGATTGCGTATGAACCAGGATCCATAGATCCAATCCCGCAACATTGGTTCGGACTCTGCGAAGATCCGTTCGAGCTGGGCTACTCCCTCCTGTTCCAGGAGTGTCAGGCCGTCGGCAACCCAATAAAGATTGGCGATAATGGCCGGATAGTCGGGATCGGACGCCTTGCGCGGCGCCTTGGCCGTGTTCGGTATGATCACGTCCTCAAGCTGCTTCAGCTTGTCCGGCACGTTCTGCAGGTTCACCTGGCCCACCGTGATCCCCGGACCGGCCGCGTTCCGGATCTCGAACACGGTGCGCTGCGTCCGCAGCAGCTGAAGACCCTGCGGATGCCCGTCGACTTCCTGCTCCTGGTACGAGATCGGCAACCCGTACAGGTCAAGCCAGGCCGGCTCGCGCAGGAACCACTCCTTCAGCGCCGCATTTTCGTCCAGGATCGCCAGGTGGGCGCCCACGACGGCGGCAAAGTCCGCGCCGGGCTCGGTCTCGAGCACCTGGTGTGGTGGCACGTTGGGCAACTGCACGTCGGGGTATCGGTTGGCGAGCGCGTCCAGCGTGTTGTAGTAGCGCATGCGGCCCGCACCGGGATCCCACTGCAAGATCACTTTCTGGAAGGCTTGAAAGGTGAAAGCCTCGCTGGCCCATCGCTGGCTGATGGGGTAGCCGATGGACGGCAGATCGCGGGCGCGAACGAAATCGTAAAACGGCGCGCCGTGCGCATTGGTCACCGCATACCCGTCGTCCGGATCCGGCGTGTCGCTGCCGGTGATCGTGAAGAGACAGCCGTCGTCAAGGAC
>JAPPFO010000039.1 GCA_028875175.1 Chloroflexota bacterium | reverse complement strand
GTGTAGCAAACGGTGTACGCCTAAACAATAAAAAAAAAGTTGCCTCGTGAGTGGGCGTCGCCTCGGGGGTAGGCGTCGCCTCGGGCGTAGGGGTCGGCGTCCCGTCTGCGACGGTTGGCGTCGGTGAGACGTCAGCTGGCGTCTCCGGCGCTTCGGTTGCCGTCGGCTCCGCGGTAGGCGTGGCCTCGGGGGTCGCAGTGGGCTCGCCTTCGGCCGCGGTCGGCGTTGGCGAGGCGTCTGGGGCCGGCGTGCTTTCGCTCGCCGTGGGCTCGGGAGTAGGCGATGCCTCGGGGGTTGCGGTCGGCTCTCCGCCGGCCGGAGTTGCGGTTGCCGTCGCCTCCGGCGGCGGCGCGGGTTCAGGGCTGGGCGAGGGCTCGGGCGCCGCGGTGGGCTGGCTGTCCGCCGAGGTCTCGGAGGCAGCGGCGACCGCCTCGATTACCGACAGTCCAACCAGCTTCAAGCTGCCGTCAGCGTCGATCAGGGCCTCGGCCCGCACGCGCGCCGTGAGGGGGACGGCGTCCACCCCCGCCGCTTCACCGCGGGCAATAGCGATGCCGGCCACCACAATCGACTCGTCTGTCACGGCGAGCAACTCGCCACTGACCACCACAGCGGTGCCGGTGACGTCGATTGCCGGGACGGGTGGCGCCGTCGGGGTTGGTTCAGGCGTGGCGTGCGGCGTTGGCGCCGCGGTCGGGGCGGCGGCAGGCGCCGTGGGTGTTGGCGAAGCGGTCGGCGCGGGAGAGGTGGTGGGCGTGGGGCTGGGGCTGGAACCCGGCGCGGGCGTGGCCGCGGCGGGCACCGGGATCGGATCGGGCGTGGCGGTTGGCGCGACCGCCAGGATGGGGCCGCTGTGCACGTCCTGCAGGCCGGCCTGCACCTGCGAACGGGCCCGCGCTATGGGGGCGCGCTGCGCCTCGGCGGTCTGGGTCGTGAGGGAATCGAAGCGCGTGTCGTGCTCGGCCAATCGGCGGCGGTAGTCGGCGGCCACGTCCTCGGTGCGCTCGGCGCCCGGCTGCGTGTCGCGGGCCACGGCGCCGAGTACGTCCACGCCCTTGCGCACGACCTCCCGGTAAGCGGTGCTGGCGCGGGCCACGGCAACGGTGTCCCCGACGCCTGCCGCCGACTCGATCTCGCGCAAGCGCTGTTCGGCGGTATCCAGATAGAGGTACGCCTTCTCCTCATCAGGAGCAAACCCGATCCGCAGTTCTTCCAGCGTGAGCCTGTAGCCGTAGAGGGCGCTATCGGGCCCACTGTTCACGGCAGCCAGGGTCACACCGCCGTAGGCCATCAGCGCAATGGCAAACGCTGCTGCCAGACCCGCCATGCGAACCGGCATGAAGCGCGGGAACCACCAGGTCAGGCGCTCCCAGGCACTGGCGGGCTCGGGCTGCCGGTCCAGCCGCGCGCGCAGGCGCTGCAGCTCGTCGTCGATCAGGCGCGCCCCGCGCTCTACAGCCTGCCGGTCCAGCGGCAACGGGGCGAGAGCCTGCAGATCGAGCGCCACGACCAGCATGTCGCGCAGCCGCTCTTCGTGTTCGGGGTATGCCGCCACGCACACATCGAGGGTCGCCTCGCCGCGCAGCAGGCGGTCGAGCGACGCATGGAATGCCGTCTCGATGTCCGTGCTCACCTGGCGTCCTCGGCCATGACTTTGCGGAGGGCGGCAACCGCCCTGAATTGCAACGCGCGTATGGCCGGTTCGTTACGGTTCATGATCTGGGCGATCTCTCGATGGCTCATGTCCAGGGCGAACCGGTAGCTGAGAACCTGGCGCTGGTCTTCGGTCAGCGACTGCATGGCTTCGCGAAGCTCCTCGCGGCGGGCCAGTGACTCGAAGTGCGCGTCCAGCGTTTCGCCGCGCTCGGCGACCAGCGCTTCATCCAGCGGCACGGTGCTGCGCGTGGCCCGCCAGTTGTCCACCACCACGTTCTTGGCAATCCGGTAAATCCAGCCGTTGAACTCAGGGATCGACCGGTGCTCGTAGCGCCCGATCGCCTGCATGGCGCGCAGGAAGACCTGGTTGGCCAGATCTTCGGCCAATACCCGGTCACTCACCTGGTACGCGATGTAGCGGTGAATGCGGTCGACGTAGAGTCGATAGAGTTCCCCGTAGGCCTCGCGGTCCAGCGTGGCGGCGCGGCGGATGACCTCATTCAGTTGCTCTTCGCTTGGCTCAGCGTCCAATAGCACGGCGACGGTGGTCCTGGCGCTCTCTGAACGCCGGTAGGGGTGCGTCTGTTACGGGTCGGCGCAGCGTCGGGCCGCGGCTCCTCAGCCTTCCGCCAGTTCGCTGAACCAGGCGCGGGTGCGCGCGAGACCCTGGGGCAGCGCCACACGCGGGCGCCAGTCCAGCAACGCTCGGGCACGCGCCGCATTTCCAAGGTAGCGCTCCACTTCCGCCTGCGGGTGCGGATGCGGCACCTGGCGCACGCGTCCGGCGCCGTCGTCGATCAGCTCGGCTAATTCACGGATGCTCGTTTCCTGTCCGGTCGCCAGGTTCAGCGTGTGCCCCACGGCCGTCTCCACCGACGCGTCGACAATGCCGCGCGCTGCGTCGTCAACGAAGACAAAGTCACGCGTTTGCGCGCCGTCACCGTGCACCTCCAGCGTCCGCCCGGCCAGCGCAGCCTGCAGGAAGCGTGCCACCACGCCGCCTTCCAGGTCGCCGCGCTGCCATGGGCCGTAGACATTGAAGGGCCGGACGATGCTGAGGCGCAGGCCGAAGGCCCGACGATAACCGGCGGCCAGGTCATCGCCCGCCAGCTTGGATGCCGCGTACGGCGAGGCCGGGGCGGTGGCGGCCCGTTCGTCAAGCGGACCGTCGGCCGATGCGTAGACGTGGCAGGTGCTGACCAGGACCAGGCGCAGGTTGGCCGCCCGCGCCGCGTCCAGCACGTTGAGCGTGCCCAGCACGTTGGCGCGAATCGCCTGCACCGGGCCGTGCACGCTGGCGCCAACGTCAACGGAAGCTGCCAGGTGAAAGATCGTGTCGACGCCCAGCAGTCCATTCCGCAACGCCGCCGCATCGGTCACGTCGCCTTGCGAAAGTCCCAGGAAGCCGGGCCGACCACTGAACGCCTCGAGCGATCCGGGCCGGGCGCGCGAGAGATCGTCCAGCGCGCGCACCGCCACGCCACGATCCAGGAGTTCCCCAACGACGTGACGACCGATGAACCCGGCGCCGCCGGTGACAAGCGCGCTCATGCGTCCACTGCGCGCAACCAGTCCACCGTGCGCCGCATACCCTCCTCGAACGGCGTCGCCGGCTTCCAACCGGTCGCCTCGCGAATGCGCGTGGCATCGGCACGCAGGGCGGGCAGGTCAGTGCGACGACCCGGCGTGTTCACGACCTCGCTGTCGGACCCGGTGACGGCCAGCACGGTTCGCGCCACGTCGTGGATTGACGTCTCGCTCCCGGTGCCGATGTTGAACACGGAGCCGGCCAGCGCCGCACCCCGCGCAATCACGCGGGCGTAAGCGTCCACCGCGTCGTCGATGAACATAAAGTCCCGCGTCTGGCGGCCGCCGTTCTCCAACGGCAGCGGCTCGCCCCGCAGCGCGCGCCGCGCGAAGGCCACCGTAACCGCCGGATAGCCCACGATGTTCTGGTGCGGGCCGAATGTATTGAAGTTGCGGATCACCACGACCGGGTGGCCCCACCAGCGGTGCAAGGCCAGGCAGTGCAGCTCACAGGCGGCCTTGCTGACCGCGTAGACGGTGACCGGACGCAGCGGGTGGTCCTCGTCCATGGGTACCCGGACCGGCGGACCGTACACCTCGGGCGACGAGGCGTAGATCAGCAGCGGCGGGCGCGTCATGTCGGCGATGGCGTGGGCGAACCGAAATGTGCCGGCCTCGTTGTTCGCGAAATACGCGTGCGGGCGTTCCATTGACTCCGGCACGGAGATGCGCGCGGCAAAGTGCACGATCACGTCCGGCGCCCACCGGTTCAGTTCGGCCGTCGTGAGGTCGGCGTAGTCGCGTCGCACGATCTCGATGGGCCTTCCGGCTTCCAATTCGGGAGTCAGCGGCTCCCCGCCCGGGAAGTGGCGTGAGAAGTCGTCCACGGCCACGACCGAGGCGCCGGGGTCGTCTTCCAGCAGCCGCCGGGTCAAGTTGTACCCGTACATGCCGGCAGCGCCCGTGATCAGTGCACGCATGGAGGTCCGTCTCGGTGGTGATTGGCTGGCGGGGCCCGGGAGTGGAAAGTTGCGCCTACGAAGCGCAGATTATAGGGACGACCATTCGCTTACAGGCCGGCACGCCGGCATTAGAGAGGCAGACTTTGATGGCACTCCTAGCGGACGAGGACATCCAGGCTCGACTGGCCGAGCGATCCGGCTGGACCAACGAGGGCGGCGCCCTGGTCAAGCAGTTCGAGCTGGATGATTTCATGGCCGTGGTCAACCTGGTCAACGCCGTGGCCCCTGCGGCCGAGGCCGCCGACCACCACCCCGACATGTTCATCAATTACCGGCGCATCACCTTCACCCTCTCGACCCACAGCGAAGGCGGCGTGACCGAAAAGGACTTCGCGCTGCTGGACGAAATCGAGCAGTTGGCGGGCGCGTAGACTCGCGTCAGGAATAGGTGCCTCTGCGGGCGGTCAGAGCCCGATGTTTCACGTGAAACATTCGCCTGCCCTCTGATCAGGTGCAGGCGCCCACGAGTCGGAATCGTGGGAAGAACGGGCCATGGCCCGATCGAAGCGCGTGTGAGCCGGCTTGAAGGCCACCTCGGCTCGACAGGCACGACCTCAACTTGAAGGTTCCCGGCTCTGCCTTGAAGGCTCTGCCCGTCAGGCCGGACTCGCAACGCGGCCGCGGGCGCCGATGAAGAAGTGGTCGGTCTCGATGACCTCGACTTCAGAGCAGACGAGGCCAAGCAGCGATCGAAGCTCATCCGGCGACCAGTAGATTTTCCAGATCGTGAATTCGCGGCCGTCGTTCAGCCGCCGGTGCTGCCGCTGCACGCGGTCGCCGGCGGTGTTCTGGTCGGACGCGCCCGAGAGTTTCGCCTGCCGCGAGTCAACCAGCACGATCCATCCACCCGGCCGCACGATGCGCGCCGCCTCGCGGATGAATTCCGCCGAGCGGGACACCGGGACGTGGCTCAGCCAGAACCCGAACATGCAAGCGTCCCAGGCGCCGTCCGCGGCCGGCAGCCGGTAGGCGTCGGCCCGGCAGCGGCCGACAGGGACGTCCGCCCCATCTCGCCGGCGGGCTTCCTCAAGCATTTCGGGCGCGTAGTCCGAGGCGACGACGCGGTTGCGCTGGGCCAGCAGCCGCGTCCACCAGCCGGTACCCGCGGCGACTTCGAAGACCGTCCCATCTGTTAGTGACCCCACGAACCGTTGCAATTCGGCCATCTCGTCATGCCAGGCGGCGTCAGCCTCGTCGCCGTGCGCGTAGCGGCCTTCACGCAGGATCCACTGTTCAAACTCCGGCGCGCGCGCCCGGTAATAGTCCCGGGTGTCGGACTCGACCTCAGAGTCGCTGGGCAGGTTTGTCGTCTGGTTCATCGTCGTCTTCCTCGGGGAGGTCCACGAGCTCGGCCTCGTGCAGCCAGTCCAGCGTTGCGTTCAGGCCATCATCCAGCGGCGTGTACTTCAAGCCAAGGTCGCGCTCGGCTTTGGACCCGTCAAGCTGGCTGCCGTGCAGCGCAATCCGCACCGCGGCCCGCGAGATCAACGGGCGCTGGCGCTTGATCCAGGCCGGCAGGCTGTAGATCAAGCCGAACGCCTGCCACGCCAGCGGCGAGGCCGGCTTGATCTGGTACTCAAGGTCGGCCAGGTCGACCGCGCGCTGCAGAAAGGCGAGGCGTGACAGGTTGTGGCTGGCCAGGATGTAGCGTTCGCCTGGCCGCCCGCGCACCAGCGCCGACGCGATCCCGCGCGCCGCGTCCTTGACGTACACCCAGGCCACCGGCACGTCCACCGACACGCCCAGGCGGCCGCTCAGCGCGCCGATCAACGCCTGGCCCGTACCCGAGGCGTCGCCCGGCCCGTAGACGGTGGCGGGGTTCAGGATCACCACGTCGAGCGGCGAACCATCCTCCAGGAGGGCGGCCTCGGCCTCGACCTTGGAGCTCTCGTAATCGCTGAGGGAGTAGTCGCGGCGTTCGGTGCCCTCCGTGCCCACCTCGTCTTCCTCTTCGCCGATGGTCGACCCGCTGCTGACGAAGACCAGGCGGTGGACGCCGGCCGCACGGGCGGCGTCGCGCACGTTGCAGGCGCCGTCCACGTTGAGGTCAAAGAATTCCTGGGCGCGAGGAGCCCAGGAGTCGTGCAGGCCGGCCAGGTGGATAACGGCGGCCATGCCGTCCACTGCCGCGCCCAGCGAGTCCGGCTGAAGGATGTCGCCTTCGATCGATTCAACGCGGTTGGCATTGAGCCACGCGCGGTCGCTGGCTTCGCGAACCAGGGCCCGCACGTCGTGGCCGTCGTGGCGCAGCGCCTGGATGACGAACGGACCCAGGTTCCCGGTCGCGCCGGTGACCAGGATGCGCATGTCAGCCGCCGGCGTCGACGGCGCAGTCGAGGATGATCTCGGCCGCCCGCTGGATGTCGTCTGTGGAGACCTGGTGGTAGGTCACGGCGCGGCAGCGGCCGGTCTCGTTGAAGCCGACGACGCGCACGCCTGCCGCGTCCAGCCGGGCCTCGAACTCCGTCGGCAGGCCCAGTTCCGGCCCGATGTCGAAGAACACCAGGTTGGTGGCCACCGCGTCCGGGTCAACGGTCAGGCTGGGGGTGTCGCTCAGAAGCTCGGCCAGCAGGCGCGCGTTGGCGTGGTCCTGCGGAAGGCGCTGGGGGATTTCGTCCAACGCCACATGGCCGGCCGCGGCGAGGACGCCAGCCTGGCGCATTCCGCCCCCGACCATTTTTCGAACGCGCCGCGCTTCGTGAATGTAGTTATGCGATCCCAGCAACAGGGATCCAACCGGCGCGCCCAAACCCTTGGACAGGCAAAACTGCACACTGTCGGCACCCTGCATCAAGTCGGCAACCGAGCACTCCAACGCGGCCGCGGCGTTGAAGATGCGGGCTCCGTCCACGTGGACCCGTAGACCCAGGTCGTGGGCGGTTCGAACGAGTTCGTCCATTCGGTCCGGAGGGGTACAGGTGCCGCCCGCCGTGTTGTGCGTGTTCTCAATCCAGACCAGGCGCGAGTCCACCAGGTGGACATTCGGCGCTTTGACGGCGCCGCGAATCAGATCGCGCGTCAGGATGCCATTGGGCGCATCCACGGCGGCCATGGTGACCCCGACCAGCGATGCCCAGCCGCCAACCTCCCAGGTCACGACGTGACAGCCGCGTTCGGCAATGACTTCTTGCCTCGGACGGCAATGGGTTAGCAGCGAACAGAGATTCCCCTGGGTACCGCTGGCGACGAGCAGCCCGGCTTCCATGCCGAACATCTCGGCGCAGCGCTCTTCCAGCGACCGCACCGTCGGGTCCTCACCAAAGACGTCGTCGCCGACTTCCGCTTCCGCCATGGCCCGGCGCATGGAAGGCGTGGGGGACGTGAGCGTGTCGCTGCGGAGATCGATGGTCGAGTTAGACAAGGCGGCGCCAGCGAGGGGTCGGACTGGTGAATGGTACCGGCGCGTCAGGCCGATTCCAGGAACCGGGCCAGTTCGTCGCGTTCGACCGTCGGAATCGGAACGTCCTTCCCGTCGACCGTCCAACGTCGGCCTTCCGACGCCGCGGTGACATCTCCAATGACGGCGGCGGCCAGGCCTGCCCTTTGAAGTGCCGCTACGGCGGCGGGCGCCCGCGCGGCCGGCAGGCTGGCCAGCAGGGCCCCGGAGGCGAGCAGGGCATAGGGATCGAGCCCGAGCGCGCGGCAGATGCGGCGGCACTCCGGCAGTACGGGCACAGCGTCGCGATCGACTACCACGCCGACCTCGGCGGCCTCGGCCAGTTCATGCAGTGCGGCGGCCAGCCCGCCCTCGGTAGGGTCGTGCATGGCGTGGACTTCGGCGGCGGTCCGCAGCGCTTCGGCCGCGGGCCGCACCGAGATTCCAGGTGATTGAAGTCTCGCGGCGCCGATTTGGATGTCCGCCTCGCTGACGCCTGCCCGCCGAAGCGTGTCAGCGTGGTCGCCGGCCAGGATGGCCGTGCCCTCAACGGCTATCTCGCCTGCCAGCAGCAGCGCGTCGCCCGGGCGGGCGCCCGCCGTGCGTATCAGCGAATCGTGCGCCACGGTGCCCAGCAGGGTGCCGGCAACGACTGGGGAGGTGACGCTGTCCGTAATTTCGGTATGCCCGCCCACCAGTGCGACGTTGGCGGCGGCGCAGGCCCCGGCGACGTCATCCAGCAGGGCCTGGATCCGGGTCGCCGTCGTGCCCGCTGGGGCCAGCACCGTGGCCAAAAGCCAGCGCGGCTCGGCGCCCATCACGGCCAGGTCGTTGCCGTTGACCGCCAGCAGATAGGTCCCGATGTCGGCCGCCGCGAAGGTGATGGGGTCGGCGGCGGCGACCAGGAGTTCGGGGCCGCCAACGTCAATCACCGCGGCGTCCTCGCCGGGCGCAGCCCCAACCAGGACCGTCGGATCCCGGCGCGGAACTCGGTCGAGCGCCTCGCGCAGCAACTGTAAGGGCAGCTTGCCGGTCGGGAGGCTCATCGAGTCATTCCGGCCGAATGTTTCACGTGAAACATTCGGAGAATCCACGGTGTGCGACGGGTCGGCGCTAGGATGAGCGGCCCCATTCCGCGCCGGGTCTCACGGCGTCCGTTCATGCCACCAGTCTCCCTGCCCGCTGCCCGCGCCACCGACATCGTGCCCCGGATCCACGCGAACGGACAGTCACGCCGCGTGCGGCGGATTGGCGGGCTGCCCCCTCTGCGCCTGGTGGCCGACGGGTACCGCGACCTGCCCGGGCTGGCTGTGCTGGAGGGAGGCTCGGACCTCGGCGGCGAGGGCCGCTGGTCCTATTTGGCGGCCGACCCAGTCGACACGGTGCGGTGGACATCCCATGGCGTGGTCTCCGAGGTCTGGGGCCCGCTGCCGGGCAACGGCTTCTCGGCCCTCGACAGGGTCGTCCCTTGCGTTGCGCCAAGCGGCGACGGCCCGCTTCCTCCATTCCCTGGCGGGGCCATTGGCTACATCGCCTACGACGCCGCTTACGAGCTTGAAGTCCTGCCTGGCCGCTGTCCGGGAC
>JAPPFO010000251.1:8049-9246 GCA_028875175.1 Chloroflexota bacterium | reverse complement strand
GCCGTTCTTCACCCTCTCCAAGGGGAGAGGCAGACTCGGCCGTCTTCGGCCGAATCCGGCGAGGGGCTTCCGCGCACCCACGCCGGCCACGACACGGCTCTGGCCAGGGTCAATCTCCCCTTGTGAGACGCCGCTCCTTCTCCCTCGCCCTTGAGTGAGAGGGCTGGGGTGAGGGTGGCTGCCTCGGTGAAGTAGCCAGGCCGAAGTCGAGCACCTTCCTCCAGGGCCGTCGCTCTTCACCCTCTCCAGGGGGAGCCGCAGAGCCTGCCCCGCCCGCGACCCGTGTGCAGGCAGTCTTCGGGGCCACCGCCCTCAGAAGATTCCGCCCGTCGTTCCCACGCAGGCCGGTAGGATGATGGCGTCGACACGTGCCGCTGGACAGGGAACGAATGAGAAACGCGGACACCTCGTCGCCGGCACAGGCGGCCAGGCCCGCAGCCCCGCGCCGCCCGCGAGATGAGATCGCCCGCTTGGGCAAGGAGATCTACCTGCGAGACATCCGGCGGCAGGTAGAGGCCGACCATCTGGGCCAGGTCGTCGCCATTGACGTCGACAGCGGGGAATACGCCCTCGGCGCCAATGCCATTACCGCATCCGAGAGCCTGCGCGACCAGCGCCCGGGCGCCCAGGTCTGGCTGATGCGGGTAGGACACCGGACGCTCTATCACTTCGGCGGCGGCTCCCTGCGGAGACCCGGGTGATCGAGGGCTTCGTGAATGCCAATCTCGAAGCCGTCGTAACCCTTCACGTGCAAGACCAGGCGGGGCGGACTCGCGAAGTCGACGCCGTGATTGATACCGGCTTCAACGGCTACTTGGCCTTGCCGCCGACGCTGGTGGCGGGCTTGGGACTGCCTGTCGTGGGTGATGGCGAGGCGATTTTGGCTGACGGCAGCGAGGCTGTCTTTGACGTGTACGGCGTGACCCTGTGGTGGAACGGCCAGTCCAGATACGTCGAGACAGGGGCTGTTGGCCTTGACCCTCTGGTAGGCATGTCGCTGCTCGACAACCAAAACCTGAGCATTGACGTCACGAACGGCGGACGCGTCGCTATACAGTCCCTGGAGTAGCTGCACGTTCCGAGTCAGAGTCCGGCTTGGGTGCCCCGCGGTGCGCAGCCTGGGCCCCCCCCCAGCGGCCGCCCAGACCACCCGGCAAAACCCCCCACACCCAGCCCAAGAGTCCACACCCGGGAAAA
>JAPPFO010000251.1:0-8039 GCA_028875175.1 Chloroflexota bacterium | reverse complement strand
TCTGTCGCCTCCCCCCCGGGCGCCCCCGGGCGGGGGGCGCCCCGCCCGCCGCCCCCCCCCCCCCCCCCCCGCCCCTGCGGCCTCCCTGACCTCGCTGCAAAACCGCCCTCACCCTGCCCATGAGTCCAGACCGGGCAAATGGTGGACAGGCGTTCGGAGACATGGTGGACACCCGGCCGCCGCCCTGGACCTTGCGGACCTGCCTCCCGGTCATGCACGCTGACGCAAGAAGCGGCGTCGGATTGCGACGGCATGCGACGGTCCGGTCGGACAAGCACCCGAAGAGGGCCAACCCCGCCGCCCATCGGCCATCCGATAAACTGCCGCTCAAGGCGTCGCCAGGAGTTCTTGAATGGCCGTCGGCCATTGGCCCGGCAGGTATCTCGACACGCTAATTTCGCGAAAAAACGCGTGAAATCTATCGGATAGCCAGCGCATGGACTTCAACGACTATGAACTGGACGGACGCATCTATGACGAGATGTTCCATGCGGATGGCAGCGCCCGATCCCAGTACCAGGGAGTCCACACGGCCTTAACCGGGACGTCCGCGACTGATCTGGCCGACATCCAGGATCAGGTCACCGGTTCGTTCTCCAGCGAAGGCATCTCGTTCAAGGTCTACGGCGACGAGGAAGGCGACGAGCGCATCATCCCCGTCGACTGCCTGCCGCGTGTGCTGTCCGGCAGCGAGTGGTCGGAACTCGAGACCGGCCTCACCCAGCGCCTCAAGGCACTCAACCTTTTCCTGTCCGACGTCTATGGCCCGGCCCGAATCGTCGAGGACGGCGTCATTCCGGTCGATGTGGTGCGCGGCTGTCCCCAGTACCGGATCGAAATGCGCGGCTTCCAGGCGCCGCACGGAGTCTGGGTCGCGATCTGCGGAACCGACCTCGTGCGAACCAACGAGGGATTCAAGGTCCTCGAGGACAACCTTCGTGTCCCCTCCGGCGTCGCCTACATGCTCGCCAACCGCAAGGCCGTCAAGGCCAGCTTCCGCCGTCTCTATCGTTCCTCGCGCGTTCAGGACATCGAGCACTACGGCCGCGTCCTCCTGACGACCCTTCAGGAACTGGCTCCCGAGGGAACATCCGACCCGGCGATCGCCCTGCTGACTCCCGGCGTCTACAACTCGGCCTTCTACGAGCACATGTTCCTCGCCAGGGAGATCGGCGCGGAGCTTGTCGAGGGACGCGACCTCCTGGTCGACGACGGCGTCGTCTACATGCGCACCACCGCCGGATTGCGGCGGGTTGACGTGGTGTACCGGCGAATCGACGACGACTTTCTCGACCCCGTCGTATTCCGCGAGGACTCCCTGCTGGGTGTCCCGGGAATCATGCACGCCTACCAGCAGGGCAACGTCACCCTGGCCAATGCTCCGGGCACCGGGGTCGCCGACGACAAGAGTGTCTACGCATACGTTCCCGACATGATTCGCTACTACTTAGCGGAAGAACCGGTCATCGCTAATGTTGAAACCTATCTGTGTCGTAATCCTCAGGGACTCGAATACACGCTCGATAATCTGCAGAACCTGGTGGTCAAGCGCGTCGGCGAGTCCGGCGGCTACGGCATGCTCATCGGTCCGCACGCGTCGCCTGCCGAGCGCCACGAATACGCCGAGCAGGTGCGAGCGAATCCCGCCGACTTCATTTCGCAACCCACCCTTGCCCTGTCGCGGGCCCCGTGTCTCATCGACGGCGGCATAGAGCCTCGACACGTCGATCTTCGCCCCTTCGTGCTGCACGGCCGCAAGACCCGAATAGTTCCCGGAGCGTTCTGCCGGGTCGCCTTGCGTAAAGGCAGCCTGGTCGTTAACTCCAGCCAGGGCGGCGGCGGCAAGGACCTCTGGGTGCTGGAGAACTAGGTCGCATGCTGTCGCGCAGCGCCGAGGGTCTCTACTGGCTGGGCCGCTACCTGGAACGTGCCCAGCACCTCAGCCGTCTCCTGCGCCACCAGACCGAGGCCCTGGTCGACCGCCCGGTTGAGGAGATTCACTTCGGCTGGCTGCGCATCTACGGATCTCTGAACCGCCAACCCCCCGTTGGCAGTCTGGAACTGCTCGCGCAGGACGCCTACAGTCTGGCGGACTCCTACACGCTGGCCGACGACCTCACGTTCGAACCCACCAATCCCGACTCGGTGTGGAGCGGCGTTGCCTCGGGCCGGGAGAACGCCCGGCACGTCCGCCACTGCCTGAGCGCCGAAATGTGGACCTGCCTCAATCGGACCTACCTGCGCATCCAGGGACTCACGATCCAGGACATCTGGGCCTCGACCCCTGAGCGCTTCTACGCGGAGACCGTGGCTGAAATCGACACCTTCGCCGGCGTAACGGCGGCCACCATGTACCGCGACGAAGGCTGGAGATTCCTCAACCTCGGCCGCTCGATCGAGCGCGTGCAGCTCTCGTCCGCCCTCCTCCACGCACACATCACGGCCGCCGAAGGCACGCAGGATGTGTCCGAGGCCGCCTGGACCGGCCTGCTACGTCTGTACCACGCGCTGGAGGCCTATAACCGGACCTACAGCCTCGCGGTCGAACCGCGTCAGGTCCTCGACCTGCTCGCGACCGACGCGCGCTTGCCGGACTCGCTCAGCCGCTCGCTCGACATGCTCTCGGCGGAACTCGCGGCGGCTGCGCCCAGCCCAAACGACGAGGCCGCTGGCGCCGCCCAGCGTCTCATGGGTCGCATGAGCGCTCTCGTCAACTACGCCTGGCTGGATCGGGACGACCCGAGGTCGCTGCTACGAAGGCTGAATGCGCACGGACGCGAACTTCACGACCTGGTCACGGAAACCTACTTTCACTACCCCGTCCACGACGCGCCGCTGCGCTGACGCCATGGCGGGCCCAATCCGCTACGAGATCGAACACGCCTCGCGCTACGCCTACGCCGAGCCGGCGCACTATTCCGTCATGCGTCTGTGCCTCAAGCCGTGCGCCGGCGTGCGTCAGCGGCTGCTGAGCTTCCACGTGTCCACGGAACCCCCGGCCGCCTTAAGCGCGGAGACGGACGCCTTCGGCAACACCAGGCACGTGCTCAATCTGCATCAGCCGCACCACGGCCTCGCCATCACGGCTAGGTCCTTGATCGAGGTGCTGCCGCCGGACCCCGTGCCCGAAGCGTTGGAGGCCGGCGCCTGGCCACGCATCCGCGCTCGACGGAACACGTTCTCGGACTGGGACTACACGCGTCCCAGCCCGCTGACCGGTCCGTCACCGGCATTGGATGCACTCGCTCGTCGGCTGCACATCCGCCCGCTCGACGATCCGCTCACGAGCCTCCGGCGCCTCACGGACACGCTGCATCGCAGCTTCACCTACAGCCCCGGCAGCACCTCGGTGATTTCTCCGATTGACCACATTCTCGAAACAGGCCACGGGGTCTGCCAGGACTACACCCACGTCATGATCGCCATCGCCCGCTCCTGGGGCATCCCCACCCGCTACGTCTCCGGCTACCTCCACGTCACCGGCGCCCAAGGCGAGCAGGCCCCCGAGACGGCGACGCACGCCTGGGCCGAATGCCGCCTCCCCGGCCTCGGCTGGATCGGCTTCGACCCCACCAACCGCACCCTCGCCGACCAGCGCCACGTCCGCCTCGCCATCGGCCGCGACTACCAGGACGTCACCCCCACCCGCGGCATCTTCCGCGGCCCCGCCCAAAGCCACCTCACCGTCAACGTCCGCATCCGCCCGCTACCACCCCCGCCCGCCTGACCACCCAACCCCGCACGCCGCGGCGCGCTAGGTATCGCTGAGAAGTCCCCAGCAGGCGACGCTGCCGTCAGCGCGAACCCCGCAGGCCTCCCAGGCTCCAGCGCTAATGGCTGTGAATGATCCGGCGGGGGCCTGTCCAAAGGCTTCGGCACCCCAACACTCGACCGTGCCGTCCGCCCGCACCCCGCAAGAATGCCGCTCGCCGGCACTGACGGTCACGAACAGACCGGCCGGCGGCGTCGCTTGGCCAACCTGGTCGTAGCCCCAGCACTTAACCGCGCCGTCGCGTCGCACCCCGCACGTGTGGCTCGCGCCCGCGCTCACGACGGCGAACGCACCGGCTGGCGGCGCTGTCCGGCCGTCGCCTTCACGGCCCCAGCACTCAACCGCACCGTCCGGTCGCAACCCGCAATTGTGGCTATTTCCTGCACTGATGGCGGTGAACGCTCCGGCCGGCGGTGTGGCTTGGCTGAATCCGTCATCGCCCCAGCATTCAACCGTGCCGCCGGGCCGAAGCCCGCAGGTGTGTATGTTCCCGGCGCTGACGTCCACGAACGTCCCGGCTGGCGGTGTTGCCTCTCCGACGAGGTTACGGCCCCAGCATTCGGCCGCGCCGTCGGACCGAACCCCGCAGGTATGCAAGTACCCGGCGCTGATCGCGGCGAACGGACCGGCAGGCGGAGTGGCCTGGCCGAATTGGTTATCGCCCGAGCATTCAACCGCGCCGTCGGTCCGCAAGCCGCAGACGTGGAACCAACGCGTGGTGACGGAGACGAAGCTCACAGGCGCTGCCGGCGGCGTGTCCAAGTCGAACGCCCAGGCGAAGACGTCCTCGACGTCCGCCCGATGGTCACTTCGGCAGGCCGCCTCCGCCTGCGCGCCGAAGACGCGCTGATAGATCTCCACGTTGTTAACGTTCCCCAGGTGCGCTTCCACGATGTCGTTCAGCTCCACGCAATCCGTCGGCCACGCCAGGTCGGGCGCGGCGCTGTCGGCGGCCTGCGACGCCTCGGCGAACTCCCAGGCGAACACGCCCCGTACGTCGTCCCGATGATCGTTCTGGCAGGCCGCCTCGGCCTGCGCGCCAAACACCCGCTGGTAAATCCCCACGTTGCCGTCGTTGCCCAGGTGCGCCTCCACGATGTCGTTCAACGCAACGCACGTCGTCGGCCACTCCGCCAACACCCGCCCGGCCCCCACCGCCGCCACCACCGCTGCCAGCACCACCCCGACCACCGCAATCCGGACGCTCCGCATCCGTACGACCTCCTCCCCACGGAGACCTTTGCAAAACCCCGCCTCGTGCGCGAAGACGGGCCGGCTCCTTCTCCCTCTCCCTCTGGAGACCTTTGCACAACACCCCTGCCCCTCGAATCTGCGGCCACTCTTACTCGCACCTTGGGGAATGCAACGGTGTTCGGTGTCTATCTGTTCAAGAGGACGCCGGTCTTTACCCTCTCCAAGGGGAGAGGCAGAATCGGCCGTCCTCGGCCGAATTCGGTGAGGGGTCTTCCGCGCAACCAACTCCGGATTACGCAACGGTCTCCTCTGGGCGAGGGTCGGGGTGAGGGTCTTCCGGGCAACCACCCCCAGGGTTACGCACAAGTCTCTGAACGAGCTTGAGTAATCGTCGAGAACCAGCCAACTCAGCTGTAGAACCTGCCCGGAGCCTGCCGAACGGGAGCGGATCCCCGACCCGTCCGTCTTCATCCTCCTCCACCATCCCGGCATCCGCGCCCCGCTCTTCGTAGGGGCGGGTCTCTGACCCGACCGCCTTCCGCGCACCGCGCGTCCCTTCCTGCGTAGCAATGGTGTTCGGTGTCATTTCACTCAAGGGGACGTCGTTCTTCACCCTTTCCAAGGGGAGAGGCAGAATCGGCCGTCTTCGGCCGAATTCGGTGAGGGGTCTTCCGGGCAACCAAGCTCGGATTACGTAACGGTCTCCCACGGCCGGACCTGAGCCCGGCGAACCGCGCCGGTGGCCGATTGGTCGGCCGGCGGCTGTGCCCCGCACACCGCTGACCTGCGAGCTATCGCTGCCCCTCCTTGTCGCCGGGCCTCGTGAACTGCATGGCGAAACCCTTCGGCCCGCTCGCCGTTCCCTCGCCCGATGACGCCCCGCCGCGAGCGCTACGTTCTTTCGAGGTAGGTTGAGCGCGTTACCGGATCACCTGGCCCGCAGTCCCACACCGATACTCTGCGGCGTCCAGTGCAACGTCCCGTTCCCCGTATAGCTCGACGTCATCACCATCAGGCATTCGAACGGCCAGCAGGTGCCGCTAGCCTCATTCGAATGAGAAGAATCGAAACCCACAAGAGCGAAATCAGTGAGAGCCAGCAAAACACTGCTGTACCTACGTGTCTCCAGTCACTCGCGATGTGCCAGAGCGACGACAGCTTTGCCCGCGTTGGTTCTGACGTCGAGTATACGGTGTACTCGATACGATGCCCGGGCGGCTGGACATCACCGTTTGTTTGAAGGCGAAGTCCACCAATAGGATTGCTTTGTATCGCTCCAATGCGAAGAGCTGAGCTTGCAGGAAGGTCGGTTATCAACTGTATGCTGAGTTTTTCGGAAGTCGTATCGAGCACTGGGGCCAGGACGAATGTCTGCATTGACACGCCCTCTGCCTGCGGGTGCACCAGTGTGCGGCCTGCGCTGATAACCGAGGCGTCGGCCAGCACGCGCAATTCGACGCTCGTCGGCCTTTCGCCACGGAGCCCCATTCGTACGTCTATGCGACTTGATGGAAAAGGTATAGGACGCAAGTCTTGCTGCACGGCTCCGTAACCTTCCAACACGACGTGGAACGCCCCCAGGGGAGACGTGTTCTGCGTGCTGATCAGAGGAGTCGCATAGCGTGTGCTGGTTAGAGGAACCTGGTATAGAAAGAAGATAACTAGGACACTGCAGACGCTGACAATGAGGGTCGACCATGCCGCCGACCTACGCCAGGACGGCAACGCTGATGATCGCTGATACGTGAGGTAGGCTGCCGCACTCAGGCTCAATGCTCCCGTGACCTCCATCGTTTCTTCGATAACTATCGGCAACGTACCAAATGTGGCTTTCGCGTATGGCCAGATCGCTTCGTGAACAACGACCATGCTCCACAAGCTGCACCCGAAACCAATCAGGAGGCGCACATTCGGTGGATGCTCAACGCGCCACACAAAAAGAACAACAAGTACAACAAACACCGCAGCCAGAGGTGCAAGTTGAACAGACCACGAAGCAAACAAGCGGTTGTGCCAGTCGGTGAGTTCAGCAATGAACACAAACAATGTGGTGGCCGCCAGGATCGACCATCCAATCGTCGCAAGCTGCGATTCTCGATAGGCGCGAATTGCACTTACGAACATGGCAATGGCCGCAAGTGCCAGGACGGCCGCCGACGCGAAGTTGGGCAGCGATCCATTGGCATCCGCATTCAGCCAGACGGGAATAGGCGGAATCACCTCGGGGAACGCTAGCCGCAAGAGACTGGGCACGACAGCGGTTCCCCACCAGGCGCTGAAAAAGGCTGCGATCCCGATCCTTATGACACTATGCAACGCTCTTTTACTCTTGACTCAAAAAACTGCTGTCGGGGTATTGGGCCTGAGCAATTGCTGAAATCTCCAACAGTCCTACCGCCTTCGACTTCCAATGAGTCTATCCCGACAATGCCGACTGCCTGGATAAGTTCAGGGAACTCTGGGCTGGAGTCCGGTCCGCCTGCTGGCGCTGTGATCGGACCACGCGCGTCCACCGGCTCCGCCAATTGTGAGCCTACCCGTGCCGGTGTACTGAGTCCACGTCGGTCCCGGCGTCGGCACGATCTTTCAGGGCTCTCGCGGCTCCTGGTCGAGCTGTCCTACGTGGTCAAACGGTTCGCCGGCTTCCGCCACGAGGCCCGGCCTGCGACCTGGAGCGGCAATCGGGCCTGACATACAAGGTTGCGTCGCGGATGGCCGAATAGATTCGTCAGCTTATGGCCGGGTGGACCTGGACGCGCCGTTTGGCGAGGTTGAGGCACCGTAGTCGTGACTGATCGGGACGGTGGTCGGATGCCATGTGACGTCACTGCTGGCGCGGCTCCACTTGCTCAAGCGATCCCTTGTCGGGTCCTCTTTGGATGCCCGGTTGACTCCGCGGCGTCGTCCCTCGCGCGGAGCCACGCCCTGAGGCCCTGCGGCTTTCTCCCAGCCTCGCACCCGCCACGACGCCACCAGCCCCCGGGGCTGACCCGCCCGCGCGCACCCCCCACGACCCCACCAGCCCCCGGAACTGACCGACAACCGCGCACCCGCAACCACGCCAACACCCCCC
>JAPPFO010000123.1 GCA_028875175.1 Chloroflexota bacterium | reverse complement strand
CACGCGCCTCCTGTCCGGCAGCGGCGCCGTCGCCTACGGATCGGACGTCAAGTTCGAGCTCCTCACCCCCACCGGCGCCGCCGTCCTCACCCACGCCGCCGACGCCTACGGCCCCCTGCCCCCCATGCGCGTGCTCCAAACCGGCTACGGCGCCGGAACCGCTCGCCTCAGCATCCCCAACGTCCTCCGCGTAACCCTCGGCCAGGCCGCCGAGCCGCACCAGGCCGACACCGCCACCGTCATCGAGACCAACATCGACGACATGAACCCCGAGGCCTACGAACACGTCTCCGCCCGCCTCTTCGCCGCCGGCGCGCTCGACGTCTGGACCGCCCCCATCGTCATGAAAGGCGGCCGCCCGGCCACCCAACTTTGCGCGCTGGCTTCAACTGACACGGCCGACACGCTCATCGACCTGATCCTGGCCGAAACCACCACCCTCGGCGTCCGCACCCATCAGGTTCAACGAACCAAGCTGCCGCGCCACTCCTTCAGCGTCACCACCCCCTACGGCCAGGTCCGCGTCAAGGCCTCCTACCTCCACGGCACCCTCCGCGACGCCGCCCCCGAAGCCACCGACTGCCGCCGAATCGCCGCCGAACACGGCGTCCCCTGGCGCGACGTGTACGATGCCGCTCGAGCCGCCGGACGCGCCGCCGCGCCCCCCGGTCCCGACCCCGAAGACTAAGGCCCACGCAATGTCCCAACCCGATGCCCCGGTCGTCCCCAGCGCCCAGGGCGACGTCGTCCGAGTCACCGAAGCCGCCGTCGGATCCGTCCGCGCCGACCGCGTCGTCTCCCAGCGCAGCACCGTGCGCCACACCCACGCCCAGCATGTCCAGGCCGACCGCTCCCTCATGGTCATGAACCGCACCGATCAACTCCACGTCACCCGCGGCGCCCTCGGCGGCGCCACCTCCGGTCGCACCCAGGTCCGCAACGCCGCCATGGGCGTCAACGTCAGCGGCAACGCCAGGCTCGAAAACGTCGCCGCCAGTTGGGTCGTGGCCGGCAACGTCCAGGCCGACCGCGTCCTCAGCCTCGCCGTCGTCGGCGGCAACGTCTCCGGCAACGTCCGCGCCCTCTTCGGCACCCGCGCCGCCATCGCCTTCGGCATCGCCCTCGGCCTCTCCTCCCTCCTCGCCCGCCTAATAGGCCGCCTCCTCCGCTAGCCAGCCGCCAAGACCGCCCCCTCTTGCGTAGGGGCGGGTCCCCGACCCGCCCGTCTTCCGCGCAACCCATTCGTGGTGAGCCGCCTTGTGGCCCAGGCTGCGCGCAGCCTGGGACCCTCCCCCCATGCAACCACCCGGCGCTCGCGGAAAACCCGCCCTGACCCTGCCGATGGGGCCCGTGTCGAACCACACACCCAACGCCGTCCGCGACCTCCCTTTCGCGGGGCTCCTCTCCTCACCCTCTCCAAGGGGAGAGGCAGATTCCGGCGTCTTCGGCGGAAATCGGTGAGGGGTCTTCCGCGCACCCACCACACCCGGCGCTAAGCTCCTCAGGGGACTCGCCGCTCTTCACCCTCTCCGAGGGGAGAGGCAGACTCGGCCGTCCCCGGCCGAATTCGGTGAGGGGTCTTCCGCGCACCCACCACACCCGGCGCTTTGCTCCTCAGGGGGCACGCCCCTCTTCACCCTCTCCAAGGGGAGAGGCAGAATCGGCCGTCCCCGGCAGAATTCGGTGAGGGGTCTTCCGCTCGAGGCCATCCGGTGTCCGCGCCCTCTCTTGCGTAGGGGCGGGTCCCCGACCCGCCCGTCTTCCGCGCACCCACCCCGGCCAAGACGCGGCTCGGGCCAGGGTCAAACGCCTCTTGTGAGACGCCGCTCTTCCTCCCTCGCCCTTGAGGGAGAGGGCTGGGGTGAGGGTGGCTGCCAGCCCGAGCACCCAAGCAAGGTCAGCAGCAACCCGCCGTCGTCGCCTGCCGAAATCCCTCTCCTAGAGAAAAGACAGGGTGAACGTTCTTCCGCGCACCCTCAAAAATCCTTAAGGCAGCGGCAACCCCACCACCCGTCCCTCCGCCGCCGAAATATCCGCCGCAATACACGCCTCATGCGTATTCATCGAATTCGCCAGGCTCACGTGCGACTCCTCGCCCCGCTCAATGCAATCCAGCAAATGCGAAACCTCGCCCAGGAACGGATGGTGCGAGACATCCCCGCTATCCGGCAGCACCGTCGGAATCTCCGCGTAATCCGTTTGACCCGGCAGCGTCGTGCTGAAAATCCGGTTATCCAGCATCGTCCCCTGGTCCCCGTACAGCGAAATGCGGAACTTATACGGCGCCGCGTCATCCAGGTTCGAAAGCGCCTTCCCCACCGCCCCATTCGCGAACTTGCAAATCATCACCGTCGTGCCGGGATATTCGAACCGGTCGCTGCCCGACACCGCGTACGCGCTCACCTCCACGATGTCGCTGTCCGTGAAATAGCGCAGCGCGTCCACCGCGTGACACCCCGCGTTCAGGAACGACGACCGCCCCTGCGCCGCCGTTCGCGACCACTCGTACTGCGCATACCAGGGACCCAGCCCATGCACGTAGTCGACTTCGGCCATGAACAGCCGTCCCAGCGCCCCCTGGGAAAGCTGCGCCCGGATCACGTCAAACAGCGGATTCCACCGCAGCACAAAACTCACCACCGTCCGCACGCCCGCCGTGGCAACCGCGTCCTGCATCGCCCGCAGGCTCGCCAGGTCCAGCGCCGCCGGCTTCTCGATCAGCACGTGCTTCCCCGCCTTCGCCGCCGCAATCGTGTTCGCTGGATGCAAATCGTGCGGCGTGCAGACAACCAGGATGTCCACGTCATCCCGGCTCAGCACCGCGTCCAGATCCGTCTCGATCACTACGTCCGAATGCCCAGTCTCCCGCGCCACCCGTTCGGCTGATTCAGCCCGCCGGCTCGAAATCGCCACCACCCGCGCCCGCTTATCCGCCGCAAACGCCCTCACATGCTCCGCCGCCACCCACCCCGCCCCATGCACCGCCACCCCGTATGTCTGCACAGTCAAGCCCCCCTCAACCACTCCGCGAGTCTACTCACCACCCCCGTCATCCCGGCGTCCTCGCCCCACTCTTCATAGGGGCGGCGTCTCAGACCCGCCCGTCTTCCGCGCACCCCACGTCCCTCTTGCGTAGAGCCTGCCCTGAGCTTGCCGAATGGGGGCGGGTCCCCGACCCGCCCGTCTTCCGCGCAACGCGCGTCCCCTCTTTCGTAGTGGCCGGTTTCAAACCGGCCTCTTCCGGGCAACCAACAAACCTCGGTCCAACCAACGGCCACCGTTCAAAGTGAGCCGGGCCACAGTCGGTCGGCGGTCCAGGTCGAACCGCAACCCCCAACGCGCCCAACCGCGAGCCGCCGTCAATCGCGGAATGGACCCCTGTTGGTGGCAATATCTCCGGGGCAAGTTCGCGGGATTGTTCTAGGTTGATCCGGGTGCGATGGGAATAAGCGATGGCTTCCCAATGGATGGGAGAGGCGACGCCCGCCAATCCCACACCAATCGGTCGAGCGGCCGCAGCATCTGTGGAGAAGGGCATGCAGCATAGCGACTCCAGACCCGAACAGACCCTGAGCCTTGACCTGGACGACGGCTCAGGCCTGCGTGTGGCCCGCGCCCGGTTCCAGTCCGAGGCCAAGTTTTCCTGGTCTCTCTTCGACGGCTATGACCGCATCCGCATCCTCACCTACTCGGCAGGGGCGAGCGCCATCGTGCGCCTCCTGGACAAGCACAGCTTCAGCGACTTCGAGTGCGTTTTCGGGTGTGAGAGCGTCCTGCACACCCTACGAGACGTCATAGCCTTCCAGCAGGTCGCCATCGGCGACGCCCGAGCGGCCATCAAGAACCTGCCCGGTGAGCGCCACGCCTCGATCCTCACGCGGGTCCGCAAGGGGCAGGCCCGGTTCCGGGTGCTGCGTAAGCAGATTGCTCACGCCAAGCTGTACCTGTTGGACAACACCGACTCCGGCGGCACTCGCGTGCTCATCGGCTCCGCCAACCTGTCGGAGACCGCCTTCGGTGGACGCCAGTCCGAGACGCTGGTCTGCTTCGATGATGACGATGCCGCCTGGGACCACTACCTGGGCATGTACCAGTCCATCAGGAACCAAGCCACAGACGAGTTACCTCTGCCGCCGGAGCGGATCGAGCATGCCGAGATAAACCTCGTTGAAGTGCCGGCCCTGGCCCCTGACGATCACGCCACCCTGGTTATCGACTCGGCGGAGGAGCACGGACCGGACGGCAACGTCGTCCACATAGGCGTCCCCCACCAGATAGAGCGAATCGAGAGGATGAAGGCTGCCGTACCGCCCGTGGTGGCCAGCCTCATCCCGGCGCCACGCAACGGAAAGCAGCGGATACCACGCGATATCAGACGCCGGATCGTCAAGGAGTCCAGCCGCATCCGCTCCGTCCAGACCGAAGAGCAAGCCGACCACCGGGAGTTGTCCATCGACCGCGACGCAAAGACCGTGACGTTCTTCGGCGAGCCGTTCTCATTGCAAGCCGACCTCGACGCTGCCAGCAAAGACGCGCAGCTGTTGGTGGAATTCTTTGGCAACTACGAGGGCACCTTCGAGGGCGGCATGGGGGTGGAGAGGCTCCAGCGGGACTACTTCATCCTCTGGTCCTGGCTTTACTTCTCGCCCTTCATGTGCGATATGCGGACCCTGGCCGGCCACGAGGGCGACATCTTCAGGTACCCGTCCTTCGCCATCGTCTACGGCAAGCCTTCCTGCGGAAAGTCCAGTCTCATCGACACCCTGATGACCTCAATGTTCGGAAGGGCCTACAACGTGGACAAGCGGGAGTTCACCAAGCGCAGACTCCGGGACATCCAGCACGCCTACCGGCGGTTTCCCGCCGTCTTCGACGACATCGGCAGGCCCGCCATACGTAACCACGGCGAAGACGTAATCAAGGACGAGACACCACCGCTGGTCGCCGAGCACCCCTGCTTCGTCCTTTCCATGAACCAGGAACTCAAAGCCTTTACCGACCAGATCGTCAAACGCAGCCTGATGATCTACACCACCACGGCCCTCCCGTCCTATAAGGAGAGCCTGCGGCACGAACTTCACCTCAAGATTCAAGAGGTGCGCCGAGGCCTGTCCACCAGTCTCTACCGGGAGTACCTCAGGCGAACGCTGTCCCGGCTCGACGATACGCCCGTGCCCGACGATTTGCTGGAGTTCTCCTCCACCACCCTCTCGGAACTCATCGCCGACCTGTTAGGCGAAAGCCCGCCCAGGTGGTGCGTGCCCATCAGCTGGAACGACTACGCCGAAAAGCGTCATGAGCGAGTCAAGGCCCAGGTCGATCACCTGCTTAGGCCGGCCACGAAAATGAAGAAGGAGGGCAATCAGCCCACCGGCTGGATTCTTGAGAAAGACAAGGTCATCGTGATCGAGCAGACCGACACCTTCGGACGTCGCGAATTCGATTGGGAGAACGTCCCGTCCACCCTGATAGACGACAATGCCAGCGTGGGCGGACGAACCGTCCTGAACCGGCCCGAACTGGAAGAATTCCTTGCCAGAAACCTCAACAGCCGCCGCAACGGTCTCCTGGGCAGGCTATTCGGTCGGAAATGACACTGGTTACCCGATCGGCTAATGGCGCATATGCCGCCGAACAGAGGGGGCCGAGATTATGCCGGGGAGAATGACTACCCGACTGTGATCAGCCGGCCAACATAAGGGGCATGTGAGGGATCACTCAGGATTCTTGGCGCAGAGACGTCATCGTCACCCAAAGTCGGGCGAGAACTGAGTGATCGGTTCCGCCGCGCTTCATGAATTCGCCCTAATCCGCTCCCGCCGCTCCCGGCTCTACGAACGAGTCCCGTGTAGCGGACCGGAGTCAGGGTTGTTCTCATAGAACACTGGAGCATCACAGCTGAATCTCTCGCACCATATCGCAGAAGTTAGTGAGCAGCGTCATCTCACCTTCACTGAGTGGATCTCCAAAATGCATCAGTCGATTACGATAGCCGCGTACTTCGTCTAGCGCAGCGATGAACACTCCCCGGTCGAAGGCCAGTCCAAGTTCATCCCAATGACTTGGATACTCAAGGACCCTCTGCAACTCACCCATTGTCAATTGCTCAAGCGACTCTATTGTCCTATTGTCCGAGACGCTTTGGTCATGGAGGAATTCAGCTACCTTATCCTTGCCGAGTCGCCTCTCAAGCAAGGTCTGAAGTCGCATCTCAATTTCGCCCAAGCGCTTGAAGGGATTGACGAGGCCTGCAAATTCCTCGGCCAAGTCCCAAGCTGTAACGATTCCTTGAAGGCGGTTGTCTAGCCCAACGACGAGAACGACGTCGCTTGCACTCAGTTCATTTACAACTGAGTTAAGATCAGCATCACTCTTAGCATGAGGAACCGCGGCGATACAGTCGCCCACGGTTGTGGGGTTTCCATTCATTTGAGCCTTTGCAATTGACTGAAATGAGACGATACCTTTAATGTCTTGTTGCATTGGTTGATCGTTGCTCGACACTACAAGCTGAGAGTACTTTCCGAGGACCATCTTTGTATATGCTTCGTTGACTGGTGCATTGGGTGAGACTCGCTCGACTGTCTGACTTGCTGCCGAAAGTTCTGAGACTGTGAACCCTGGTTCTGGTAAATTACTCTCGTCGCTATCGTCATCATCGGATAAATCATCGTTCACACCGGGATCAGCGACTGTCGAATCATCAATCGCTTCAGTTGAGCCGGTTGCATTCGCAGGTCTCAGTGTAAATCTGATTCGGGGATTCCGAAGTGGCATGTTAGAGTCGATGGGTGGATCGGCTATCAGACCAAGCTCGTTTAGCGTCTTGTTGATTTGGCTTATAGCAGTCGAGCGTCGCCTTACATAACCGAAGGATCTGAGTACGTTCTGGCCCATCCTGTGTTGACGCCTTCCGGACTCTAGACTCTTGCGAATGTCGTCTAGATATTCTTGCCCGGTCATGAAGGCTCCCTATTGCTTCGCACGGCGTCTCTTGGCCTCAGTAGCGTCGCTAGCGCGTGTTGTGAAAGTCTCTTTCTCATTAGTTTTCCAGAGTCTCGATGTACAGCTCAATAGCCTCCCGGATTAGCTGACATACGTCCGACTTGATCTCTGCGATCGCCACGCACCCCAGCAAATCCGGCACATGCAAACCAGAGCTCGTCGACCCCCGCTCCATCACGATGGGATAACGAACACGTGCCATCGCAACCCTCTGTAAGCAGTTGCGTCCCGCCATTCCGGCCAACGCAAGAAAACCGCCGCCACTTGCCGAAACCTGGGTTCAGTTTTCCGACTCCTCAACAACAAGCATCCATTCTCGCTTCAGTGGCAACTCGGCCTGAACTTCCGCAGGTAGGCGCTCGTATGTGCGATAGATTGCTTGGACTAAATCGCTGCTGTTCCATAGGCGCACGCTGAAGTGGCCGATTCTCGCTTCGGAGAGAACCACCCTGTTGAAGCCTCCCCAGCAGACTAGTAGCCCCTGTTGCGCCTTGAACGTCTGCATCGTCCCCTGAAGGGTCCGATACACCGTCACGTCCGCCGGGCTGTTTTGCGACTTCACTTGCACGCATAGCCGCGGCTCATCAAGCCCCAGTGGGCCCCGCCCGGCCAGGATGTCCACTCCACCGTCCGCTCCGGGAGACGAGGACTTCGTTGCCCAGCCATCGGCACGCAGAACGGCATCCACAAGATCTGCAAGAGCGTGACCGGCGAATCTGGTCTGGATGTGGGCCACAATTTGATCGTGGGCAAGCTGGGAGAGGTCTGGAATCCCCTCAGTCGGTTCCCCCGAACCCGCTTCCTCAGCGCCCGGCGTGTCAATCGATACAGACGGTCCGGGGTCAGGTTTGCCTTCCGCGACCGCTGCCACACGACGTTCGGCGTCATTCCGCGAGATCCTGCAGACCGTCATGAACGCGCCGAATGAGTACAGGAGATCCTGCTCGAAAATCGTGCGGGGAAGTTCCGTCTGTAGCCACTTGACCGGGCGGGTATGACGAAACCTGCCATCCACTTCCCGATACGCGTACGGCCCGCTTACTCGACCGATCGCGATCTGCGACGTTCGTTTTCGTGGCAAGACGACTAAGTCACCCTGCTTCATTGTCACCGCGAACGCGCAGAGTTGTCCGGCGAAGTTGCCTACTGCCCCTGGCTTTGCGTCTGGGAAAGTCCGTTCAACGATCTCTCGGACGCCCTTGTAGTCCGTTGCACTTGCGAGTGAGGGAACCTCTACGTAACCGAGAATCGCGATGTTGCCTTCGAGGACACGATCTTCGTCTTCACCACTTTGACCAGCGCGAACCAGAAAGACCTTCGAGTTCTGACTCATGCGAAAGTTCCCCGTTCTCGAATTAGTCTGATCTGGTGGACCGAATGGGATTCGAACCATGCGAGTGCGACGCTCTTCCGACTAAGCTAGCTGCCCTTAGCAGCGCCTACAAGGGCTGCGCTTCTCTCCCCATCCCCACTCTCCTGCTCTCCCCGATCCGACCGCGCTTCCGCCTCCCCAGGCATGGTCAGCCTCTCGAACCACTTCTGCCCCCACCCGCCGGCCCGTCCTTGACCACGCATCCCTGCTAGCACTGCCAGCGACGCATGCACCGATTGCATTGCTGGCGTTGACATCATTGCCAGCCTCCATCCCCGGCCCGCCGCCCGTGCCCAATCCCCGTCATCCCCGCGAAGAGCCTGCCCTGGACGCGATCCGGGGCGTGAACCCAGCAGTAACCACCGTTCTTGGCGCACCCAGGCCACCCCTGGCAACCCAGCCTGACCAACTGCTCCCAACCTCCGACTCTCACTCCTCTGCCCTCTCACCTCTCCCCTTCCCACCCTTGACTTCCCCTCCCCACCAGTGTACTCTACTTGTGTAATCCCCACAACCCCAACCCCAATGCCCACCGCCTTTCCCGTCCTCGCTTTCCCGTTTCCGGTTGCTCTCACTGCTCACTTCTCTCAGCACTCTCCTCGCTCAGCCCTCCACCGCCTCCTCCCCCTTCTCGAACTTCTCGTGCTCCGCTCCCTCCCCGTGCGCCGGCTCCGTTCCCTTCCCCCTCCGCTCTCACTCCTCACTTCTCTTCGCGCACTCCTTCCTCACACGTCGCCGACCCGCCAAAAATCCGGCCCAAGCTATCTCTCGCCAGCCCGAACCCCCTCAGGGGGGTAGGGCGGGGGAGAGATAGCTACCCCGTAACCCCCACGGGGCTGGGTCGTATAAACAAATCCCCGCCCACCAGC
>JAPPFO010000229.1 GCA_028875175.1 Chloroflexota bacterium | reverse complement strand
CGGCCGCGGCATAGGTCTTCACGATCTTCCAGATCGATTGCGGCGACAAGCGCAGCCGCTCGCCGGCCCGCCCCGGGTGCTTCGGGTTTCCGTGGTGCCGAATGAACAGCGGCGCATACGCGTCGTGCCGTGCCTCCACGTAGGCGCGAATCGCCTCACGCGTGTCGTCGTCGAAAAACACCACGCGCTCCCGGTCGCCCTTCCCGGTAATCAGCGCCTGCTGAGCCTGCCCGTCATCCACGTCTCTTCGGTCCAATCGAGCCGCCTCGCGCCGCCGCATGCCGGTGGTAAACAGCAGGAGTAGCAACGCTCGGTCCCGATAAACCCGGAGCCGGGCGTCTCTTGACGCTGATTCGGCAATCAGTCCTGGCAGTTCGTTCTTGACATAATCAACAATCAGCGCCAGCCCGTTCTCGACCCGCGGCGTCCGGTAACCGGGCTTGTCGCGAACCGCACGTAATCGCTCGACCGCCCGTTCGAGCGCCACGCCATCCAGTTCGCCGGAACGCAGGCAATGCCGCAAGAACGCGCGCACCGCTGCCAGGTAGGTGGAAACCGTCGCCTGCCGCTCGCGTCCGAACTCATCCACCAACTCCAGGTAAAACCGCTCGAGCACGCTGTCGTCCAACTCGTCCAGCGGCGTCTCCGTACCCCGCCAGGCCAGAAAACGCCGCAGACCAGTCCCATAGGTCGCCCTCGTGCTCGGCGACTTGGCACGCATGGCGCCCAGAAAGTCTGCCGTGGCGGCTTGCAAGGTCTGGCTCATGGCCTCCAACCTGGAATCACCCCTGCACCATCGGTACCCTTACGACACAGCGGGAACTTTGAATCTAGCGCGCCCCGCCAACTCTGTCACGAGATTTTTCGAACCAGTAGGACCGCTCGGTACCTCGCGGAGACCTTTGCAAAACCCCGCCTCCACCTCCCAAGCGGAGCCGCTCTTTCTCCCTCTCCCTCTGGAGACCTCTGCACAACATCCCTGCCCCTCGAATTTGCGGTCGCTCTTACTCGCACCTGGGGGAATGCAACGGTGTTCGGTGTCAATCTATTCAAGGGGACGCCGGTCTTTACCCTCTCCAAGGGGAGAGGCAGATTCGGGCGTCTTCGGCCGAAATCGGTGAGGGATCTTCCGCGCACCCAACCCTCGGTTACGCAAAAGTCTCCTCTGGGAGAGGGTTGGGGTGAGGGTCTTCCGGGCACCCACCCCTGGGTTGCGCAAAGGTCTCCTCGCGGCACTTTGCGCACTCCGTCGGGAATCAGGACCGCTTGCCTTCAAGGCGCCACTACCGACACATCGTCCACGTCGAGTGTGCCGGCAGGGGAAAGGCCCCGCGTGTCAGAGGCCAATTGCCGATCCCCGGTCACGCAGTCGTTACCGGGGTGCCGACCAAAAAACCCTTCCGCGGTTCGCTGCAGATGGATGGGATGCGCCGCACGTAGCAGGGATGGTCGAGCCCTGTTGGGCTTTTCGCGCTGTTCGGAGCTCCAAGCCACGCCTCCGGGCGTCTCGAGATTGAAGTAGTAGAACTAATGTATATTAGTTCTACTAATGAGCGCACCGGCGCAGCCGGTCGAGCCGCCAGCGGCGCCAACCCGGACAAGCGTCCCGAGCCTCGGATTCTCCAGAGGCGCCTCGCCACGCGTAGCGGGAACCCGGGGCGAGTTACCGCCGCGCCCGTCGTTCCACGCGAGCCTATTTGTCATCGCGGCTCGACGACGCCGCAGAGACTGTCAGGACTGACGCCGGCGGTTGCCGCCAACCGCTAGGCATCGCTTCGCGCCGCGTGGTCTGCCGCGAACCAGTTGCACCGTCGCCACTCTCGGGCCCGTGGCGCTCGGCGGTGATCTGAGCGCAACGCAGTCACAACGGCTCGTTGCTCATCCGAGGATTGTCCATCTACCCCTTGACCCTACATGTTTTGCATTATGTAAAGGAGGAAGATCAGGCGAGGCCGCGCGTCAAGAAAACGCTCTCACCACGGTCGGCGTTGCAATGCATGGCGCCATGGTCTAAGTGGCCTCGGTGATCTAATCAAGCCCGTATCGATGGGCGTCCGTCGCGAGCTCGACCGTCAATTGGGCGGAACGGCCACTGGCCTTGGGGCTCGGACCTCGTCCTCTGCCGTCGCCTTGCTCCGCGCCGCCGAACTCGCCTGCCCCATGCTGCGAATTATGTAAAGTCAGGACTCACGCATACCGCGTCAGGATTCCGGCCTGCCGCACCTGCTGCCACCGCTCGTCAAACGCCGGGCTCCCGTCATCCTCTTCGGTCGTCAGGGATACGCCCCGCTCGAATCCAGGCCGGCTGCCCGCCAGGAAGTCGGCTTCCATGTCGTCGTGCTCCGTGTACACCGCCGAAGATCCCTCCGCCCAGCGCACGGTATGAATCATGCGCGGCAGCTCGTGCGGCGAAATGTCCGGCCGCCGCAGCCGTTCCAGGGCTTCCTCGTCCACCTCGATCCCCAGGCCCGGCGATTCCGGAACCCGCATGTGACCGCGCCGGATCTCCAGCGGCTCTCGAATCAGGTCGTCCCGGTAGGTGTTCAGGCACGTGATGGCCGGCCACTGGGCCGCCGGTAGCACCGCGCCCAGGTGAGCGGTGAACGCCGTCGTGATCCCGGTTCCGACGAGCTGTAGCCACAGCGGCATGTTCGCCTCATCCGCCAGCGCCGCCTGGTGCACGGTCCGCGCCGCCCCCTGGTTCAGCACCCAGCCGTCGCAGACGCCCTCCTTCACGGCCGTAAGAAATGGCGGGTTGTCGAAGTGCATCGCAACCGGTCGCCGCAGTTTCGCCCGCAGCGACCGGTTGCCCTCCACGTCATGCTGCGGTATCGGCGTCTCGAAGAAATGCACCTTCGGAAACGTTTCCAGGTCGGCCAGCACATGCTGCGCCTGCCCCGCCGACACCAGCAGGCTGTTGAAGTCCAGGTCGAACACGCAGTGTTCCGGCGTTGCCTCGCTGATCGCCTGCGTCGCGGCGCGCAAGTCGTGCCAGGGCCGCGCTTTCAGCTTGAAGCTGGCGTATCCGGCCGCCACGGCATCTTGCGTCTCACCCACCCACTCGTCCGCCGGCATGTCCCAGCACCACCACGCGATCGGACTCCAGTCCCGCACCTTGTGGCCCAGCAGGCGATACGCAGGAACGCCGAGCGACTTGCCGGCCAGGTCAAACAGCGCCTGCTGCAATCCAGCCCCCAGGCCGTCGTCCCACATCAGTTCGGCCGGATTGCGCCCAATGGCCCTCTCGGCGGCCTCGTCCGACACCCGGCCCCAGGTGTAGTGCGGCACCGTCTCGCCCCAGCCAACCAGCCCGCTGTCGGCCGTGACTTTGCACACCTCGATGATCGACCAGTCCGCGCACTTGCGGCGCATCTGCCGACCCGGACGCTCCGTGTGCCCGGCATCAACCGCAATGCGTTCAACCGCCACAATATTCATGCCAGCCACCTCGAGCTTGCGCACCTGCGGAGTGTCGCACGCTGACGCCCCCGCCTTTGGCTCGTAACCGAGCCGGCCGCGGCTGGCGTCGGCGCAACATTGCGGCCACGACGGCATGCATCCGAACGACGGCGGTCACCATCACCATGGATCACGACGCCGTCGCTCGCATCGGCTCTCTCTGACTCCCACGGCACATGACTGTCGCCGCTTGAGCCATGGACTTGGCTCCCCGCGATCCTGCCCGACCACGGCTGCCAGCTGACTACAAGTAGTGTACAATGGCCCAACCGCCTTCGCAATCCGTGTCCCCATGCCCGTCCGCCTCCGGCCCGACGCCTCAGCCTGCCCCCGGCGTCACCCCGCACGGCCCGGGCCCCGTCCCATCCAGGTCGAAGTGTTCAGTCCCGTACTACCTCGAAAATTCGCCAAATTTCGCGCCCCCGGAAACGGTCGCCCCAGCGGCTGCGCCGGCATCGGAAACGCCCCTTCGAACCCGTCGAACGACATCATCTGGGTATACGAATAGCGCAAACCCGCCGAACGCAACGTTCGCGCCGATGGCACGTTCCACGGCGACGTCGTCGCCAGCGCCAGGTTCCCCCGCTCGATAATCGCCGTACCCGCCGCCCCCACCACCGCGCGACCCAAACCGTGCCCTCGCGCCTCCGGCATCACGTCCATTCCAATTTCCTCAACCCCATCGCTGAAGTGAAGCACCCCCGCCAGCGCCACCAGCTCCCCATCTTCAATAACCCCATACCCCTCGTGTGCCTCGCCGTCGTAGCAGTGCCAGAACCGCTTGTAATCCACCTCCGCCAGGTCATCCGCACCCAGGCTCACCACCCGTGGATCCGCCGGATCGTTCCAGGTCGACGCGTCGCCAAAAAAGAAGAACACCGGCCCCCATGCGCTAACGCCGTCCGGCTGCGTCACCCGCGCCAGCTCGTAAGCGCCGAAAACCGAGAACAGCATGTCCGCATGCATGTTCGACACCACCAGACGCAGCGCCTCCAGCCAGTCGTTCCGCGCCCTCACCAGTGCGCCCCGATCCAGCCGAATCGCCGCCAGCGGCAACCCGTTGAACCCGGGCGCCTGACCAATCACGGGAATCGGGTCGGCGCCAAACGCATCCAGCCCCGCGCCCAACGTGGCCTCGATCAGGGTCACCACCCCCGGCGGCAGGAACGGTCGCCCGCCATCGTGGATTGTCGCGCTCATTGGCCTCCGGCTCCCTTGGCGCTTCGCGCCACCAGCAACCGCCTCAACTGGCTCGCTGCAGTTGGGCAGGCAGGTAAGGCGCCCACGCTGGGTCCAACCTGCCGTTGAAGAATCGGCCGATCAGGTGCGAATACGGTGAACGCGGATGCGTCGGCCGCCGTAGCAGGCGCATGTTGGCCCCAAGTGGCGTCCGTCCGGCCTTTCGCAGATTGCAGGGACGGCACGCCGTCACCAGGTTGTCCCACCGCCGCCGCCCGCCAAGCCGCCGCGGCTTCACGTGGTCAATAGTCATGTCAGGTCCGCGCGTTCCGCAGTACTGACAGGTATGCGCGTCCCGCACCAGCACCTCGCGGCGGCTCAGCTTGATCGTGGGACGTGGGCGCCGAACGTAGTAGCGAAGTCGAATCACACTGGGCCGCGGCACCTCGCGGGCCGGTGTGCGCAGCGGGCGCTTGTGGTGCGCCAGCGGCTCGGCCTTACCCTTGGCCAGCAGCACGATCGCGCGTCGCACGCGGCAGACGTTCAGCGGCTCGTAGTTCTGATTCAGCAGCAGAACCGGCGTATCCACAGGCCCCCGACGCGTCGCGCGTAGCCGCGGCCATGGTACAGGTCGGCAGCTTGCTTCCACGCGCGGCCGTCCATTCTCTGGCGGTCAGGCTGATTGCCGAGGCGTGTAAACCTGTGGTCGAGTTCGTGGCGCGTTTTATCCTTGGGCGTGACATCAGAACAAGACGCGCCGGACACTTGGTTCTTGGTCCGCTTCACCAAGACAGGCGCCGCGCGCTTCCTTTCCCAGCACGACGTGCGTCGCGCCTGGGAGCGCGTAACCCGTCGCGCCGGCCTTCCCCTGGCCTACAGCCGCGGCTTCAGCCCCAAGCCCCGCCTCAGCTTCGGCCCGCCGCTCCCCGTCGGCGCCGAAGGCCGCCGCGAGTACATGACGATGGCCCTTCGCGACCCGCTACACGCATCGCAAGTTCAAGCGCGACTGACCGCCGCCGCCATCCCTGGCATGGCGGTCGTCGAGGTTGCTCACTCGCCCGGACGCCGCGTTCGCACCACGTGGGCCGACTATGAATTCACCATCACTCCGCCCCCGCGAGACCTGGCCGACCGGGTGGAGCGACTAATGTCCAGGGACGAAGTGGAGATTGAGCGCGCGCGCGACCCAGACGGCGTCAAGCGCGACATCCGGCCCGGGGTGAAGACGCTTCAGTCTGAGAATGGCCGCATCGTTGCACGGCTTCGACTCGCCCAGGACCAGATCGTCACCTCGCGTGACCTCGCCCTTGCCCTCGAAATCGAACCCGCCGCAACCATCCGCACTGACATTGAGCTCGAGCCCGTCGGTTGAGACCGGGGCCCGGATCAGGGCGGTCCTGGCCGCCGCCGACCAGCCCAGCGACGGACGACTGCGGCGCGTGCGTCAGGGCCTTTGGCGCTGGACGGCTGGCAATGCCGATCTGGCGCTGAAGCTCTTCAACGGACCCAACGCCCACGAACGACTGCGCACCGAAGCCGCCCTCTACCGGAAACTCGGCCCAGCGGGCGCCCCCGTGCCTGCACTCGTTGTCGAAGAAGCCGACAAGAGAGCCCTGGCCCGAGACTGGATTCCGGGTAGCACCGTCTTCCAGCGACTGCTCGCGTCCGACACCCCGAACGCATCTGAAGCCGAAACCGTACGCCGCGCCTGGCTGCGGCTCCTGCAGGCGCTAGCTCCTTGGAACACGCGCATTTCCGAATCCCGGCGCCAGAAGGCCATGGGCAAGCGCCAGGTGGAACTCGCAGCCGTGGCGCATGGAGTTGCCCAGGCCCTTCCGAGCGTTCCGTCAGACGCCGTCGACGACCTTCGGCACACCATCGCTTCAGACGAACTGCTCGTCCTACCCCTCGACGCCTCGCCCTCGAACATCATCGTCAATCCGGAAACGGTCACGTTCATTGATCTTGAGCTTCTGGGTCTGGACTTCGCCGACTGGACCTATGCCAAATACGTGACCGCCGTGGGCGAGACAGGCGCTGTGCTGAGCCTTGCCGACCGCGATGCGGACGAGTCGGCGTCGGATGGCCTGGATGCAGCACTCACGCTCCTGGCCCTAGCCCGCGCGGCTGGTCTGTGGGGTGAGTCCCGAAACCTCCCCACGGACCTGGCGAATCACATCCCTGGCCGATCGCGCGCGGCACGACGGATTCGCGCGGGGCTTCGTCTAGAATCAAGTGTCACGTCCGATTGCGGATAGCGGAAACGAGCAAGCCATGGCTGCTAGCAACGACTCCGGGACCAACCAGACCTTCCAGCCGCGGGGACGCGATCTGGTGATCGGCGGCATTCCGTGGATCGCCCGCATGTCGGACAAAGCCCGCGCCAAGGCGGACGGCACCATCGACGACTATATCTACCCGTGTCCCATCGACCGGCGCGTTCTGGGTGAACTGGGGATGAGCGCCGACGAGTTCATGGAAATCTCGGTCTCGTCGGACACGGACGCCGAGCTCGTTCGCCAGGTACGCGAACGCAGGGCGGCTCACGAACCGGCGGCTGGTGCCTGAACCTCGCGACGACCTCGTCACCTATCTGAATAGAGTGCTCGAGGTCCAGGCCTTCCCGGACTACGGTCCGATGGGCCTGCAAGTCCACGGGCGCCGCGTGGTTAGACGCGTGGTCACGGCCGTGTCCGCCAGCCGCGCCCTCTTTGAAGCCGCGGCTGAACGGGACGCGGGAATCGTCGTCGTGCATCACGGCCTGTTCTGGGACAGCGACTCGCGGGTTATCGACCCGATGCTGCGCGAACGCTTGCGTGTCCTATTCGATTACGACATCAGCCTTGCGGCCTACCACCTGGCCCTGGACGGTCATCCCACGCTCGGCAACAACGCACGCATCATTCAGTCGCTCGGCTTTCAGAAGGAGCGCGTCGGATTCGCATACGCAGGCGAGCGGCCGGTCGGCTGGTTCGGCTCGGTGTCTAACCCGGTGCCGGCTCAGGAACTTGCTCAGCGAGCGAGGGACGCCATCGGTCCTCTACACGCGTTCTACGCCAACGGCCCCGCCGAGATCCGGCGAATCGCCGTCTGTAGCGGCGGCGGCCCCAAGTACTTTCAGGAAGCCGTGGCCAAGGGCTGCGACGCGTTCATAACCGGGGACCTGTTCGAACCGGTGGAAATGTGGAGCCGCGAGCTTGGTGTCCACTTCCTGGCCGCTGGCCACTACGCGACAGAGGTCTTTGGCGTCCAGGCCCTGGCCGAACTGATTAGCGCGGAAGTCAACTGCGAGGCCGACTTCTTGGACCTTCCAACGAACGCCTGATCCCTAGCGTCTCGTGGCGCTGCCTGCTCCAATAACAGTCACGGCCTGACTCGCCGCCGGGATCGCGAGCACCCGTGTAAGCAGACTTGCCGCTCCGAATACCAGCAGTGACGCAACCAGCGCCGTGAGTGACGCACTCGTAGATTCACCGGAGACCGCTGTGCGGCCGAGCTCAATTGCCGCCGAGACGGCAGCCAGACACGAGGCAAGCCAGGCACCGCGCACCGCGACATAAGCGAAAGTCAGCGGTGCCATGGCCAGTACATTGACGCCGTGGCTCCGCAGTCGCGGATAGCGCAGGGCGCCAACGGCGCCATCCTGGCAGTTGGCGGCGGCGTGCAGAGCGCTGCCAGGGCCAGCCTTGACCACCAGCGCCTCGAACGCCCGCAATCGTCCCGGCAAACGCCAAAAGGCCTCAAAGTCCACCGCGAGGTTAGTCATGGTCCAGCCAAAGAAGTAGCCGATGAGCACAATGGCCAACAAGTAGATCACCGGCAAACTGGCGCCCCAGCTTCTTGGATCCTCCGGGTCGAGAAAACCACCCGCAACGGCCCCAAGTGCGTAGAGGGGCCCCATCCCAACCGCGGTAAAGATGATGATAACGACCAGCGCCTCGACGAGATCATGCCGGAAAGTACGCATTCCACCGCCACCTGGCCGGGTTTGCCGGCGCCTACGCGAACACTCTACCTATGCGGCGCGAATGGGCAGGCCGGATGAATCACCCTAGGACCCTGAGCGCGACCGGGCGCGCATGCCCTCCAGCATCTCCGAGAGGCGAACATCAAGCAGGTCCATCGATCGGGCGACGTAGCCATCGCCGTCACGCTCGGCGATCACAATTGCCGACGCACCCACCTCCGGCCTGATGCCCGTTTCGAGCTGGCTGAGGTCAATGGTCACCTCGTTGCCCAGCATAGTGAACATCTCTATGAAGTCGTCGCGCACGGCCGTCACCTCGCCTACGGCAATCACCATGCCGCCTGCCTGTACGGCTTGCCGCTCAGGCGCGATGCGCTCGAATCGGCGCATGAAAGGGGAGTCGCCACGGAAGAATTCGCGCGGAGACACTTCAATCCGCGGCACGACAATCACGCGCCGGGAGCCCCACCAATCGTGGAAGCGACCACGACCGTCCTTGCTCCGCTCGTACCGATCGCCAGAGCGCTGTCGCTCGGAGCGCGAATAGCGGTCGTTATCCCACTCGTCGTGACCCCGCCCGGACACTCGCGAATCGGCCTTGGTCTTGGACCGCTCGTTCTCCATGTGCGCAACTACTCGTTCCGAGGAGTCGGCCGATCCGCCGCGAGCCAGCGCCAAACCAAGCGCTGCCCCGCCGACGGCCAGCGAGATCACCGCCAATACGATTACCGACGTCAAACGAGCCGAAAACTTCCACCGCATGAGGAC
>JAPPFO010000142.1 GCA_028875175.1 Chloroflexota bacterium | reverse complement strand
GCGTCCCCTTGACGAAAGTGCGACCCAACAATGTTGCTCTCCGCCGAAGTGGCGCGTGCGAAACCCGAAGGGTGGTTGCCCGGAAGACCCCTCACCGATTTTGGCCGGGGACGGCCGAACCCCGGCTCGAGTCCAGGGCAGGTTCTGCCTCTCCCCTCAGAAAAGGTGAAGAGCGCCGTGCCCGATGAACGTGGGAGCCCGTCCGCAGGAATCCAGGAGGATCCGACGTGGACCGCACCGTCCTGATCGTTGAAGACGATCCGCGGATCGCGCGATGGGTGCAGGTGTACTTCGAGCGTGCGGGGTTTGCCGCAGAGGTTGCGCACGATGGTGTGGCCGGCCTGGCGTGCGCCCGGGAGCTGACGCCGGACCTGATCGTCCTTGACCTGATGCTGCCTCGTTTGGACGGGGTTGAGGTGTGTCGAACGCTGCGACGCGAGTCCGACGTTCCGATCATCATGTTGACGGCCAGGGAAGCCCACACAGAGCGGGTCATCGGCCTGGAGAGCGGCGCCGATGACTACATCGTCAAGCCGTTCGATCCGGGCGAGTTGATTGCGCGCGCCGACGCGGTGCTGCGCCGCGTCAAGGGCCGGGTTCAGCAGGTGCTGACCGGCGGCCATATCAGCCTGAACGAGACCACCGGCAGCGTGACGATCGATGGCGAACCCGTTTCGCTGAGCCAGCGGCAAGTTGCGCTGCTGGCCACATTTATGCGCCATCCGAACCAGGTGCTGTCGCGGGATCAGATCATTGCGTTGACGTTCGATCACGGATTCCAGGGGTTCGACCGGGCCATCGATAGCCAGATCACGCGCCTGCGAAGGCAAATCGCTCGAAGCGGGCGCCAGCCCATCCAGACGGTCTACGGCGCCGGCTACAAGTTCGTGGTCGAGGGGGATGGTGGGTCACTTTGAGCTATGCGCAGCGAAGCCCGCTCCGACAGGGCGAGTGGCACAAGGGATCGAGTTGGCGCATGGGACCTCGTCCGGAAGACCCCTCACCGATTTCGGCCGAAGACGCCCGAATCTGCCTCTCCCCTTGGAGAGGGGAAGATCGAAGTCCCCGCAGATCAGCTATCAACGCACACCGTTGCTCTACTAGCGAGAGTCGGAGAGACGACGGATCACTCCGGGATAAGGAGTCTGATCAACGTGACCCACGACCGTAGGGGGCGAGCGATGTCGCTGCGCTGGCGAATCATGGCGTCCATCGTCGCGGTCATCCTGCTTACGGTGGTCGTCAGCGTGGTGGTGGGGTATGTCACGACACAGGCGCGGCTGGGGGCCTTCGTGGAGGAGCTTGGCGATTCCCAGGCGAGCCGGCTGGCGCTGAACCTGAGCCGGGAATACACGACGGCCGGGGGCTGGCAGACGGTGGATCGGCCGCTGTCGGAGGCCGGGTACCTCGCGGAGTCCGGCGCCCGGGGCGAACGATCCGGCGAGCATGGGGGTGAAGGCGCAGAGTCCGGGGATGACGATTCGTTGCGAGTGGTCGTGGTGGGCATCGATGGGCGTGTGGTGACGGACAACGCGGGCGAGCTATCGGCGGGCGCCACGGCGCCGGAGCTCAGCGGGCGCCGCGAGACGCTGTTCGATCTGACGACGAATCAGCCGGTAGGCCACGTCTACGTGGATGTCAACCATGAGTTCCTGTCGACCGAGTCGCACGGATTCCTCAGCACGCTGTTGTGGATCACCGGGATTGGCGGCCTGGTGACGGTTGGCGTTGGCGTTGGGCTGGCGGCCTGGCTGTCGAGGCGGATCACCGGACCCGTGGCGGCCCTGACGAAGGCGACCCAGGCGATCGCTCGAGGCGATACGACCAACCTGCCGGTCACGTCCGGGGACGAGTTGGGTCAGATGAGCGCGGCCTTCAACCGCATGGCGTCCAGCCTGGAAGCACAGCGCGAACTGCGCCGGCGGCTGGTCAACGACGTGTCGCACGAGTTGAATACGCCGCTGAGCGTGATTCAGCTGGAGGCGCGCGGGCTGCGGGACGGGCTGCAGACGCCGGAGGCGACGTCGGACCACATCATCCAGGAAGTCGAGCGGCTGCGCGGACTGGTCACCGACCTGAACTCGCTGGCGGAGACCGAGCACGGGGAGCTGAGTCTCTCGCGTGAGGAGGTGTCGATTCGCGATCTGCTGGCGTCCGAGCTGGCTCGATGGCGACCGCAGGCCCAGGCCAAAGCGATTGCGTTGCGACTTGACGCCGACCCACGCCTCCCGGACCTGCGCCTTGACCGGATGCGGATGAGCCAGGCATTAAGCAACGTCCTGGGCAACGCCATCGATGGCACGCCGGACGGCGGCAATATCGTGCTGAGGGCGGAATTGGACGGCGACGCGGCAGTGGCTATTTCCGTCATTGACGACGGCGTCGGCATCGACGCGGCCGATCTGCCGCACGTCTTCGAGCGCTTTTACCGGACGGACGACTCTCGCATTCGCCGTAGGCAAGGGCGGGGGTTGGGATTGTCCATAGCCCGATCGATTGTCAATGCGCACGACGGAGCGGTTGACATAACTAGTAAAGGGCTTGGGCAGGGAGTTTCGGTGACGATCCGCCTTCCGATCGATGCGTAAGGATCGGTCTCCATGGCCATGACGCCCGCCAATGAAAGCGGCGCTTACGGGGGTGCCAGGTGATCGGCGCGATCATTGGGGACATCGTGGGCTCGGTTTACGAGTGGGAGTGGATCAAGACCAAGTCGTTCGCATTCTTCAATGAGAGCGGCTTCGTCACGGACGATTCGGTCTGCACCGCCGCCGTCGCCGACGCGCTGCTTCACGAACGCCCGCCTGAGCTGGCGCTCCAGGACTGGTGTCGCCGCTACCCGGACGCGAGCTACGGCGGCCACTTCAGATCCTGGATTTGGATGGATCCGCCCCGTCCGTACAACAGCTTCGGCAACGGCGCCGCCATGCGCGTCGCGCCGGCGGCCTATCTGAATCGCAATGCCGATCTCTCGGCCGCGCTGGAAGCCTCAGACCTGGTGACCGCCGTCACCCATGACCACCCGGAGGGGATAAAGGGTGCCCGCGCCACCGTGCACGCGATCTGGCTGGCCTTCCAAGGCGCGCCGGCCGGTGGCATTCGGACGGCCATCGCTGAGGCTTACGACTACGACCTCACTCGCAGCGTCGACAACATCCGCCCCGGCTACGAGTTCAACGAGATCTGCCAGACGACGGTGCCGGAAGCCATTACCTGCGCCCTGGAGTCCGACAGCTTCGAAGACGCCATCCGCAACGCCGTCTCGCTGGGCGGCGACTCCGACACCCTGGCGGCCATCGCCGGTCCGATTGCGGAGGCGCTGCATGGGATTCCCACCGATATCCAGGCCGAGGCCGAAACACGCTTCATTCCCGCGGACATCCTGGCCGTTGTCCGCGAGTTGTACGGCACAAGCGCCTAGGCCCATTCGCGCCCCGAGTCACGCGATGGGCGACAGACGCCGTCTCCTAGCGCCCCAATTCCTCCAGCACCACGTGGGCTGCGTTGTGGCCTGGGGCGCCCGTTACCTCGCCACCGGGGTGGGTGCCGGCGCCGCAGAGGTAGAGGTTTTTGATGGGGGTGCGGTAGTCGGACCAGCCGGGGAGGGGGCGGCGGGACATCATCTGCTGGGGAATCATGTCCACGTGGCGGATGTTGCCATCGGTCAGGCCGATGCGGTCCTCGATGTCCTCGGGCGTGAGCATGGTCCAGTCGATGATGGCGTCCCTGAAGTTGGGGGCGTAGCGGCAGAACTCGTCGATCAGCTGCTCCCCGAACTCCTGCCGCTTCTCCGACCACGTGCCGTCCTTGAGGTGCGCCGGAACGAAGAACACCCACATGGACAGCACGTGCTGCCCTTCCGGCGCCACCGATGGGTCGTACACGGTGGGAATCTGCACCTGGATGATCGGCGTCTCGGGGAGCCGGCCGTTGGTGGCGTCGAACCAGCTCGACTCGCAGTAGTCGGTTGAGGGAGCGAGATTGATCATGGACAGGTGTTTGGGGTCGTAGTCGTCGCCCAGGTGGCGCGAGAAGTCGGGCAACTCGCGCAGCGAGCAGAGGAACTTGACCGAGGCGGATTGGGTCTTCAGCGATTCAACCTCGTCCACCACGTCCTGGTCCACGTCCGATCCGTCCAGCAGCTTGGTGAAGGTTCGCTTGGGGTCGGCATTCGAGAGGACCAGGTCGGCCTCGATCACCTCGCCGTTGGCCAATTCCACGCCGGTGGCCTGGCCGTTCTCGGTCAGGATGCGGGATACCTCCGCACCGGTTCTGATCGACACGCCGGCCGACTCGGCGGAGCGGGCCATGGACTGGGTGATGGACCCCATGCCGCCGCGCACGATGCCGTAGTTCTCGGTGTCCTCGCGGTACGCGCTGAAGCGGTAGAGGGCCATGATGTAGGCGCTGCCGGGGGCGCTGAGGTTGCCCATGTCGATCGCGCCGATGCTGGCCATCGCCCGCATCTCGTCCGAGACGAAGGTGCGGTCGATCAGGTCGCGCACCGGAACCGTGAGCAGCGTTTCTAGCAGCTCTTCTTCTTCCTCGTCCTTGAACCGCTCGGTGAGCTCGGCCAGGGAAGGCGGCGGCTGCAGGTAGTAGTCGCTCAGAATCCGCACGGCGCGGTGCCAGAAGTTGGCCCAGTCCAGCCAGGCCTCGGCGTCCTCGGGCGAGAACTGGCGAATCTCTTCCGCCGTCTTCTCGTCGTCGTGCCACAGCCGGACGGCGCGCCCGTCGGGAAACGGGTGCAGGCGGCCCGGGTCCAGCGGGTAGACGTGGAACCCGTGGTTCCGCAGCTCGAGTTCGTCGATCACCTTCTGCTGCAGGATGTGGCACACGTAGGAGCAGGTGGAGATGTGGAAGCCGGGGAACCACTCCTCCGTCACCGCCGCGCCGCCCACCACGTCGCGCCGCTCCAGCACCTGCACGTCCAGCCCGGCCCGGCCGAGATACCCGGCGGCCACTAGCCCGTTGTGTCCGCCGCCGACGATCACGACTTTCTTGTTCTCGGCCATGGCTTGCTCCTTCTCCCGCTGCCGCTAAAGCTCGCCGTCGTGCGCTCTGAGTTCCGTCCCGAACGGCCGCTGGATGTCCGCGCCCCTCGTACCTGAAGCAGCGCCAGGTTAGGCGCCACCTCAGCGGGGCCACCGGGCTAGAATCCCACGCCGTTCGGAGGACGGGTCTGAGCTTATGACACGGGACTCCAGGAAGCCGCTTGGGCTGGACGATGTGTTCATCGTCGACTGCGACGTGCATGCCAACGAACCGCCCGAGGCGCTGGCGCCCTATATCGACATGCCCTGGCGCCGCTCGCTGGAGCTGCTGGGCCGCGGGCCGCAGCGCTACCTGGACATCCCCGGCTACGCGCCGATTCTCAACCTCGATCCCCCGTTTCCGGACCGCGGGCTGGGCAACCGCACCGTCACCACGGCCCGGCAGATGCGTGACGACCTGGACGAGTTGTCCATTGATGTCGGCATCCTCTTTCCCGACAACCTGCTCAAGATCGCCGTGTTCCCGCACGTCGACTACGCGGCGGCGCTGGGCCGCGCCTACAACGCCTGGCTGGCGGACGCATGGGTCAGCCGCGAGACGGGCCTGTACGGGGCGGTGCTGGCCGTGCCGCAGGACCCGAAGGATGCGGCCGACCAGATCCGGACCTACGGGGCCGACGATCGGTTTGTCGCCGTGTACCTGCCCGTGGCGGGCCTGCGGCCGCTCTGGGGCGACCGGATGTACGACCCGATTTACGAAGCGGCCGAGGAGATGGGGCTGCCGGTGATGCTCCACAGCGTCGGCATCATCCATCCCCACTTTCCGTTCAACCTTGAGCACGTGGAATCGCGCATCGTCCGCCATCCCATCAACCACGAGTTCGCGCTAATGGCCAACCTGTTCACCATGCTCACGTCCGGCGTGCCGGTCAGGTACCCGGACCTGGAGATCGTCTTTACCGAGGGCGGCGTGTCGTGGGTGCCCTTCTGCATGTGGCGGATGGACAAGGAGTACGCCGAGATTCCCACCGGCGCCCCCTTCCTGGAGCGTCCGCCGAGCGACTACATCAAGGAGATGTATTTCTGCACCCAGCCGATCGAGGAGCCGGAACGCTCGCGCGATCTGCTGACCATGATCGATCTGTTCGATGGGCGCGATAAGGTCATATTCGCCTCCGACTGGCCGCACCACGACTTCGACCATCCGCGCACGGTGCTGAACATGCCGTTCGACGCGGAGCTCAAGCGCAACATCATGGGCGAGTCCGCCCGCCGCCTCTTCAAGCTGCCGGTTCCCGTTCCCGTCGCCTGATGCCGCGCGTCCGCGTGGGGCCGGCGGACGAGATCCAGCCCGGCCAGCCGGCCTTCGTGACGCACGGCGAGATCGAAATTGCGGTGTTTCGCGTGGACGACGGCTTCCGCGCCTATCGCAACCGCTGTCCCCATCAGCAGGGGCCGGTGTGTACCGGTCCCGTCAGCGGCACCCTGGTCGCCACCGCCGAGACGGACTGGCGCCTGGCCTGGGTGCTGGAAGGCCGGGTGCTGATCTGCCCGTGGCACAGCATGGAGTTCGACCTGGATAGTGGCCGGCGCCTGCGCGCCCAATCCGAACGGCTGCGCGCGTTTCCGGTCGACGTCAATAACGGCGAGGTGTTTGTCCAGATCGGCCCGCGCGACTCTTCGGCGCCTAGGCGTCCTTCGGTCTGACGATCACCTCGATCTCGACGGGAGCACTGTCGAACCAAGCGACCAGCTCGACCAGCATTGTGGCCCGCACGACGTAGCGACCCGGCTCATCGGGCGCCCGCAACTGTCCGGCGAACGCGTAGCCGCGGCCAGGCGGGATGTCGTAGAACCTGTGGCCCAGCAGTACAACCCGGCCCTCGTACTGCGGCTGTTCGGTCTCGCTGCCGTCATCGTTGATCTTCCACCAGCGCCAGCCCAGACGAATGTTCGCTTCGTCGGTCCAACTCTTGCGCCCAATGTTCAGCGCGTCCACATGTAGTGGCATCAACTCGGCGGGACCGGCCGAATAACTGGTCGGGGTACGCAGGGTAAGGCTGGCCATCATGCCGTCCGCGCTGCCTTGAAAGGGAGCCGGTTCGACGGGCTCGACCCGCACGGTCCGCTCGAACAGGCGCTCGCCGTCCGCGCTCGCCCGGAGGGTATAGGTGCCGGGGCTCGGCGGCGAGAACTGATGCGCCGGGACCGCATGGACCTGCCCGGGGCGCAAGAAGGGCGGCGGAAGCGCGCTGGTCTCGTATTCCAATTCAACTGCTCCATCTGTCCGAATCCACTGCACCTTGATCCGCCTCACTCGGGAGTCGCCCGGCGGGATCCAGGCATCGTCCGTCGGGTTGTGCATGACCAACGTGCTAACGAAGCCCACGTCCGGATCCACCACGTCTGCAAGCAGCGTCAGGTTCAGGTCGGCCCAGCGTCGCGCCGGCGGGCCGGCAGCCTTATCCAGGCGGATGAGCAGCTGTTGGTCGATCCGCTCCGATTCCACCACCCACGGACCTCGCGCGAAGGCACGCCACTGCGCGTGATCGCGCTCGTCGTAGTGTTGGAGGTCGACCGCCAGCGTATGGATGCCGTAGGCCTGGAGGCCGGCTGCCAGCCCCGCCATTTCGCCGGCCATTAGCCTCTGGGTCATGTCGCGGAAGTACCAGTACTGCTGCCAGATGTGTCCCGAGTAGCCATTGACGATGGGCCCAGTGCCGGTCACGGTCACCATCCACATCCGCCAGACTTCCTCCTTCCCGGACACGGGAGCCAGCAGCGTGGGACCAGGCGGCGCCTCGCGAAGCGCTTCTCGAAGGCTCTCGTCAGCTGGGATTGGGTACGTCGCCAGCGGTTTCGGTAATGCTTCCAGGAGGACCAACGCGCTAGCCAACAATCCAACCAACGGCGCCGCAAGCCAACGCCGGGGCACTCGGCGACTGATTGCATATACCCCGATGCCGCCAAGCACGGCCAATGCAAAATGGGCCAGCAGCGAAAACCGCGCCACGGCGCGTATCGCCCGGAAAACCGGCACGTGCTCAAACAGCAGCAGGTACGGAAGTTGATGCTCGCTGATGACCTCGTGCCGTTTCCAGTGCGTGCCGAGCGAAAACAGCACCGCAACCAGGACCAGCGCCAACAGTAGGCCGCTGACCATTCGCAACTCACGGCGCTTGCCTGTGAGGCCCAGCAGACCGGCTCCCGCCCCGACTATCGCGATGAGCGGAGGCACAAATCCCGGAAATACCCGCCGCTCACCGGTCGGAACCGGGAACCGATCCATGAGCGCGTCGTACCAGCGAAGACGCCCGTGTGGCGAAAGGTAGTCACGCAGTTGGACCGACCAGTGATGTACTTCCGTGATATCGCGCTGCGCCTGCCAGGCGTCCGAGAAGCTCAGATATCCGTGCACGATGGGGACGAACGGCAGGCTGGCCACGATTCCTGCGCCGGCCATCGATAGCCCCAAGCGCACGTCGCGGGTGACCAGAACCCGGTGCAATGCTGACGGGATCACGAACCCCGCGTAGACCATCCCGGCAAGCACGCCCAGATGAACGGCCGTGGCGAACTGGACTCCCACCATCAGGGTCGCCAGCCCCACGTCCAACCATCCACCGCCGCGCCACAAGCGAACGCCAAAAAGCGCGACAAGAGGCAAATACCATGCGCCGAGGAATTGAAAGTGACTCGCGTACGCTATTTGCAGGGGGCCGAAGGCGTAGACCATGCCGGCCAGCAGGGCGGCTGGCCGCGAGCCGGTAAGCACCAACACCGTCGCGTACATCGCCGCAGCATTGAGCGCGTAGGCCAGGATGTGGGTCAACGTGTAGGCGAGGACCGGGTCTTGGGTTATCAACGCGAGCGGTCCATACACCGGCAGGAATCCAAGCAGCAGATCCGACCCGAACAGGGCGCCGCCCGACCCGTAGTAGAAGTTCCCCACAAACAGATCGCCGGGATTGGAGAAGAGCGTGGTTCGACTCCACTCCAAGATGCTCAGAACGAATAACTGGTCGCCGCTCGGTTTGTAGGCGATGTGTGTCCCGGCATCCAGCAGGAGCGGGCGGGTGAAGACGACCGCGGCGCCCAGGTAGCAGAGGGCGGCCATGGCGTGCCACCAGCGATGGTCGTCAGTCCACCAGCCAGCGGCGCGGACAACGAGGCGCCGTACAGTCGCAGCTCGACCTATTTCGACAGTTCCCAAGGAAGTCCCTGCTTCAGGGGGATGGCGTTCGTTGTGCCGCGTGACCACTTACGCAAGCGACCTGCACGAGCGATAGACATACTGGCAGACATCTCGGTGATGCTCGTATCGCTAGCCGGCGTGAGGCGCCACCTTTGGTAGTGGGTCATTTTGAGTTGGGCTGGGACCAACGGGCGCCCTTGCGCTGGTTG
>JAPPFO010000265.1 GCA_028875175.1 Chloroflexota bacterium | reverse complement strand
GACGTGGTGGCCGTTCGCAAGGTCTGCATGCGGTAACCGCTGACTCGCTGTCCAGGCGGCGGCCTCATTCTAGGCGCCCCGCGTCACCGCCCCGCGACCGTCAGCCGCCGTCCAGCACCTCGAACCCAAACACCGAAGCCGTCCGCAAGCTGAAGTGCAACGAAACCGCCCGATCCACCGGCAGCCCACCGCCGCCGCTCCAACTCACCGTGGCGTCCAACTGGTCGCCAGCGATCGGCTGGCTCTCCGACAGGCCCAGCCCCGGAATCTCCGACCATTCCTCGTCCGTCACGCCAACGCGCAGGCTCCCACCTGGCTGCACCCGGCAGTTCACGCGCAGCCCGCCGCCTGCCAGCCGCACCGGCGGCGTCCAGAACTCGCCCTCGGTAGCCGCGTGAATTCCCGCCAGCCGTCCCCTCGTCCAGGTGCACCAGCAGATGCCGCTGTCCGCCAGGTTGGCTGGGAACTTGTGAGGGAAGCTGTAGCCGCCGTATGGCAGTCCTACCCGGTCGTCGGGCAGCGGAACCAGCCCAGTGCCAACGAACATACTGCCGCCGTCCACGCTCCCCGGCTGCCCCACCGGCAGCACCGGGTTGCCCGGCGTCCATTCCCACGCTACGCCATCCACGCTGGTCGCCATCCCGATGGCCGTCTGGTCCGTGGCTCGGTCGTATAGCGTGGGGAACATCAGGTGCGTGGTCGGATCATTCGGATAGCGTGTCTTTCCGTTGGTGTAGATATCAGTCTGCTCCGGCGCGGTCGGCGCAGTCGTCAGCACATCCTGCGGCAGCGGCCAACGGCTGAAGTCCGTGGTCTCCGCCCGCGTGATTGTGCGTCGGCCCCACGACCAACCGCGCCCATACCAGACGTACTGCTTGCGCAGCGCGTCCCACTCCACCACCTGCAGCGTGTCGCTGCTGAACACCACTGCTGGCTCGTCCTGGACGGTCCAATTCAGCCCGTCCGGTGAAGTGGCTACGTACATCGCCCGCACGTGGCTATCGTCGGTGGTCCGCGGGTCTATCGCATCGGGACGCTCCCGCCGAGCGACCTCGACGACTCCAGGCGTTGCGTCGCCGTACCAGAACATCTTGTAGCGGGCCTCAGGCGGAGCGTCCGGATCCATGAACGGGCTCGCCCCGTGTAGTCCCATCGGCCCCACGGTTTCGCGGCCAAGCGAGATGTTGGTCTCAGTAGATCCATCCCACGACCCGATCCCGAGCTTGGGCTTTGTCCAGTTGAACCCGTCGTCCGACTCGGCGTAGCAGAGCAGGCCCCCAAAAACCGGATTCGGCCAGGCTAGTCGGGGACCGATCTCCGGATCCCAATGGTCTGGCGGAACCGCCTCGTACCAGAGTCGATACCGGCCTTCCTCGTACATCACCTTTGGCCACCACACCAGCTTCTCCCAGGGCTTCGTGGCCTTGAGCACCGGCTCGGTGCGCGTCCCAGGTTCCGCCCGCAATTCAACCCCTCGCGGCACGGCCGGAAAGTCGGCATTGAGAGATGTTGGATTAGTCAGCCCCCACGCGTCGTGAGGGAGCCCCTCGTCGTCCACCCAACGCGCCCGACCCGGATGAATGAAGCGGTAGTCAACGAACGGGTGATAGCCAAGCGCCACCGGAAGCGGCGTCGCCAGACCGGGGTACAGGTCGTCAATGCTCATGCCGGCGACTCTCTGTGGGGAACCTTAGTTGTCGAACTATATACCGGCGCCAACCTGCGGCGTGCTATACACCATCGGCTGCTTTCGTCGGACGTTCTGATGGCTCAATCCCTCCCCGCCAACCGCATCTACGATGAACTCGGCGTGCCGCGCGTCATTCACGCCGGCGGACCCACCACCGCCCATGGCGGCTCGCTGATGCTGCCTGAAACCTTCGAGGCCATAGCCGAAGCCGGACGTGCCTTCGTGACGCTCGACACACTCAACCGCCGCATTGGCGAGTACATCGCGGAGGTCACCGGCGCCGAGGCCGGCATGGTCGTCGCCGGCGCAGCCGCCGGCATGGTCATCTCGATGGCGGCCTGTATGACGGGCACTGATATCGCCGCAGTCCGGCGCATTCCCGACACGACCGGTCTCAAGGACGAACTGGTCATCCAGAAGATCCATCGCGGCCCCTATAGCCACATGTACAGTTTCACCGGGGCGCGTTTCATCGAGGTCGGCAACGTCAACTCTTGCCTGCCCGAGGAACTGGAAGCGGCCATCACGGAACGAACCGCCGCCGTGGCTTTCCTCTTCGCGCCGGGCACCCCGCGCGGCGGCCTGACCCTGCCGCAGGTGGCTGAAATCGCCCACACACGAGGCGTTCCGGTCATCGTGGACGCCTCCATGACCGTCCCGCCACGTGACAACCTCAAGCGATTCATCCGTGAAGGTGCCGACCTCGTCGCCATGAGCGGCGGCAAGGTCATTCGCGGCCCGCAGGCCACCGGGCTCCTCTACGGCCGCGCGGACCTTATCGAGGCGGCCCATCTCAACAACAGCCCCAACCACGCCATCGGCCGCCCGTCCAAGATCGCCAAGGAAGAGATGGTGGGCCTCTACGCCGCCCTCCGCAGCTACATGGACTCCGACGAGGAGGAGATGCTCCGCGAGTTCCACGAACTCGTCGAAATCATCGTCGACGATGTCGGCGAACTGGACGGCGTTCGCGCCACCGTCGAATTCGACGACGACCGTTACTTCGTTCCCACCGCCGTCATCGGCTTCGAACCCGACTGGAAGGGCCCGGACGTTCAATCGGTTGTCGACGCCCTCCTCGCCGGCGACCCGCCCATCGTCGTCCGCTTCGACCCCGCGCGCGGCCTCGTCGAAGCCGCCTCCGCCAACCTGCAACCCGGCGAACCCGAGATCATCGGTCAGCGCCTGCGCGAGATTCTGACCGCCGACTAGACCCAGCGAGCGCATCGCACGGCGAGCAGGTTCGCTGGCGGCTCTATAGCGGTTCAGGCAGTCCGGCGTTGTGCTGCATGCGCAGCGTTAGTTTCCGCGTACGAGCGACTGAACAAACGCCGTTGCCGCAGCGTGAGCCTCCGGGGTCGCCGACTCCGGGTCTCGTAGGTGGGCGCTGGTTGGCTCGTGTCGCCAGACGCCGCCAACTGGCGCTGTGGCCTTCTTGCAGAGCTGGTCGTACAACGCGAATTTGGCGATCTGGTCCCGCTCGGCAATGCACCGCCCGAAGCATTCAAGAAATCCAGGGTCATACTCGCGTAGAAACCGCAGCGCAGCTTTCTCGCCCTCCCAGCGCAGGCTCCGGATAGCGAAATATCCGGTGAAGACATCCGCGAGTCCATAGAGAAGCCGAACGTCCAGCGCCGTCGCATAGTCCGGATCGTCCGACGCCAGCATCCGCCGATTGTGCTCTCGGTCGTAGTTGATCTTGTGCCAGGCACCGTAGGCGTCGCTTTGGGTCGGTGCAAAGGTTGCGTCTGGCCACTGTTGCGCTGCCCTCTGTGCCCGCACCAGCCTTCCGCCCAGGTCAACAAGGACTCGGGCGCTTGCAAGGAATGCCGCTACCCGGCAAACCCATCCGTCGGCACTCTGCGCCGCCTCGGCGTCGGCTATCGATTCGACCTCGCTGGCGGTCGCGAAGAGCAAGTCGCCCATCCGATCCTCGATCCACGTCACGCCAACGCGCAGATTGGACCACTTCTCGACCACCACGATTAGTAGGTCGATGTCGCTCGCACCTGTCAACCGCGAATTCCGACCAGATCCTCCCAGCGCCACGCCTTCGACATCGGGATGCGACCCAAGCCGTCGCACGACGTCATCGAGCGTTGCGTTGCTGGCCGGCGATGGCACGGCGCAATAGCTCCTTCGGCGCGCATGTTCGTGAATAGTGTTTGGAGTCTTCTTCGTCATCTTGGTGGCAGTGGCTTAGTGAGCGATTCGCGAGCGTCCTCACCACGTAGCAGCATCGCCCTCTGTGCATCCTAGAATCAATCGACTATGGCCAGCCTTCCCAAGAGCGGCATCCGCGCGGGCTTTGAGATAGCCGCCGACTTCCAACCTGCCGGCGGCCAGCCCCAGGCCATCGACCAGCTCGTCGAGGGCATCCGGAATGCTCACCGTGCGCAGACCCTGTTGGGCGTCACCGGATCCGGCAAGACCTTCACGATTGCCAATGTGATCCAGCGCATCCAGCGTCCGGCGCTGGTGTTGGCCCACAACAAGACCCTGGCCGCCCAGTTGGCCACCGAGCTCAAGGAGTTCTTTCCCCGCAACGCCGTCGAGTACTTCGTCAGCTACTACGACTACTACCAGCCCGAGGCCTACATCGCGCGCAGCGACACCTATATCGAGAAAGAGACCGACATCAACGCCGAGATCGAGAAGCTGCGCTACTCCACGACCCGTTCCCTCTTCGAACGACGCGACGTCGTCGTCGTGGCTACTGTCTCCTGCATTTACGGCATCACGCCGCCGGAAGACTACGGCGACATGAGCCTCTCGCTGGAGGTCGGAGGCGAGTACGACCGAACGCGCCTGCTGCGCGTCCTGGTGGGGCTCCAGTACACCCGCACCTCGGCCAGCCTGGAGCACGGACGTTTTCGCGTTCGCGGTGAGGTGCTCGAGGTTTACCCGCCCTACGACGACTTCGTGCTGCGCCTTGAGTTCTTTGGCGACGAGCTTGAACGCGTAGTTCGCCTTGAACCCCTCACCGGCGAGATCCTGGAGGAACTCCCCAGCGTCACCATCTATCCGGCCCGCTTCTACGTCACCCCCATCGAACGATTGCAGCGCGCCATCGAAGCCATCGGCCAGGAACTCGACGAGCAACTCGCCCGGCTCGAGGCCCGCGGCAAGGTCCTTGAGGCCGCCCGACTGCGCCAGCGCACCAACTTCGACATGGAGATGCTGCGCGAAACCGGCGGCTGCACCGGCATTGAGAACTACAGCCGCCACCTCAACGCCCGCGAAGCCGGCGACCCGCCCTGGGTTCTGCTGGACTACCTGCCGGAGGACTACCTGCTGGTCGTCGACGAGTCTCACGTCACGCTTCCCCAGGTGCGCGGCATGCTGGCCGGCGACCGCGCCCGCAAGGAAGCTCTCGTCGAGTACGGCTTTCGGCTGCCTTCCGCCTTCGACAACCGCCCCCTTTCTTTCGAGGAGTTCGAGCAGCACATCAAGACCGCCGTCTTCATGTCCGCCACGCCCGGTCCGTATGAGTACGAGCACAGCGAGCAGATCGTCGAACAGATCGTGCGCCCAACAGGCCTCGTCGATCCGGCCATCGAGGTCCGCGCCACCGAAGGCCAGATCGACGACCTCATCGCCGAGATCAACAAGCGAGTGGATGTCCACGAACGCGTGCTCGTGACTACCCTCACCAAGCGCATGGCCGAGGACCTCGCCGAGTACCTGGCCGAAATTGGCGTCAAGGTCCACTACCTGCACTCGGAAATCGACACCCTGGAACGCGTCGAAATCCTCAGCGACCTGCGCCGCGGGGTCTACGACGTAGTGGTCGGAATCAACCTGCTGCGGGAAGGTCTCGACCTGCCCGAGGTAAGTCTGGTCGCCATCCTGGACGCCGACAAGGAGGGCTTCCTACGCTCCGAGACGTCGCTGATTCAAACCATCGGCCGCGCCGCCCGGCACCTGCACGGCCGCGTCATCATGTACGCCGACCTGGTCACACACAGCATGAAGCGCGCCATCGACGAGACCTATAGGCGGCGCAGCCTGCAGGTGGTCTACAACGAGCAACACGGCATCACGCCCGCATCCATCGTCAAGAGCCTGCGCGACCTGACAGAACGCGTGGCTCAGGAATCCGGTCACGACGGTCTGGCCCAGGCCGCCGAAGAGTCCCCCGCCTACAACATCGGCTTCCGCCGCACCAACGACCTCTCCCGCGTCGAACTGGCCCAGGCCATCAAGGACCTCGAACGCCAGATGCGCCTCGCCGCCGACAGCCTCGCCTTCGAAAAAGCCGCCAACCTCCGCGACCAAATCAGCGAGCTTCGCCGCGACCTTGAAAAGGCAAGCGTCTGACCGGTAGTACCCGAAGTCGGATCGGTTAGGCCTGCGGCGTGGAGCTGACAGGCACGGACTGACTCGCTGGTTCGGCCGACGGGTGAGCCTGGGAGCTGCGAGCGATCGTGCTGGTGATGATGGTCTGAGTCAGCGTGTCCAACCGCATGTTGATGGCGGCGGTATCGGCCCGCTGGCGTTCATCCAGCTTGGCGATGTGGGCAAGCATGACGGCGGTATCGGCCCGCTGGCGTTCGTCCAGCTCGGCGATGTGCGCAAGCATGGCGGCGGTGTCGGCTCGCTGACGTTCGTCCAGCTTGGCGATGTGCGCAAGCATGGCGGCGGTGTCGGCTCGCTGACGTTCGTCCAGCTCGGCGAAGTGCGCGAGCATGGCGGCGGTGTCGGCCCGCTGACGTTCGTCCAGCTCGGCGAAGTGCGCGAGCATGGCGGCGGTGTCGGCCCGCTGACGTTCGTCCAGCTCGGCGAAGTGCGCGAGCATGCCGGTAGTGTCGGCTCGCTGGCGTCCGTCCAGCTTTGCGATGTCGGCACGTAAGCGATCATCCATCCTGGACATGTCGGCTCGGAGCCATGCAAGCGCCCCGCCCCCGATCACCAACAGTGGGCCCACTACGGCCCCAGCAATGGTCAGCAGGTCGGTAATGGTGAGCGTCAACGTGGCTAGCCGTGGCGACCGCCCGGACACTGGGAGCTAGCCTAGCATCCGAGCTTTTGCTGCCCGGCGATGGCTGCGGCCATCGTTTCGTAGGCCTCTGGTGGGTGTGAGGTATTCGTGCGAGGCGTGACACACGCACCCCCTGGCTACGACTGCCCGTTCTGCCGCATCGCCCGCAGCGAATTCGGCGGACGGGTCATCGGCGGAGCCGAGGCCGACGTGCTTCGGACGCCGGACGTGACGGCCTTTGTCGGCTCGCACTGGTGGCCCAGGAATGAGGGATCGGTCATCGTTATTCCCAACCCCCACTTCGAATCCATCTTCGATCTCTCCGCTGAGGCCGCCGCGCAGATTCACACCGTGGCGCAGCGCGTAGCGGTCGCAATGAGCTGTGTCTACCGATGCGAAGGCATCTCTACGCGCCAGCACAACGGCTCTGGCGGCGGCCAGGAAGTCTGGCACTACCACCTGCACGTCCTGCCGCGCTGGCACAACGACCGCCTCTACGAGCGCACCCCCGAACGCTACCGTGCCCCGCCCGACGAACGCGCCCACCGCGCGGAACTGCTGCGGGCGGCCCTCAGCCGCTGACACCCCTGAGCCGTTCGGGAATTGCCCGCAGGTTGCCGAAGTCCCCTCCCTTCCCCCACACTCCGCCGATACCCGAAGCTTTCGGGCCGCAATCGCCAATTGGATCGACGCTCATCGAATCATTGCTCTGGCCGCTGATTCGGCTGCGCGACCGTGTGGCGCCTGCCCTTGCCTATAAGCAGTATTCCCGGCTCTGGCAGGCCAATGCTGGCAGCCAGGTCGCCTTCTGGATGCAGCAGGTGGCGCAGGGCTGGTTGGTTCTCGATCTGACTGGGTCTGAGTTCACCCTGGGGCTGCTGGCGTTTTTCCGTTCGATTCCCATGCTGCTGTTGTCGCCGCTGGGCGGCGTGCTGGCCGACCGTCTCGACCGCCGTCGAATGGTCCTCGTTGCCCAGATCATCCTGGCCGGGCTGATGCTGACGATCGGGATCCTGGTGGTCACCAACCGCGTGCATGTCGTGCACCTGGCTGTGTCCTCACTGATCGTTGGCACGATGTTCGCCGTCAACGTGCCGGCACGCACCGCGCTCGTTGCCGGCCTGGTACCCCGCGAACACCTGGCCAACGCTATTGGCCTGCACAGCGCAACGCTCAATTCGGCCCGGATCATCGGCCCGTCGCTGGCTGGCCAGGTCATTGCCACGGTTGGAATCGCCGGCTCCTACTTCGTCCAGGTCGGCGGCTATGTCTGGAGCAGCGTGAACATGCTGCGCGTCGTACCGCCGCCCCGCTCGCCACGCCCAAGGAGCTCGACCTGGGCCGACATGCGCGGGGGCTTCGCCTATGTGGCCCGCACGCGCATCATGCTCGCGCTCATGCTGCTGGCGCTTGGTCCATCACTGTTTGGCATGCCGTTGATGACCCTGTTGCCGGCCTTCGTCCGCAAGGACCTTGGCGGTGGACCGGAAGCCTTCGGGTTCTTACTTGGGGTCCTCGGTGTGGGCGCCCTCGTGGGCTCGGCACTGGTCGTCACCTTTTCGCGGTTTCGCGAAAAGGGCCGTGCCCTGGTCGCGGCAATCCTCCTTTACGCCGCCCTCCTCGTTCTGCTCGCGTTTACACGTTCCTTCGCGGCCGCGGCCGTCGTGGTGGCCTTTATGGGCTTTAGCCAGTCCGTCTACATGTCCGTCAATCAGATGGCCTTGCAGTTGCTCGTTCCCGATGCCTTGCGCGGACGAGTAATGGCACTGCGCATGATGACTTTCGGTCTGTCCCCGCTCGGCCTGCTGCCGCTGTCCGTGATTGCCGAAGTCCAGGGCACGCCAACCGCCATATTGCTCGGCGGTCTGGCCACGGCCGTGGTTGGAATCGGTGTTCCCCTCTGGGTACGTGACATCTGGCGCATGCGCCCGGATGACGCCGATCCCGACGGCCTGGCGGCTCCGCGGGCCGCCGGATAGCCTCGCAACGCCGCGGCTATCCTTCTCGGCATGACTACCCGTCATGCCCTCGTCGGCTGCGGTAACCGCGGCACAGAGCATCTCCAGGCGCTGACTGCCCTCCCGGGCGTCGAAGTAGCCGCGTGCTGCGACCTGGACCCGTCCCGCCTCGCTGATGCCGCCGATCGATTCGACGTCCCTCTTCGTGCAACCCAGATCGAGGGCCTGGCCGCCGTCGGCGGCTTGGACCTCGTCCACGTCGCAACCATGCCCTCGGTCCGCTGGCAGGCGGTCCAGGCTCTGGTCGATCTGCGGCCGCGCGCCATCCTCATCGAGAAGCCGCTGGCAACACTGCCGAGCGAAGCAGCCCGAATGTTCGCCGCCTGCCGCGAAGCTGGCATCGGCTTATTCGTCAACCACCAGGTCCCCTGGCATCCCGGTTGGCCCCGCGTCCGCCAGCGCCTGCTGGCCGGATCCATTGGCCGAATCACCCACGTACGCGCCTCGAGCATGGGCAGTCTCTTCGAACAGGGATCCCACCTATTCGACCTATTGCGCTACCTCCTTGACGACGTCGCTGCGCTGTCCACCGACACGAATCCAGCCACTAAGCCGTGGCTCCTCGCCCAGGCCACCGGCGAACGCGCTCGCCTTCCCCCGCACCCCGGACCCGCCCATGCCGCCGGCGTGCTCGCTGTTTCCGACGACTGGCACATCGCCTTCGAATGCGGCTGCCGATCTCCGCGTTGGCCTGGTATTGACACCTACTGGTTGAACCTCGGAATCGAAATCACGGGCACCCAGGGCACTCTCGGCTGCAGTACCAACCG
>JAPPFO010000124.1 GCA_028875175.1 Chloroflexota bacterium | reverse complement strand
TCCAGGCGGCGGTGTTCGAATTGCGGCCGGGCGACGCCGACCAGGTGCATCTGCGCTTCCTGGGCGACGACGTCCGCGACGCGCGCTACCCGTTTCAGATCCACCAGGCCTTCCAGAGCTTCCGCGCTGCCGAACCGCTGGAGGACGGCCAGGAGGTCGTACTCGAGGAAGTCTCGGGCGTGGACGCGCGGATTGCGCAGTACGACGCCGACCGGAACGCGCTGGTGGCGCTCTACCACGCCCTGGACGGCCCCAACTGGAATCTCAACGACCACTGGCTCAGCGAGGCACCCCTTGGCGCGTGGTACGGCGTCACGACCAAAGCGGGCCGCGTTGTTGAGCTGGATCTCTCGCAGAACCAACTGAGCGGCCAGATCCCGGGGTCAATCGGCCAGCTCACCGGTCTGACGAATCTGGACCTCTTCGGGAACCAGCTCACGGGCGCGATTCCGCCTGCGATCGGCGACCTTGACAAGGTGACCCGACTCTCTCTCTGGGCCAATCAGTTGAGCGGGTCCATCCCCGCCGAACTTGGCGACATGGAGAGCCTGGCCTGGGTGGCGCTTGGCATTAACGAGTTGACCGGTGGGATTCCGCCCGCACTGGGCAACCTCGAAACCCTCACCCACATGGACTTCACGTTGAACCAACTCAGCGGCCCGATTCCGCCCGAACTTGGCAGTCTCCCCAATGTGGTGTGGATCGGCCTCTGGTCCAACCAGCTCAGCGGCCCGATTCCGCCCGAACTGGGCAACCTCACCGGCCTTACCCAACTGGACCTCGATCACAACCGGTTGAGCGGCCCGATTCCGGCCGCGTTGGGCAACCTGGTCAACCTGGACGAACTCTGGCTCAGGCGTAACCAATTGAGTGGCGCAATTCCGCCTGAACTGGGCAACCTCGGCAGCCTGACGGTGTTGGGCTTGGAAGACAACCAGCTAACCGGCGAGATTCCGGCCGCGTTGGGCGGTCTTGCCAATCTGAGCAGGATCTACCTCGAGGGGAACAACTTCACCGGCTGCGTTCCAGCGGCGTTGGCCGAGATTCCAAGAAACGACGTCGCCGAACTCGGCTTGCCGCTCTGTGAAGCGGCCGACGAGGAGGGATCGCCAGCGGAGGCCTAACCTTCCAGGCGGCGCTTGCTGCCGCCAATGACTGTCTGAGAGGGCCCGCGCCTGGTTTCCAGGTGCGGGCCCTCTCGGTTGACCGTGCGAATCGGCTTTGCCTGGCCGGCCGGTGCGCGTTACCTCGAGCGGCTTCTGAGTTCCTCGAACCGCCAGGCCCGGCTCACCTCGCGGCGCAAGCGTGGACCACGCTGTGGTGACGATCCCCGCTCGTCACGCCGCCGGCTGGATGTCGCCTCGCGTGCGCGGTCATGACGCTATGAGCCCAACTTGCGAGCTATGAGCAGGTAGGAACCGAGCAGGCGGCGGACGGTCGGGAGGTCGTCGCCGAAGCGCCAGCTGGCGGTGCTGGGGAACTCCTGGAGGCTGTCGATGCGGAGGCCGGCGCGGGCGATGCTGGTGACGATGTCGCCGAGGGTCCAGCTGAACTCCCACCTGGGTTCGGGAGCGTCTTCGGCGCCGGCGAAGTGACGCCAGCCGGTGGTGCGGTGGGGCTGGCGGTCGAAGTAGTCGCCGACGATGGCGACGGCGCCGTCGCGAACCTCGAGGTTGGCGAGCTGCGGGTGCTCCTCGTTGAGGATCAGGCGGCCGGAGGGTTTGAGCAGGTCGTGGATCGACGCGGCCCAGCTGTCGAGGTCGGGCAGCCAGCCGAGGGCGCCGCCGCCGGTGTAGACGATGTCGAAGGATCCGGGGGCCAGCGACTCCGGGCGGCTGCTGACGTCGGCGGCCAGGAAGTCGGCCGGGACTCCGGCGTCTCGGGCCTTGCGGGTTGCGAGGTCGATCTGTTTGGGGCTGATGTCGACGCCGGTGACCGTGGCGCCGGCGTTGGCCCAGGAGAGCGTCTCTTCGCCGCTGCCGCACTGGAGGTGGCAGAGACGCAGGCCGCGGACATCGCCGGCGGCTTCCAACTCGTGCTCGCGCAGCAGCGATCCACCGCGGGCAAAGAAGTCCGCCGACGGCCATATGCTGTGTCGTTGCTCGGCGATGGCGTCCCAGGCGTCGCGGTTGGCGGCGGTGTATTCGTTCACGGGCCCTTCGGGTTGCGATGAATGGGAAGCGACGGTCCATTGTGACCTGTTGTGCGCCGTGGCTGGACGGGTTGACGACGGAGATTCAGGCTAGGGTGAGACGCCGCGCGGGGAATCCACGATGAGGAAAGAGGGTCTGAGATGAGCGCGGACGGGCCGCGGGTAATGCGGTTGGACGAGCGGCAGGACCTGATCGACCACGTCAACCGGGTCATGCGCCAGGAGGTGGGCAGCGATCCCACCTACGGCGAGGACTGGCCGCACGTGCACCAGCCGGACAACGTGCCGAACATCTTTGTCGTCCGCGAGGATGACCAGATCGTGGCCTCCACGGCCATCTATCCCCACGACACGCGCCTAGGCGATGTGGTCTTGCGGATCGGCGGGATCAACGGAGTCTCGACCGACGTGCCGTACCGTCGGCGGGGTTATGCCACGCAGGTGCTGGACGCGTGCATTGAGCGGATGGCGGAACTGGGCAGTCACGTCAGCCTGCTGTCGACCGGCGTGCCCAGCTGGTACCGGAAGCAGGGCTGGGAGTACGGCGGGACGGTGCGGGTGTATCGGTTCGACCGGGGGAACCGGTCGTTTCTGCCGTCGGAGCCGGTACCTGAGATCCGGCCGGCGACGGACGAAGACTTCGAGGCACTGTCGGAGATCAACGAGGCCCGGGCCTGGGGCGCGGTACGACCGCCGGACCACATGCGGGCGATGCTGAAGCGTCGAAACTCGACCGTGTGGGTGGCCGAGCGCGACGGCCGGGCCGGAGCCTATGTGTTCGCGCGCGGCACAGCCATGGCGGAATACGGCGGGCCGGCCGACCTGGTGGTGCCGATGATCGCGCGCCTGCTGGCGGAGTGGGACGACCCGGCGGTCAAGACCTCCACCCAGTCAGTGGCCGAGCGCCAGGCCGGGCGGAACCCAACGGTGCACGCCACCCTCGCGGCGCCGGCGCGGGCGGACGACGTGACGGACGCGCTGGATGCGGTTGGAATCATGCAGTCCGCCGATTACATCGGGATGATCCGCATCGAGGACCCGGTGGGACTGGCGCGGGCCTACGGGCGCGACGACCTGGATCCGGTGGACGAGGGCGACACGATCGCGATGACAGTGAGCGGTCGGCGCGTGCGCCTGAGCCGGAACGATGCCGTGAAGTCGCTGTTCGGCCCCGAGCGGCCGCCGTCCGCCAACGACCCCCGGTTGCCGCTGGCGTTTCACGAGTGGTCGGCCGATCGGGTCTAATTTGAGTGGCGCCCGGCGGCCCTTACTTCATAGAATCAGCGCACCTACCTGCGCGGGGAATCCAGGTAGGCTTACAACCCCGCCGCGACGGCGGCGCGTGGAGGCCAGGCATGGCGATAACTGAACGCAAAGACACCGCTGGGTACGTGATTGACATCCTCGATGAGGAATTCGAGGACTTCACCACCGAGGCCCGCGCCTATCTGGCCGGTCAGCGCGTCGAAGAAAAGTTCATCGGATACCGGCTGAAGCAGGGCGTTTACGGCCAGCGCCAGCCCAACGTACAGATGCTGCGGGTGAAGCTGCCCATGGGCGGCGTCACCGCGGACCAGCTGGACGCCTTTGCCGAGGTGACCGAGCGTTTCGCTCCGCTGAAGAAGGGTCACATCACCACGCGCGAGAACGTCCAGATACACCACATCCCGCTGCCGTTGGCCTGGGATGCGTTGCGGGTGCTGGGTCGCGCGGGGCTGTCGACGCGTGAAGCCTGCGGAAACACCGTCCGCAACGTCACCGGCGACCCCTGGGCGGGCGTGGCGGACGACGAGACGTTCGACGCGACGCCGTACGCGGGGGCCTTCGTGCGCTACTTCGTGCGCAACCCGCTGACGCAGTTGCTGCCGCGCAAGTTCAAGGTTTCATTCAGCGGATCCGACACCGACCGCACGATCGGCGAAATCCACGACCTGGCCTTCTTCTCGACCATCCGAGAAGTGGACGGCAAGGAAGAGCGCGGGTTCCGGATCCTGACCGGCGGCGGGCTCTCGATCATGCCCAAGCACGCGTTCGAGCTGTACGACTTCGTGCCGCTCAGCGACTACCTGCGAGTGTCCGAGGCGGTGCTGCGAATCTTCAACCGGTCGGACGAGCTGCGGCGCAACCGGGCCAAGGCCCGCATCAAGTTCCTGGTGCACCGAGTCGGAATCGAGAAGTTCCGCGAGATGGTGGAGGCCGAGCTGACCGGCGCCTGGGCGCAGCGCGAATACGACCTGGACGACCTGGTCTTCATCGACAACGAAGAGGCGGACGCGCCGGAGTTGCCGGCCGAGGCGCCGACGATCGCGGAAGAACACGCCGATCTCTTCGAGCGCTTCTGCGCAACGAACGTGGCGCCGCAGGTGCAGGCCGGGTACTCGACCATGGAAGTGAAGGTGAACCAGGGCGACCTGAGTCCCGAGCAGTTCCGTGGTCTGGCGGACATCCTGCGCCGGTACGGCGCCAGCCGGGCGCGCACGACCCACTGGCAGAACATCGTGCTGCGCTGGATTCCCGACAACAGCGTCTACCCGGTGTGGCGCGAGCTGCGCGCACTGGGGCTGGGGAATCCGGGCGCCTACGAGATCAACGACGTGGTGTCCTGCCCCGGCACGGACAGCTGCAAGCTGGGGATCACCTCCTCGATGGGTCTCAACAAGGCCATCCAGGCCAAGGTCGAGGAAATGCACATCCAGGATCCGCTGACGCGGCAGATCCTGATCAACATGAGCGGCTGCCCCAACTCCTGCGGGATGCACCATGTGGGCAACATCGGCTTCCACGGCGCGGCCATCAAGACCGGCGGACGCCAGGTGCCGGCATACCACACGTTCATCGGGGGCAACCGACGCTACGGGTCGCCGATGCGGCTGGGCTTGCTGCTGCGCACGCGGGTGCCCGCCAAGCGCGCGCCGGCCGTCGTGGAGCGATTGATCCTCGACTATGAGGAGAATCGCGAGAGCGACGACGAATCCTTCAACGAGTACGTGGACCGGTACGACCGGCTGTACTTCGACGGTCTCCTCAAGGACCTGGCGCTGCCGCCCGAATACGACGACGAACCCGAGCATTTCGTGGACTGGGACCGCGACCGGCTGTATGTGCTGGAACGCGGCGAGGGCGAATGCGCGGTCTGACTCCAGGCATTCCGTCCGACCTATCGCCGACGCAGCGCAGCCAGCGGCTGCATGTGTCGGCGGCGATTGTTGCGATTCGCTTCGCGCGTGGCTGCACGTCCTGTTGTTGCCACTGCACCTGCGCCTGTATACGGGGCGTGGTGGTCTAGGCCTCTCACGCCCGCCAAGTCCTGGTCACGCCAGGCACGTCTCGACGCCGGCCGGGCTTCCGTGCCCAGGCCGCGTGATCGGTCCTAACTGACCACGCGCGAGAACGGCGTCGAGCACCTGAAATCGAGCGAGGGGCGCGTTTTGCCCCATGCCATTGGAGGTTCTCTCTCTATCGTGAACGTTCAACTTGCTGAAATCGACCTGCGGCGCGATGGACCGCGGCTGCAGGAATTGCCTGCCGAGGAGGTGTTGCGCGAAGTCGTGCGCGCCTATGCGCCGGACGTGGCGTTGTCGTGCTCATTCGGCGGCCCCAGCGGCATGGTGCTGGTGGACATGCTGGCGCAGCGGGACCTGCTGGACGACGTCGAGGTGTATTACCTGGACACCGGCCTGCTCTTCGATGCCGCGCACGAGGTTCGCGAGGAAGTCGAGCAACGTTACGGATTCGTGGCCGCAGCGTATCTGCCGGACTTGTCGGTGGCCCAACAGGCGGAGCTATACGGCGACGCGTTGTGGGACCGCGATCCGGACACCTGCTGCGGAATCCGCAAAGTCGCGCCCAACGCGCGGGCGCTGGCCGACAAGCGGGCCTGGATCACGGGCGTGCGACGCGACCAGTCGGCGCGGCGGGCGGCAACGCCGGTGATCGAGTGGACCGCGAAATTCGGGCTGGTGAAGGTCGCCCCGCTGAGCGGCTGGACCGAAGCCGAGATCTGGGACTACATCCGACGCCACGACGTGCCCTACAACCGGCTGCACGACGAGGGCTACCCGAGCCTGGGCTGTAATACGCGCTGCACCTCGCGTCCGCGCCCGGGGGAATCGTTGCGGAGCGGACGGTGGCAAGGACTGGATAAGACCGAGTGCGGTCTGCACGAGAACACCTAGGGATGGTCAAGTCAATGGACTGCAATGGGTATGCCGCCTACGGGCGGCACGAGCCGGCCGGGGTCACAATCTGGCTGACGGGCCTTTCGGGCGCGGGCAAGACGACACTGGCGGAGTGGCTGACGCCGGAACTGGAACGCCGCGGTCACCGCGTGGAGTCGCTGGACGGCGACGTGGTGCGCACGCACCTGAGCAAGGGCCTGGGGTTCACGCGCGAGGACCGCGACGAGAACATCCGGCGGATTGCCTGGGTGGCGGCGCTGGGGACCCGGCACGGCGCCACCATGCTGGTGTCGGCGATCTCGCCCTATACCGAAGGACGCCGCGAGGCGCGGGAGCAGATCGGCCAATTCGTTGAGGTCTACGTGAAGTGCTCGCTTGACGAGTTGATCGAGCGCGACCCCAAGGGGCTGTATGCGCGCGCCCTGGCCGGTGAGATCGAGAACTTCACCGGGGTCAACGATCCGTACGAAGCGCCGGTAAGCCCGGAGATCGTGGTGGAAACGGATATGGAATCGGTGGAGCAAAGCGCGGCCAGGATCCTGGACGGCCTGGAACGCCTGGGCTACCTGGCGCCGGTGACCGACTGCGTGGCGGCGGCCTGATGGCTGCCGTGGCATCGACCGTGGCGATCGAGCTCACGCCGCGGCAACTGGCCGACCTTGAGCTGTTTCGCGTGGGTGGCTACCGCCCGCTGACCGGCTTCATGACGGAGGCTGAATACCAGGCGGTGCTGAAGGACATGCATTTGCCGGGCGGTCAGCCTTGGCCACTGCCGATCACGCTGGCGGTGGACGCGGAGACGGCGGCGCTGGTGCGCGAAGGCGACCGGCTGGACCTGCTGGACGGCGCCGGGCACCGTCGTGCTGAGCTGGAAGTGCGGCAGCGCTTCCACTACGACAAGACCGCGGAGGCGCAAGCCGTATACCGAACGACCGACGCCGAACATCCCGGCGTGGCCGCGCTCTATGCGCAGGGCGACGTGCTGCTGGGTGGACCGGTGACGTGTTTCGGCGCATCGCCCGACCGGGCCGAGGATCCGCGGCACCTGACGCCGACGCAGTTGCGCGAACGGTTTGACTCGCTGGGCTGGCGGACGGTGGTGGGGTTCCAGACGCGCAACCCGATTCACCGGGCTCACGAGTACATCCAGAAGGCCGCGCTGGAGATGGTTGACGGTCTGCTGGTGCATCCGCTGGTAGGCGTCACCAAGGAAGACGACGTGCCGGCCGACGTGCGCTGGCGCTGCTACGAGGTGCTGCTGGACGGCTACTTCCCGCGCGACCGGGTGTTGCTGGCGGCGCTGCCGGCCGCAATGCGCTACGCGGGGCCGCGCGAGGCGGTGTTTCACGCGCTGGTGCGGCGCAACTACGGCTGCACGCACTTCATCGTGGGCCGCGACCATGCGGGCGTGGGCGACTACTACGGGCCGCACGACGCCCAGCACATCTTTCATGAGTTCGACGTGGGCGAACTGGGCATTACGCCGCTGTTCTTTGAGCACGCCTTCTGGTGCACGGAGTGCGCGGGGATGGGATCGGCCAAGACCTGTCCGCACGACGGGGCCAATCACGTGTTCCTGAGCGGGACCCGGTTGCGAGGGCTGCTGAGCGACGGGCAGCGACCGCCGGTTGAGTTCACGCGTCCGGAGGTGGCGGCTGTGCTGGCGGAGGCCTACGCCCAGCGCTGAACGTCGGGGCGTACGCTTTAGCGGCTGGCGCAGGGGGCGAGACCGAGGTGCGGCGGTGAAGGCTCGCATCGCGACACGCCGTTCGCCGCTGGCTCGAGCACAGGCGGCGCTGGTGGCCGATCTTCTGTCGGCTGCCAATCCCGGGCTGGGCGTCGAATTCGTGCTGGTGAACACGGCGGGCGACCTGGACCGCAGCCGGCCGATCGAGACGCTGGGCGAGCGCGGCGTGTTCACCCGCGGCGTGCAAGCCGCCCTGCTGGATGGGCGGGCCGACGTTGCTGTTCACAGCTACAAGGACCTGCCAACGGAGCCATTGGCCGGCCTGCGGATTGCCGCCGTGCCGGTGAGAGCCGATCCGCGCGACGCGCTGGTCAGCCTGGGCGGAGAGGGCCTGGCGGCGCTTCCCGAGGGCGCCTCGGTTGGCACCGGCAGCGCCCGGCGGTCGGCCCAGGTCCTGGCAGCCCGCCCCGACCTGCGCGTGCAACCCCTGCGCGGCAACGTGGGTACGCGCGTTGAACGCGTGCGGGCCGGACAGTTCGACGCGGCGGTTTTGGCGGTGGCGGGACTGGAACGGGCGGGTCTGGCCGGCGACATCGCCGAGATCCTGGAACCGCCGGATTTTCTGCCGGCGCCGGCGCAGGGCGCGCTGGCGGTGGAGGTTCGCACGGACAAGCCGGACGTTGAGAATCTAGTGAGGCGAATTGACGACGCGGATTCCCGGGCGGCAGTGACGGCCGAGCGGGCCTTTTTGCGCGACCTGCGGGGCGGATGCACCGTGCCGGCCGGTGCGCTGGCGACGGTAGATGAGACTGATTTGACGCTGACGGCCGCACTGTTCGGTGATGGCGAAGCGCCGCCGCTGACGCTTCACGGGCGCCTGAGCGATGCCGACGCGTTGGGTCGGCAGGCAGCTGCCCGCGTGCTGGCGGCGCGAAAGCCGGCGACGCAGTGAAAGCGCAAGCAGGCACCATCTACCTGGTCGGCGCGGGTCCGGGCGATCCGAAGCTGATTACCGTGCACGGCCGCGAAGTCTTGGAGTCGGCGGACGCGGTGGTGCATGACCGGCTGATCTCGCCTGAGCTGTTGAAGCTGGCGCGAGTCGATGCGCGGATCGAGGATGCGGGCAAGGCGCCGGGTCGGGCTTCGCGAAGCCAGGAAGACATCAACGACCTGCTCATTGACTTGGCGCGTGCAGGGCTCTCCGTGTGCCGGCTCAAGGGCGGGGACCCCTTCGTCTTCGGCCGCGGCGGCGAGGAAGTGCTGGCGGCGCGGGTCGCCGGGATCCCGGTTGTCGTGGTGCCCGGTATCTCCTCGGCGCTGGCCGGGCCGGCCGCAGCGGACGTGCCCGTCACGCATCGAGGGGTGGAGTCGAGCTTCACGGTCGTGACCCGGGACGACCCGCCACCACCTGCCGGGGGGGAATTGGTAGCCAATTCGGGGGCACCCGGGTCCAAAGTGGTGTTTATGGGCGGCGGGTACCTGGGGAGG
>JAPPFO010000013.1 GCA_028875175.1 Chloroflexota bacterium | reverse complement strand
GCTGCACGCAGCCTGGGCCACAAGTCCCGACGATCAAGCGCGGGTCCCAGGCTGCACGCAGCCTGGGCCACAAGTCCCGACGATCAAGCGCGGGTCCCAGGCTGCGCGCAGCCTGGGCCACAAATGGCTAGGCGTTGGCGCTGGTGAGGGAGGGGGATTGGCGGCTGGCGCGGGTTTCGAGGGGGTCGATGCGGCAGGCGCAGATTTTGTATTCGGGGATCTTGGAGATGGGGTCGAGGACGTTGATGGTGAGGAGGTTGGCGGCGGCTTCGGCGAAGTGCCAGCTCATGTAAACGGTGCCAGGGGCAACGCGGCGGGTGATCCAGGCGCGGGCTTCGACGGCGCCGCGACGGGTGCTGACGCGGACGAGGCCGCTCTTGGGGATATCCAGGCGATCGGCATCTTCGGGGGAAATCTCGACCAGCGCTTCGGGGTAGGCGTCGTCGAGACGTGAGCGGCGGGTCATGGCGCCGGTGTGCCAGTGGTAGAGGACGCGGCCGGTATTGAAGATGAAGGGGTAGTTCCGATCGGGGACTTCGACGTTTTCTCGCCAGTGGACGGCGTGCATGGAGGCCTTGCCGTCGGCGGTGGGGAAGCTGTCGCCAAAGAGCCAGAGGGCACCGGGATCATCAGGGGTGAGGCAGGGCCAGCGGAGGCCGCCTTCGCGGTCAAGGCGTTCATGGCTGAGGCCGGCGTGGCTGGGGGTGACGCGGGCAATTTCGTCGAAGATCTCTGAGGGGCTGTCGAGGCCGAGGTGGCGGCCCATGCGGCGGGCGAGTTCGGCGATGATTTCCCAGTCCTGGCGGGCTTCGCCGGGCGGGGGCAGGACGGGCCGGACGCGCTGGACCCGGCGGTCGGTGTTGGTGTAGGTGCCGTCCTTTTCGGCCCAGCTGGAGGCGGGGAGGACGACGTCGGCGATTTCGGCGGTTTCGGTCATGAAGATGTCCTGGACGACCAGGAAGTCGAGATGGCGGAAGTGGCGGCGGGAGGCGTGGAGGTCGGGGTCGGCCATGAGGGGGTTTTCGCCCATGATGAACATGCCGCGGACCTCGCCGGCACCGGCGGCCTGGCCGATTTCGATGGTGGTGAGGCCCTGGCGGGCGGGCAGCTTCGTACCCCATTGCTCTTCGAAGAAGCCGCGGTAGGTCTCGTCTTCGACAGAGCGGTAGTCGGTGAAGTACATGGGGATGGCGCCGACGTCGCTAGTGCCCTGGACGTTGTTCTGGCCACGCAGGGGGTTGAGCCCGGTGCCGCGGCGGCCGACGTTGCCGGTGGCGAGGGCGAGGTTGATGAGGGTGAGGCAGGCCTCGGTGCCGTGGGTGTGTTCGGAGATGCCAAGACCCCAGTAGAAGGCGGTCTTGTCGGCCTTGCCGATGATGTGGGCGGCGCGTTCGAGGGTGGCTGGGGGGATGCCGGTGAGGGCTTCCTGGCGTTCGGGGGTCCAGTCGCGGACGGCGGCGGCGACAGCGTTGAAGTTTTTGACGCGGCTGGCAACGAACTCCTCGCTCACGAGGCCGTCGCGAACGATGACGTGGAGCAGGGCGTTGTACATGGGGACGTCGGCGCCGGTGCGGCATTGGAGATGGACGTCGGCCCAGCGGGTGAGTTCGATGGCGCGGGGGTCGGCGACGATGAGCTTGGCGCCGTTTCGAATGGCGGCCTTCATCTTGAGAGCGGTGATGGGGTGGGTTTCGGTGGTGTTGGAGCCGGTGACGTAGATGACGTCGTTTTCGGCGATCTCATCGAGCGAGTTGGTGAAGGCGCCGGTGCCGATGCTGAGGCCGAGGGCGGCGACGGATGAGGCGTGGCAGAGGCGGGTGCAGTTGTCGATGTTGTTGGTGCCGAGGACGACGCGGGTGAATTTCTGGAGGAGGTAGTTGTCCTCGTTGAGGCACTTGGAGGAGCCGTAGACGGCGAGGGCGTCTGAGCCGTGGGTGTCGCGGATCTCGGTGAGGCGGCGGGCGACGTGGTTGAGGGCCTCATCCCAGGTGGCGCGGCGCCAGCGGCCGGCGCCGCGTTCGCCGGTGCGGATGAGGGGATGGGTGAGGCGGTCGTCGCTCTGGGCGTAGTCCCAGCCGAAGCGGCCCTTGACGCAAAGCCAGCCCTGGTTGACGGGGTGGTCCTCGGGGGACATGGCGTGGGTGATCTGGCCGGCGCGGACGTGGACTTCGAGCCCGCAGCCGACGCCGCAGAAGGAGCAGGTGGTCTCGACAACACGGTCGTCCTTGACGATGCCCTGCTTTTCGAGTTCCCACTGGGTGCGGCTCTTGAGGGCGCCGGAGGGGCAGACCTGGACGCAGTTGCCGCAGTAGACGCAGGTGGTGTCCATGATGCCGTCGTACTCGCGGGTTGAGATGCGGACATGGAAGCCGCGTTCGCCGGGCTCGATGGCGTAGGTGAGCTGGACCTCGTCGCCGCAGACGTCCACGCAGCGCCAGCACATGACGCACTTGGCGTAGTCGCGGATGTAGTAGGGGTTGTCGTCGATGACGGGCAGGTCGGCGCGGGAGGCGTGGCCGTTGGGCTGGATGTCGTATTCGGTGAGGAGGGAGGCGAGATCGGGGGCTTCGCTGAGGTCGACGCCGGAGAGGAGGGCCTTGAGGGAGCCTTTGCGGGAGCGTCGGACGCCTTCGCTGTCGGTGAAGAGGGTTTGGCCCGGTTCGACGAGGGCGCGGCAGGCGGAGAGGAGCCTGGATTCGCCGGTGAGGGAAGCGTCGGCGGGTGGCGGGTCGGCAGCCGCATCAGGGGCCTGTTCGACGAGGCAGAGGCGGCAGTTGGCGGAGGCGGCGATGTTGGGGTGGTAGCAGAGGGTGGGGATGTCGATCCCGAGTTCGGCGGCGGCGTGGAGGATGGAGGTGCCGGTAGGCACGGTGATAGGACGGCCGTCGATGGTGAGCGTTACAGGGTCGCCCGCCGTCGCCATGCAGAACCGCCCGCTGCTGAGAGGGAGCCGACTAGCCTACGTTACCGGGCGGATCGGGCGGTTCTTGACTTCTGTTAGACGGGGAGCGGTGGCGGTTTTCGGGAGGCGGAGGAGAGCCGGAGCCGACGTTTTCGCCCTTGTGGAATATGAGCCAGAAGATGTAGCCCATCCAGACCAGGGCCAGGAGGACGACGGGGATGACGACGATGACGAGGATGAGGCCGGGGTCCGTTTGTGTCCCAGCGGGCGTTGGGCTGGTGGGCGGGCTGAAGGCGGAGGCGGAAGGCGCCGCCGTCAAGGCAAATAGCGACGCCAAGGGCAGCGGCGGGGCGAGTTTCCGGCGAGGCATGTCCTATGGGGAGACTCGCGCCGTGGTCCGCCGAGTGGCGCTGAGCAAGGGGTTCACTCGGTCGTTTTCTGTGGGAAGGCCCGATCGAGGAGGCGGCGGAGGGGGGCGGCGTCGGCGAGGCTGTCCATGAGGAGGTTGAGGGTGGCGAGGCCGACGAGGGCCCAGCCGAGGGGCGGGACGCCAGCGAAGACGAATACGGCGCCGGCGAAGGCGATGACGCTGAGCAGGGCGTCGGTGCGCAGGAACGAGGTTGGGTCTTCGGAAGGTCCATCGGGATGGAGCGGCGCGACGAAGTAGCGATGGAATCTGCGGGTGAGGCTCCAGCCGGGCGCGATGGAGCCGGCCGCCAGCACCAGGACGACGAGCGTGATGAGCCAGGGGGCGGCCTCGATCCAGGCCATGATGAGCGTGAGGCCAAAGCCCCCGGCCATGACAAGCTGATGGAAGCGGCGTTCTCCGCGATCGGTCACGGGTAGACGCTCGATTCGACCATTGGCACGGGGCCAGTCGGCGCGGGTGGCCGAGAGAGCGATTCACGTAGAGGCCTGAAACGCGTCGCGACGGCCGGCCAACCGTTGAGCGCGCCACGGCCTGGTTGCCAAACTCTCAGCATGCGCGATTACGCATTGGGTACTCGGGACCTGCACGACGCATGGTAGCCAGCGCACCAGGGGCGAGGCTGGGGGCGCGGTCGCTGGCGGCGGTGGCGACGGCGCTGCTGCTGTTTGGGGCGTTTCCGCCGCTGCAGTGGACGGGCCTGATCTTTGTCGCCTGGGTTCCGCTGTGGCTGGCGCGGTCGGGGGCAACGCCACGCGTTCGTCGAGGTCTGGGCGGGCTGATGCTGGGCGTGGTGTTTGGGCTGATTGCCACGACGGTCAATCCACCGGAGGTTGTGACCGGCGCGGCCTGGTTTGGGATTTCGGTAGGCGTGGGCGCTGTCGCGGGCCTGGCGGCGGTGTTGCTGGACGTGCCGGTGGGTCCGGGACGGGTGTTGCGGGCGCTGGGGCCGTGGGCGCGCATCTGGGCGCCGGCGGTGGCCTGGACCGGGATCGAGTATCTGCGGCTGGTGACGACAGCCGGACATCAGTGGGGCATGGTGGCCACAACGCAGGTGGACGTGGCGCCGCTGCGCGCATGGCTACCAGTCGCAGGGATGTGGCCGGTGGCGCTGCTGACGGTGGCGACGGGACAGGCGATCGGGGCGCTGGCGCTGGTGGCCGTGGGCCGTCTGCCTTTGACGCGGAGCCTGGTTGTGGGCATCGGGATCGCGGGGGTGGGGTGGCTGGCGGGGCTGGGGCTGGCGGTAGGCGGCGGCACCACGGAGAGCCAGTCGATCCGCGTGGGCATCGTTCAGACGGGCGATCACGTGCCGTCGCATCCGCGGACGCGGCCGCTGATTACGACCGTGCGATATCGCGAGCTGACGGACACGATTACGGATATGCACACGCCGGCGACGCTGGAGGCAGTTGCGCGCGGCGCCGAGCTGGTGGTGTGGCCGGAGGCCTCGGGTTGGGTTGCGCCGGACGATCCGAACGCGACGGCGCAACTGGAGGGGGTGCGTTCAATAGCGAGGCAGGCAGGCGTGCCGATCGTGTGGTCGTACTTCATCCGGATCAATCCGAACCAGACGCGAAACGAGCTGGTGCTGGTGACGCCGGACGGCGGGATGTCGCGCCCGACGACGAAGGACCACCCGGTATATGCGATCGGGGAGCGCAGCGTGACGGCCGGGCTGTATGAGACGCACGAGGTGGCCGGGACCCGGCTGGGGCTGGCGGCGGGGCCGGACGGGACCTACACGGACACGCTGGCGCGGCTGGCGAGGATGGGGGCGGCACTGGTGGCGATTCCGACGCACGACTGGGCGGCGTATACGGCGCCGCACATTGGACACTTGCGGCTGCGAGCGGCGGAGCACGGGCTGGCCATTGCGAAGGCGGATTGGCGATACGGGTCGGTGGTGATAGCGCCGAGCGGCGAGGTCGTGGCGGCTACGCCGCTTGACCAAGAGAAGGAAGCGTTGCTGGTAGCGGACGTGTGGCTCAGCAGGCCGGGGACGCTGTACACCACGACCGGTGATTGGTTGGGCGTGGTGTCGTTGGGCGCGCTAGGACCGATGCTGCTTGGAGGAGCGGTTCTGGGCGTGCGGGACAAGCGGATCAGCGGCGGCCGGCGGGAATGAGCGACGCGCCCCAACTGAAGGCGAGCAGGCCGACGACAGCCAGCACCAGCGTGACGACGGCGGGATGCCAGCCTATGTCGTCAAGGGTGGCGGTGTAGGCGGCGGCGGTGTGCAAGACGCCGGCCAGTAGCACGTAGCCGGTGAGGCGACCCGCCAGCCAGCCGCGGGCCAGCATGTAGGCGGTGCCGAACTGTAACGAGATCCAGGCCCATTCGCGGCTGAACACATAGGCCAGGTCCGGTGTCGGGAGGTCGGCCTGCAGCGCCTTGGTGAGCGCGAGGTGAGCGGCGAACAGGGCATACCCGGCGGTGGGGGCGATCGCGGCGGCGGTGACAGCGCGCGGGTTGGACGGTCGGGCCATGACAAACCCAACGATCAGCAGCATGACCAGCTTGGTGAACTCGTCGGCGTAGGCAGCGACGATGGCCGAGATGAGGCCAACCAGGGCGACCTGATCACGCATGGCGGACGCGCCGACGTTTTCGGCGACGGTGTCAAGGACGGCGCGGGTGAGTTCGTCGTGCAGCCAGATCTGGGCAAACGGGTAGGCGACCACGCCGAGCAGCAGGCCAAACCAGACACCGGGACGCGCGAGCAACAGCGGGGCGCCGGCGCGGCCCCAGAACAGGCCGAAGGCCAGGGCCGCCGCGACGGCGATCGGATGGGGAGCGACCAGATAGTCGCGCAGGAGCTCGGTGAGCTCGGCTAGCGTGTCAATTGGTCGGGCAAGGCGTGCGTGAAATGGCGGGGACGCGCGAGCCTTGAGCGGCGCTCAGGTCAATGGTCCGACTGGTACGATTGCGGCAGCCTGCGGGCTCCGGCGCAACGCGCCTGGGGTCCGCCTGATCGTTTACAAGTGCAGAGTCGGGGCGCGCCATCATTTGGGTCGGTGGGTGAGTGGTTAATACCACCAGACTGTAAATCTGGCGCCTTCAAGGCTACGTAGGTTCGAATCCTACCCGGCCCACCGGACGCCGCGCGACGGAGCGTGGGTTAGTATCAGGCGTCCGGCGCGTCCGACTCAACGCGGTCCCGTGGTGCAGCGGCCTAGCATACCTCCCTGTCAAGGAGGAGATCGCCGGTTCGAATCCGGTCGGGACCGCCCGGCGCACTCGCCGGGCAGCGCCGTGGGCCCATAGCTCAGCGGTCAGAGCAGCCGGCTCATAACCGGTAGGTCCCTGGTTCGAATCCAGGTGGGCCCACCGGGCAGACGGCGGGAATGGCGGAGTAGCTCAGAGGTAGAGCAGGGGACTCATAAGCCCTTGGCCGCAGGTTCGAATCCTGCCTCCGCTACCGGCCTGGCCGAGGTGGTGAAACTGGTAGACACGCAGTCCTCAGGAGGCTGTGAGCTTCGGCTCGTGCGGGTTCGAATCCCGCCCTCGGCACCCAAGACGCACCATCCCGGGCGCCTTCCGCAGCATTCCAATTTCCGGCAGTAATCGGCACGCGCCGCCACTTGTCATCACGGTTCCGGCCCTGTGCTGTACACCGCCACTTTTTCCTGTCGACTATGCCGGCACATCCTCGATCAATCGTGGGGTGCAAGCTCTGCAATGCCGACGGGGCCCGAGCGGAGTCACACGTGTCCGTGATCCACGCAGGGTGAATTGAGGCGGCAAATGATCGTCGCAACAGTCTGATCTCATCGCGGAAGCTAAGCGTTGGCCGGACTTGATGGTCTGCCGTCCTTGATGACAGCCGCGCGAACCGGACATGTATGCACCGGATGCCACAATCACGGCGCGCGCGAGAACCACGGCGACTTGCCCCGCCGATGCCGGCAGTTGCCCAGTTGGCGAATCGAGCACGGATGGATGTTGAGCGAGCGGTCGTCAACGATTGCGAGGCGTTGTTCTTTCCAGCGCGCGGGTCCACGCCAGGCCAGCCCGTCGGCTTGCTGCTGGCCGGTCTACGGTCGTCCACCGTTCTTGGGAGATTCAGCGACTGGACCGAGGCGTGGCAGGCGGCCGGCTATGCGATCGCGTCGTACGACTTCAAGGACGATCGTTACACCTGGGGCGCAGACGCGGGAGTCGCGACTTTCAGCGAGCTCTTGGAGGCGGCGCGGCAACGATGGTCCGTCCGGCGCCCGATCGTCTGCGGGTCGTCGCGCGGGGGCCTGACCGCGCTGGTGTGGGCGCATCGCAATCGGGGTGTGCCGGCGGCATGGTTCGGAATGAACCCGGTGATGAACCTGGGGCCGTTTTATGACCTGGAAGGCCGAGCGAAGTCGCTAAACGCGGCCTATGGGATTGAGAACAAGGCGGAACTGATTCGAGATGTGTGTCCGGTAGCGAACCCGGTGGATCTGGCGGCTGATCTCGTCCAGTTGCCCATGCGCACGTGGCAGGGGCGCGACGACGAAGTGACGCCGCCCATCGAGCTTGCGAAGTTCGATGCGGGAGTTCGAGAGGCGGGTGGCTCGCACTCAATCACTTATGGACCGGGCGGCCATGCGACTGCTGACGGTCCGCGAGCCCAATTTGAGGCCAGCGCCCAGATTGCCTTCGCGCAGCAGGCCGAAGGTGGCGCCGCGAGAGCCTGGCGTCCCGGCTAGGCGCGGAAGGTGCGCTGGGGGCTGCTGAAGCCGTCCCGGTGGGTGCGCTGGCCGCCGACGAGACCGCGCCAGAGCCAGACGCGGCAGGGGGTGCCGGTGTCATCGCGCTCAATGCGCACCCGAACACCGCGGCCCCACATGGCGTCGTCGCCGTAAAGGCGAGCGATGGTGGCCTCAAGGTCAGCGCGCAACGCGCCGACGTCGTCCTCGGACGTCACATCCACGGCGTGGCGATGCTCGGGGTGGTCGTAGAGGCCGCGGACGATCGGCTCGAGGTCGCGTTCGGCGGTCATGGGCAGTCGGGGTCTCAGCCAGGGTTGTGCCGGGAGGGATGGTAGCAAGGACGCCGTCCAAGCGGTCGCTTAGCATGGCCGCATCCAGACGTGGTCGGCGATGAGGGTGAAAGGACGGGTCGCATGTACGACGCCAACAAGCGCCGCGTGCCAGTTGATGTGCTGACCGCGTTCACGCGCGATCTGCTGGAGCGGCACGGGATGTCGCCGGAGCACGCCGAGATCATGACCGCGAACCTGGTGGAGGCGGACATGCGGGGCGTGACCTCGCACGGACACTGGCTGCTGCAGCGCTACTCAGGTCAGCTGGACACGGGCGAGATGAATCCGCGGCCCAACGTTCGGGTGGTGCGCGAGACTGCCGCGACGGTGCTGGTGGACGGAGACTTCGCGCCAGGCCACGTGGCGGGCGCGTTGACGATGCGGGCGGTGATCGCGAAGGCGCGCGAGGCGGGCGCGGCGACCGGAATCACGCGACGGAGCCGGCATTTTGGCGCGGCGGCGCATTTTGCCCTGATGGCGATTCCGCACGACATGGTGGGGTATGCGACGACGAACGCGGGACCGACGATGTTCGCGTTTGGGGGCCGCGAGCGGGTGGTTGGGAACAACCCGATCGCTTATGCCATTCCCGCCGGACGCGAGCGGCCGCTGGTGCTTGACATGGCGATGTCGATGTCGGCGAACAGCCGGATTGCGATCTTCGAGCGGCTGGGGCAGCGGATCCCGGAGGGGTGGGCGCTGGACAAGCGGGGATTGCCCACGACCGATCCCAAGACGTTTGCTGACAACGGGGCCGGCGCGCCGATCGGCGGACCCAAGGGCATAGGGCTGGCCCAAGTCGTGGACGCGATGACGGGTGTGCTGTCGGGCTCCGGCTTCAGTCGCTCAGTGGGACGGGTGGACGGCGACGAAGGGGCCATCTCGCACCTGTTCCAGGCCACGGACATCGGGGCTTTCATGCCGGTGGAGACGTTCAAGGCGCGGATGGACGCGCAGATCGAGCAGTTCAAGGGATCGGCGCGGGCAGACGGCGTGGCGGAGCTGGTGGTGGCGGGCGAGCTTGAGTGGCGGACTTACGACGAGGCGAAGACTGACGGCGTGGCCTTGCTGGAACCGATTATCGCCGATTTGAACGCGGTCGCGGCGAGTAAGGGGGCTCCGACGCGTCTCTAGCCGATCAGCGAATCAGGCTACGGCGACGGGCTCCGGCTCTGGCTCGTAGGCCTCGATGAGCTCGATGACCTGGCGGGTGACGCGGGCCGGGGTGGAGGCGCCGGCGGTGACGCCGACGCGCATGCCGGGCTTGAACCAGGAGAGATCAACGTCCTCCGCGC
>JAPPFO010000121.1:1008-9727 GCA_028875175.1 Chloroflexota bacterium | reverse complement strand
CCCGGGGGGGGCGGGGGGGGGGGGGGGGGCAACCCCCCGGGGCCCGCGGGGCCCCCCCCCGCGCGGCCCCCCCCGCCGCGCCGGCCGCGGGGGGGCGCGGCCGGGGATGCACATGAATCCCTGGGCGGAGAACAGGGCTCCGGCGAAGCTCGCGTCGTCGTAGGGCATGGCAGCGGCATCGCCGACGTCGAAGCGGATGAGCTGGCTGCGTTCCGCGGCAAGGCGCCGGGCGGCCGCGATCATGGCGGCGGACAGGTCGTAGCCGGTGATACGGCGGTAGCCGGCCCCGTACATGCCGAATGTCGTGCGTCCGGCGCCGCAGCCGACGTCGAGGATGGAGCCGTCCCGCGGCAGGTACCTGTCGATAAGCAGCCGCTCGGATTTCCAGAGGCCGACGGTGGTCACGGCGGCGACGTAGTCACGGACGTGGTCGGGGTCTTCCCACGATCCGCGCGCGTATGCGTCGTCGACAGCCTGATCGTTCATTGGTGTGCGGGCTGTAAGAAGACGTCGACGATACTCGCCTGCCTGCTTGCCGGTAATCCGGCGATAGAATCGCGGCGATATGGAGGAGTATTTCCGGCAGATAGCGGCGCGGACCGGCGAGGGTGAGCGGGTGGCCTCGGCGGTGGTGGTATCGAGCCGCGGGTCGACGCCGCAGGATATTGGCGCGCGCATGCTGTTTTTTAGGGACGGGTCCACCTGGGGGACGGTGGGGGGCGGCTGCGTGGAAGCGGACGTGCGGGCGGAGGCGATCCGAGTGCTGGCTGACGGGCGGTCGCGGGCGCTGGAGATCGACCTTATCGACGACATCAAGGGCGAGGGCGACGTGTGCGGCGGCACGCTGGAGGTGCTGCTGGAGTCCTGGAGCGACGCTCTCCTGATCAGCCCGTGATCGACCGCGCCGCCGCGGTGGCGGCGGCCCAGGACGCGCTGGCGCGTCGGTCGGCCATCGCGTTCGTTCACCTGGTGGGCGCACGGGGCATCGAGGCCGGCGAGATTGGCATCCGGGCGATTTACGAGTCAGGTCAAGGGCTCTCGCACGCCGTGGCGACGCCGGGGATCGACCAGGCGCTGGCGCGGTTGGCGGGAGAATCGCTGGCTTCAGGGCATCCGCGGGCGGTGAACCTGGACGCGGCGGGCCAGCCGGTGTCGCGCCGCGCGCGGGTGTATGCGCGGTTCCTGCTGGATCCAATCATGGCGACGCCGCGGCTGCTGATCGTGGGGGCGGGGCACATTGCGGTGCCGCTGGCGCGGCTGGCCGCGGTGCTGGAGTTCGAGACGATCGTGGTAGACGAGCGGGCGGATTTCGCGAACCGCGAGCGGTTTCCGACGGCGGACGAAGTGCATGCGCAGTCGTTCGAGGAGTTCCTGGACGAGTTCGAGGTGGACGAGCGGACGCACGTGGTGCTGGTAACGCGGGCGCACCGGTTCGACGAGCTGGCGCTGCGGCGGTTGCTGGGGTCGCCGGCGCCATACATCGGAATGATCGGCAGCCGGCGGCGGGTGCACATCGTCTACGGAACGCTGCTGGCGGAAGGGTACGAGCCGGAGCAGTTCGAGAAGGTCTACGCGCCAATCGGGCTGGACATTGGGGCGCGGACGCCGGCGGAGATCGCGATTGCGATTGCGGCGGAGATTGTGGACTTGCGAAGGCAGGGGAAGGGGCGGCGGTTGTCGTTGAGGGAATTCAGGCCGGAGGCCGGGGATGGGCGATAGGGATAGTGCCTGAAGGTTTTCCTGCCAATCTCAGGTCTCGCAACTGCATGCGTGGCAAGGCTCGCAGGGTTACTGGTAGGCCGCTTTCGAGTTCACCTGCGGTATAGTCGGAGTACGTGAGCGCCAGCGGGGCGGTAGTGCGCCCGCCCTGCTAACGGGAGTCGCATAGCGATCCGCCCCAGCTGGCACCCACGCCCACCCAGCGTAACCCCGACCAGCTTTCTACTTTTGCTGCTCTCTCCGGCTGGGTGAACTCCAGCGAACCCCGACTGAGACTTTGTCGTCGCTCCGGACTGCTTCGTGGCTAGCTGTCGCGGTGGGAGATGAGGTCGAGGTCGATGGCTCGGACGACGGCGGCGGTGCGGTTGGTGACACCGAGCTTGGCGATGACGTTGGCGACGTGGATTTTGACGGTGCGTTCGGAGATGACGAGTTCCTCGGCGATGTCGCGGTTGCGGGCGCCTCGGGCCATGATCTGAAGGACCTCGAGCTCGCGGGGAGTTAAAGCTTCGATCGGGGGCGTGTCGTCGGCGTCCTCGGGGCCGAGGCGGTCGAGGAGACGTTCGACCACCACGGGCTGGAGCAGTGAGCCGCCGGCGTGGACGCGGCGGATGGCGCGGACGAGGTCCTTCGGACGGACGTCCTTGAGGAGGTAGCCACGGGCGCCGGCGCGGATGGCCTCGTAGATGGCTTCGTCGTCGTCGTAGGTGGTGAGGACGATGGCGCGCAGGCCGGGGTTGGCCTGGCGGAGGCGGCGGATGGCTTCGGCGCCGCCCATTTCGGGCATGCGGAGGTCCATGAGGGCGACGTCGGGGTTGGCCGCGGCGGCCTGTTCGAGCGCTTCGACGCCGTTCGAGGCCTGGGCGACGACCTGGATGTCGGCTTCGGCGTTGACGATGGCGCCGAAGCCTTCGCGAACGATGGGATGGTCGTCGGCGATGAGGACGCGGATCATCGGTCGTCGGAGGCCGGCTGGAGCGGGATGTGGGCCTGCACGCGGGTGCCTTCGCCTGGCTGGCTTTCGATGCTGAGTTTGCCGCCCAGGCGCGCGGCGCGCTCGCGCATGCCGAGCAGGCCGTATCCGGACTCGTTGGAGTCGGAGGGGTCGATGCCGGCGCCGTCGTCTTCGACAACGAGGCGAACGGAGTCGTGTGTGACCTGGAGGCTGGTGAGCAGGTGGTTGGGCGAGGCGTGGCGGAGGGCGTTGGCCAGGGCCTCTTCGCCGATGCGCAGAAGCTCGTTGGCGATGGGCGCGGGGACGCCGGCGGCGTCGCCCTGGAGGCTGAAGCGCGCGGCGGCCTGACCGGAGGCGTCGGCGCGCGCGACGACGGCGGCGAGGGCGTCGCCGAGGTCCTGACCATCGAGGGCGGAGGCGCGGAGACCCTGGACGGAGAGGCGGGCTTCGCGGAGGCCGACACGGGCCAGGTCGAGCGCGCGGGCGCGGTGGTCGGAGGCCGCCGTGGCATCCCCGGCGGTCTGCTCCAGGGCTTCCAGGTGGACGATGACGCCGGTGAGGCTCTGGGCGACGGTGTCGTGAATGTCGCGGGCGAGGCGCATGCGTTCGTCAAGCGCAGCGCGGGCCTGGCCCTGGCGGTAGAGCAGGGCGTTTTCGAGGGCGATGCCGATCTGGGCGGCGACGGTAAGGAGGAAGTTGGAGAGTTCGGCGCCGTCGTCGTCGGAGGTTCGAACCAGGAGGGCGCCCTGTTCATCGGCCACAGTTAGCGGCAGGGTATGGACCCAGTCACCGGCGGGCGCGGGGCGGCTGCGGAGGGGGCCGTTGGATTCGGGCTGCTCCGCCGGGGCGGCGGCCCAGTCCGGCGGGGGCGAGGCGGCTAGGCCCAGTTGCTCGGCCTGGGTGGGCGCGAGGCGGACGTAGGCGGCCTGGATGCGAGGGTGGCGGGGGAGGTCGGCGGCGCTGACACGGAGGATTTCGCGGGCATCGAGGGTCTGGGTGATGGAGCGGGCGACGCGGACGACAATCTCGAGCTCGCGGGTGCGGTCGGCGACGCGCTGCTCGAGGGAGCCATAGAGGGACTGGAGCTGGCGGGCCATGGATTCGAACTGGGTGGTGAGGTCTTCGATCTCGTCCCCCGTGCGGGCGGCGGTGGGGATGGGGCGGAAGTCGCCGGCGGCGATGCGGCGGGCGGCCAGGGCGAGGTCGCGCAGGCGGGGGGTGGCGCGGACGGCGGTGAGGCCGATGAGGGCGGCAGGGAGTAGGGCGGCACCGAGGAGGGGGATGAGGACGAGGGGGCCGGGGCCGCTGAAGGCTTCGAGGGCGGCCGTCCACGGGCGTTCGACGATGAGACGCCAGCCGGTGGCGCCGAGGGGCGCAAAGCCGGTGATGCGCTGCGTGCCGACCAGGGGACCGCGGAGGAGGGCGCCGGCGGCGGTCTGGAAGAGCGGTTCGCCGGGTTGGCCGGCATCGGTGAGGGAGAGGCCAAGCTGGTCGAGGTCCTGGTGGTAGGCGACGTAGGCGGCGGCGTCGACGAGTCCGAGGGTGGCGCTGGGAGCGGTGGGGATGAGGTCCTCAAGGAGGGCGCGCCAGGGGGATTCGGCACTCTCCGCGTCGACCTGGACGACGCCGAGGCGGATGAGGGAGCCGTCGGGTACCGCGGCGACGATGGCGGACTGGCCGCTGGAGGTCTGGACGACGTTAGAGAGGGCGAGGGCGCCGGCGGCGCGGGCCTGCTGGAGGGTGTCCGTGGCCGGGGCCTGGAGGGACTCGTCAAGTTGCTGCGTGAGGCGGGCGCCGGTGGTGCGGTGGAGGAAAAGGTTGGGTGGAACTGTGGACGTCGAGCGGAGGTTGGTGCGAAGGGAGTCGGCGAGGGCGCGCTCGATGGGAGTAGCGAGGGCGACGGCGCGGTCGGCTTCGGCCTGCAAGAGGGTGTCGAGGCGGGAGTGCTGGTTGAGAAAGAGGGTGAGGACGGCCACGGCGAGCAGGACGGCGGCGGTGGGGACGGCGGCCAGGATGGCGATCTGGCCGGCCAGGGAGCGGGTCCAGCGACGGCCGGACCTGGTTGGGGAGCGCTGCTGCACGGGGCTGGGACAAGGGGCCGCGTAGACTGATCAGTATGGACGCTTCCGAGCGCCCCCGCCTGGTGATCCTGGACGCGATGTCGTTGATTCATCGCGCCTACCACGCGGTGCCGCGCCACTTCGCCACCTCGAGCGGCGAGCCCACCAACGCGGTTTTCGGCTTTACCAACATCCTGCTGCGGGTGGTTGAGGAGCTGTCGCCGGATCATGCGGCGGCGGCGTTCGATCTGCCGGGTCCGACGTTTCGGGACGAGATCTACGAGCCGTACAAGGCACACCGGGAAGCGCCCGACGACATGCTGGTGGCGCAGTTCGGGCGGATCCGGGAGCTGCTCGAGGTCCTGGGGATTCCCATCTACGACCTGGAGCCGTACGAGGCCGACGACGTGCTGGGCACGCTGGCCCGCCAGGCGGAGGCGGACGGGTTGGACGTCTGGCTGATCACCGGCGACCGGGACGCGCTGCAGCTCGTGACGCCGCACGTGCGGGTGCTGAGTACCAATCCGCGGACCGGGCAGCCGCTGATTTATGACGAGGCGGCGATCGCGGACAGGTGGGGGATCACGGCGTCGCAGGTGGTGGATTTCAAGGGCCTGGTGGGGGATAGCTCGGACAACATTCCTGGCGTCAAGGGGGTCGGGGAGAAGACGGCGTCGACCTTGCTGGCGACGTACGACGACATCGACGACATCTACGCACACCTGGAGGACATCCGGCCGGCGATCCGGCGTCGGCTGGACGGGCAGGAGGAGATCGCGCAGCTGTCGCGGCGCCTGGCGACGATCGTGTGCGACGTGCCGGTGGAGTTCGACCAGGAGCGGACGCGGCTGTGGCAGGCGGACGTGGACGCCGTGCAGGGGCTTATGCGGGAGCTGCAGTTCCGCAACGTGGTGGAGCGGATGGGGTTTCTCCAAACCTCTGCTCAGGTCGAGGATGAACAGCTTCAGGTGCAGCCCGATCTGATCCAGGACGCCGAAGGCGCGAAGGCGCTGGCGAAGCAGCTGGCGGAGGCGGAGCGGGTGGCGGTGTATCCGTATACGCGGGGATCGTCGTGGAGCGTGGAGTTGCTGGGGCTGGGGCTGGCGTGGGGGGACGAGACCGCCTACGTGAGCCTGGACGGTGAGGGCGGACCGCTGGACGCGTTGAAGGGCTGGCTGGAGGACGGAGAGGCGGAAAAGGCGGCGTTCGACTCGAAGGAACTGCATAGCGCGCTGGCGTCGCGGGAGGTGGCGCTGCGGGGCGTGGAGGCGGACCTGCTGCTGGCGGCGTACGTGGCGACGCCGAGCGCGATTCCGCGCACGCTGGACGACCTGGTGTTCCGACGGAAGGGGCTGGACGTCGAGCCGGCGCTGCCGGATGCGCAGGTGGCGGGCGGGTTGATGCGGCCGGATCCGGCGGACGCGGCGGCGCCGGCGGCGTTGCGGGCGGCGCTGGCGCTGGGACTGGCCGATGAGATGGACGCGGAAATCGACGACCTGAAGCTGACGGAACTGCTGCACGACGTGGAGATGCCGCTGGCGCTGGTGCTGAGCGAGATGGAACGGCGGGGGATCAGGCTGGACGCGGGGGCGCTGGGGGACCTGTCGCGGGAGATGGCGGAGGAGATTGCCGACTTGCAGTCGGGGATCTATACGGACGCGGGGCACGAGTTCAATGTGAACTCGCCGAAGCAGCTCGGAACAGTGCTGTTCGAGGAACTGGGGCTGCCGGCGGGGCGGAAGACGAAGACCGGGTACTCGACGGCGAGCGGGGTGCTGGAAGGGCTGGTGGACGACAACCCGATTGTGGGGCGGGTGCTGGAGTACCGGGAGCTGAGCAAGCTGAAGTCGACGTATATCGACACGCTGCCTGACCTGGCGCATCCGTCGACGGGGCGGCTGCATACGACGTTCAACCAGGCGGGCACGGCGACCGGGCGGCTGTCGTCGGCGAATCCGAATCTGCAGAACATTCCGATCCGGACGGCCCGGGGGCGGGAGATCCGGCGGGCATTCGTGGCGGGGCGCGAGGGGTGGACGCTGCTGGCGATCGACTATTCGCAGATCGACCTGCGGGTGCTGGCGCACATCAGCGAGGACGCGGCGATGTGCGAGGCGTTTGCGAACGGGCACGACATCCATTCGTCCACGGCGGCGAGCCTGCACGAGGTGACGCTGGACGAGGTGACGGAGGACATGCGGCGGCTGGCGAAGACGACGAATTTCGGGATCGTGTACGGGATCAGCGCCCAGGGGCTGGCCTCGCGGACGGAGTTTTCGCGGGGGGAGGCGGCCACGTTCATCGAGACGTATTTCGCGACGTATCCGGGCGTGAAGGGGTACATGGACTCGACGATCGCGCAGGCGCACGAGCGGGGGTACGTGGAGACGTTGTTCCAGCGGCGGCGGTACCTGCCGGAGTTGAATTCTCGGGCGTTCCACGAGCGGGCGGCGGCGGAACGGATGGCGATCAACATGCCGATCCAGGGGACGACGGCGGACATCATGAAGGTGGCGATGGTGAAGCTGGACCGGGCGATCCGCGAGCAGGGCTTCGCGGCGCGGATGCTGCTGCAGGTGCATGACGACCTGCTGTTCGAGCTGCCGTCGGAGGAGCTAGACGACTTTGCGGGGGTGGCGCGGGAGCTGATGACGAACGCGGTGCCGCTGCACGTGCCGCTGGCGGTGGATGCGAAGGCGGGGGCGAACTGGCGGGATATGCGGGAGCTGTAGGGGGCCAGGCGTGAGCGAAGAGGAGTTAGCAGAAAGAGAAGACGGAGACCAAGAGGGCAAAGAGCGGCCAGCGTCGCCGGGTCCGGGGTGACGCAGCCGGGATTGCGCGAGTGGGCGTGCGATACTTGGGATGGAATCTGCTGTTCCCCATGCTTAGGGACCCTGATCCGGCGCGTGTGCTGTGCGTTGGGCGGGGCGATATCTTGAATGAGCTGGCGCCGGCGAAGGAGCCGAACCGCGATGAGGGCAACCATCGTGTATGGGTTCCTGGGGGCCGGGAAGACAACCTTGTTACGTTCGCTGGTTCCACGCCTGGCCTCGGTGGAATCGACGGCGCTGCTGGTCAACGAGTTTGGAATCGAGGGCGTGGACCAGGTGGTGCTGGCCTCGGACGATCTAACGGTGCGGCAACTGGTGGGCGGTTGCGTGTGCTGCGAGGTGCGGGGCGACTTGATGGCGGCGCTGGATGAGATTCACCGTCTGGTCGCGCCGGAGCGGCTGGTGATCGAGCCGACGGGGCTGGCCTCGCCGGACACGTTGGCGCACGTGTTCGCGAGTCCCGCCGTGCGGTCTATCGTGCTGGTGGACTCGGTGATCACGGTGCTGGACGCGACACGGTATGCCCTGGTGCGGGACCACCTGGGCGAGTTTTTTCCGAACCAGGTGCGGCATGCGGACTTGGTGCTGGTGAATAAGGCGGATGCGGCGAGCGACGCCGAGCGAAGGGACGCGCGGGCGTGGGCGCGCAGCCTGAATGCCGAGGCCGCGATCGTGGACAGCGTGTATTGCAAGGTCGATTCCGACCTGTTGCTGGCCACCATTCGGCAGGGGCGCGCGCGCAGGGCGGGGCCTGGCGAGGACGTTGATTTTGACTCGCGGATTCCGCATGACGATTTGGCCGCGAGCGGCCTGGAACGGCTGGTGCTGGACACCAGCGCATTGCCCGCCGAGCGGGTCGACACGTTCGTGGGCGACCTGGCCGCGGGCACATTTGGCGACGTAGTTCGCGCGAAGGGGTTTGTCCCCGACGCGGCGGGTTGCGCCGTTGTTGATGTGGTGCTGGGCGCCTGGGAGGTCCGCGAGTTCGGGCCGGCGCCGCTCTACATCGACGTGATTGGACGAAACCTGAACACCAACGAAATGGAGCTGGCAGTTACTCATGGCATCAAGGAGCTCGCGCGCCCCGGGTTTCCGGCGCGGGGGAAAAGAAAAGGGGGGGGCGGGGGGCCACCGGGCCGAAGGGGGCGGCAAAA
>JAPPFO010000121.1:0-998 GCA_028875175.1 Chloroflexota bacterium | reverse complement strand
TTCTTTTTTTTTAAACTAACTTAAACAACAATATTTTGGGCCTCGTTTTTCCTTCTTCCAACCTGCGCCGGGGGGCCCGGGGCTCCGCGGGCGCGCGTCAACAGATACGGCGGCGACGTCGGCCAACGGGACCGAAGGGGCCGGCAACAGCAGTTCGGACAAGACGGTTTCACACCTGACGCATCACCGGATGATCGCGCGCAACCTGAATGCGCTGCGGGAGAACTTTGGCGAACTGTGCAAGCAGGTGGTGGAGACCGAGCGCCAGTACAAGCGCGGCGACAAGTCGCTGGATACAGCGCTGTTTCAGACGCGAAACCAGGTTGAGGCGCTGGAGAAGCGCCTGGGCGATTTCATCGAAGAGATGACCGAGGTGGCCTTCAACTCGAACCTGGAAATACGCGGCAATTCGGACCGGATCAGCGCGATCTGGGACGCGCTGGAAGCGATGGCGCCGGACGCGGCTGACATCAAGAAGCGGCGTGAGGAGTGCGAAAAACGGGAAGCGGCACGGCAGGATGAGATCGATCGCCGCCTGCAAGACCTGGCGAAGGAACACCAGACCAATGGCTCGGCGAAGCGCGCCCCGCGCAAGGCGGCGGCTTCGGGCTCGAAGCGAAAGAGCGCCGCCTAATGCGGCGGGTATCGGCGATTCCCGAAGACATTGAACTGGACATGGGCGACGAGGTGTCGTCCGACGGCCAAGACCTGCGGATGCTTGTGGACGAACTGAAGGATGCAATCTCAAAGGAGCGGCCGGGCGAACGGGCGCTGGCCAACTCGGCGCGCGAGTTGACGCGCATGGCGGGCGCGATGCGGAACCAGACGGCGACGGCGGGTGCCGGTACCGATCTGCGGCTGGGGGTCTTTGTGGACACGGCCAACGTGACCGACCGAGATCCGGACGATCCGATTCGGATCGATTTCAAGAAATTGCTGGATGAAGTGACGGCGGACCGGCGTTTGATCCACGCGCGGGCGTACTGTCCGATCTATGC
>JAPPFO010000126.1:7837-9796 GCA_028875175.1 Chloroflexota bacterium | reverse complement strand
ACCGATTTCGGCCGGGGACGGCCGAATCTGCCTCTCCCCTTGGAGAGGGTGAAGAACGGCGCGACAGGTATTTGCTTGCATCGGAAGGTGCTTGCTGGGGTGGAGATCTCGACCGGAAGACCCCTCACCGATTTCGGCCGGGGACGGCCGAATCTGCCTCTCCCCTTGGAGAGGGTGAAGAACGGCGCGACAGGTATTTGCTTGCATCGGAAGGTGCTTGCTGGGGTGGAGATCTCGACCGGAAGACCCCTCACCGATTTCGGCCGGGGACGGCCGAATCTGCCTCTCCCCTCGGAGAGGGTGAAGAGTCGCCAAGCCTTCGAGGTCGAGGGGCGGTTTGCCGGGGTTGCGTTCGGGGTCTTCGATGATGTCCGACTCTGAGCGGCTGGCGCGGTTGGAAGGGGCGTATGAGCACCTGGCGACGAAGGCGGACCTGAAGGACCTGGAGTTGCGGCTGACGAGCGATCTGCGAAGCCTGGAGACCCGGTTGACGGTGCGGCTGATGCTGGTGGTGAGCCTGGCCACGGGTGTTGTCGTGGCCGTGGATCGGCTGTGGAGCTGAGGCGGGCGCGGAGGAGGGTGCGCGGGGGACCCCTCACCGAATGCCGCGGACGGCTTCTGCCTCTCCCCCAGGAGAGGGTGAAGAGCGGCGACCCGGTGTCGCGAATGCAGCCACGGATGTTGCTGGCCGACGACGCACGAACGGAAGACCCCTCACCCCAACCCTCTCCCCCAGGAGAGGGATTAAGACCGCCGGAATAGCTGGGATGGGGCACGGAGGGGCCGGGGCGGGGTTGAGCGAGGGTGGGCAGTAGCGCCTGGCGAGCGATTGCGGTGGGTTTGGACCATTTAGGGCTATATTGGACTCGATGGGTTCGAAAGGACTTCGTATGCGTGGGCGTGAGGCGGTGACGGAGCGGGTGGCGGCGTCGCAGGCGAAGCGGGACTGGAGCAAGGTGATTAACCGGGCGTTCAGCGGCGAGGTCCGGTTTGTGGTGGAGAAGCATGGGACGCCGGTGGCGGGGATCGTTTCGGCAGACGACGTTGCCCGGCTCGAACAGCTCGATGCCGAGTGGGCAGCAGAAGCACACGAAGTCTTCAAGGCGTTCGGCCGAGCGTTTCGTGACCAGACGCCGGAGCAGATCGAGAAAGCCGTAGCTCAAGCGGTCGCCGAAGTGCGAGCCGAGAGTCAACACAGGGCGGTAGATCAAGCCACGGCTGAGTGATTCGCGTCGTCGCGGACACGAACGTCCTGGCGTCGGGTCTGGCCGGGTACGACGCGCTGGAGGGTCCGGCTGCGCATCTCCTGCGGGCGTGGCAGCAACGGCGTTTTGATCTCGTAGCGTCCGGCCCAATCTTCGAAGAACTCGAACGGACGCTTGCAAAGCCGTACTTCTCGCAGCGCCTCGGGCCAACGGGCGCTTGGCTAGCGTTGGACTTTATTCGCGAGGGCGCCCTGTGGGTGATTGAGCTGGCCGACGTTCGGGGTGTGGCCACGACGCCGGCTGACGACCTGATCCTGGCTACCGCAGTCGCGGGAGGAGCAAGTCATCTCGTCACAGGGGATCGTCAGCTTCTGAATCTGGGCGAGTACCGAGGCGTGAGGATAGTTGGCCCGCGGGCGTTTGTGGACTGGTTGGATGCGGGGCTGGCTGGGGATGTGGGGGAAGAATGAGTGAGCTGAGAGGAGTGGGTGGGGGAGAAGAGGCGGAGGTTGAGAGCATCTGGTCAGGTGGGCTGCCAGGGGTGGCATGGGCGAGCTTGGAGCGGTGGTTGCTACTGGGTCCCGGCCTTCGCGGGGATGACGGGGGCGGTGCTGGGTTCCGGCCGCGGACGCCGGGATGACGGGGCGGAGGATGGGCCGGGGCGGCGGCGGCGGCGGGGGTGGCGATTGCGGTGAACCAGGTTCTTGCGGCGGGCGTGGGGGGCTGATCGGGCTCACGCAGGACGCGACGCGGG
>JAPPFO010000126.1:2052-7827 GCA_028875175.1 Chloroflexota bacterium | reverse complement strand
TCCCCCCCGGCGGGGCGGGGGCGGGGGGGGGGCCCCCCGCCCCCCCCCCCGCCGGCCCCCCCGCCCCCCCCCCGGGCGGCGCCGCGGCGGCCCCGGGGATGGCGGGTGCTGGGAATGATGTCAATGCCAGCAATGCGATCAGGGCAGGCTTTGCTGGCGGTGCAGGCAAGGCTTCGGGAATCGCGTTGTCAGCGAGATGCAGATGGGCAGGGCTAGGTCCTGGCCGAATGCCCGATGGCACAAGTGGTTTGACCGCTCGGGCGCACTACCGGCATACCGAGACTCGAGGCTGTGCGCAGCGTGTGCCACTGAGTCTGTCCCCATGAAAGTCGCTGAATATGCCTAGAGTCAGCAGTCCGCCGGGTTATTTAATTCGTCGTCATCAGTCTGCTCTTGCGATTCGTCGCAAGAATCAGCTGCCAAGGAGTTCCAAAAGCTGTTGATCACCAACTTCAACCCGAACCACCACGCATAAACAGTTTCAAAAGAACTGGCCTGTTGATCATCGAGCAGGCCGTGGGCAATGTTGTTACGAAGATTCGGGCCTAAGGCTTCGCAAAACAGGTTCCTTATTTCGTAGGTATAGTCTTCGCCAAATATTTCTTCAGTCTCGGGCAAGTCTATAAGTGCGCTTAGCCCGTTTTCAGTTTCTATGCCATTCCGGTCGAGATGGGTTGTACTTACGCCCGCGAGTTTTAGTTGAATTCGCACCATGTGCTCGATCTGAGGTGCTAGGAGGTGTATAGCAACGTCGAAGTTTCTGTTGAATCCCTCCGCTAATGCTCTTCCAAAGAGCAACTCCCTTCCATGCGGAACAATAGGCGATCTTCGAGCAAGCTCGATGAAGTAGCCAGTTTGCAAGCGATGTTCCTGAGTCAAGACTTCTAATGCAGGGAAAATACACGATTGGACGGCTAAGCCAATGCTCGTGCCACAGTAAATACTCGACATCACTGCGAGAATCGCTTCCTCATTCTCATCCGGAGACTTTGAAGGACTCATTCCGGGTGATTTGGCAATTGTTCGACCGTCAGCGCTTGATGTTATCGTGGTAAAGAATGCCTGAAGCGGGAATCTGTCAAGGCTATCCAGGGCAAGATCACGCAGTTCTTTAGCGCTGACTCTGGAGAGACTAACGAACGCTCTCAGTGCTTCGTGGATTGGCTTGCTACTGACCGAATCGCGAGCCGCCTCGATGCTGTCTGTGACATCTATTGAGGAGCTGGAGATTGTCATCATCTCATCTAGTGCGCGCTCGCCATAGTCACTCAGGCGAAGCTTAAGTTCCTGGATGCGATCATCTATATTATGCATATCGCGGTGGGCTCGAGGAACATCGCGATAGACTTGTATGGCGCTTTCCAAGAATCCAGCTGCGACGGCATGGCTCGGGTCGTCAGAAGCGAGTCTAGCGTGAGCATCGCTAACGAAGGATTCCGCTTCGGCGACGGTCATCTCAATAGACCTAGGTTTGTCACCTGACACTTTGTACCAGCGCGCAGCAGAGCTATAGTGCCTACCGCTAGCATAATGGTTGCCGGCTGAAGCGAATGCCTTTGCAAGACATCGTAATTTCTCTGCGACCGTCGTTGAATGAGGCTCGCCAAGCTTATTGCACTCCAGGGTTCTGGCAAGCTTGAAAGCGAAGAACCCCCTGTCTGTCGATGATATCTCAATCGCACTTATGATCGACGTCTCGATGTTGCAAAGACGGTCACCCGCACCCTGCCGGATCATGTGTGCTAAGCTAATAGCTCGATTCCAGCATTTTTCCCCGTCACCGAACCATGTGTCAGGACTGGGTGAATCCTGAGTGTAGCTGTCGATGGCTAGAAGGGCGAATCTGACATCGCGTGGGACACCTCTGATCCAAACTAAGTCTGCTAGTCGACCCTTCAGAGTTGGTTCATCTACTTCGTCGGTGATCTTGGCGAAAAATTCAATCTCCGAGTTTGTGAAGTCATTCGGAATAGTCGAGCGGCCTTGTGGATCTTGCCAAAGAGGTCCGAAGGGTTCGTTCGGTCGATCAGACGAGAGTGTCATTGAGCAGGCTTCGGCCACGAGCCTTAGCGCTCGTCCGCGGACATCTTCTCCGTCCTTTTCGGCCTCCTTGGCTGCCTGAAATAGCGCCAACGACTTCGACGCGAGGTGCCCATCGGAACCGTCTGCAAAGACCGACTTCCATCCGCAGTCTTTAAAGGCTGCAACAATCTGTTCGAAGTTGTCTTCAACATACGAATCGCGCATGCCAGTCATCCAGTGCTCATCCTCTAGTGCCATCCGGGGCGCTCTGCGACGTGCGGAAGCGCCGATTGCAGGTGTCTGGATTATTGTAGCGAACAGGTTTGGCCGCTGTAAGTGCGCTATCAGCTGGCGTCTCGAAAGCAGTACAGCAATTCCAGACTTCGTGTGATGACGCACATATCTGGATTGGCTGCGACTCAATGAAGCAAGCAATCGAGGGACTAAGCCTCAAGGTCAAGACCGCAGGAGGTATGCGGATGGCACGAAATCCTTAGAGTCGGGACTTCGAGCTCACATCGTCTAGGAATGCAGGATTGATGCTTGGCTAAGTCGGCGTCGGCAGTTTTCTGATGCGTCAGAGACGTGACTAGAGAGGGTGGTTGGAGATGGTGGGTTCGGTGGCCAGGAGGTGGCGGAGGGTTGTGAGGTTGGGGAGTTTGAGGATTTGGGCGAGGGCGTTGTCGAGGCTGCGGCGGGCGGGGCAGTGGTGCATGGCGGGGAGGCGTTGGAACTGTGCGTCGACGATCTGATCGAAGAGGCGGAGGAGGTCCTGACGCTGGGCAGACGAGAGGCGACGGGTATCGAGGACAGGGAGCTTCTTTAGGTCGGCTTTCTTGAGGGCGACCCATCCGCCTTCAGTGCTGGCGCGCTGGGCGACGATGGTCAGCACCCCGAGACTGGAATTGAGCCAGAGGGCCAGGACTCTCTCGGTCGACGCGTCGTCTACGCGAACGGGCCACCAGACGTTCGACAGCACGTTCGTCTCCGAGCGCATGGCGACGATTCGCGCTGTCGTGAGCCGCAGTCGTTCGGCGACAAGGAGGCGGCTGGCTTGCTGCCATAGGTGTTGGCCATACCCAGGCCGATGTCCACCCCTCGGCTCAGGCAGCGGCGATAAGTAGGAGACGGGCGTACACGTCAGGGATTGGCGCTGTTCCGTGTCATGCCCCTCGCCAAGCGGATAGGCCGTTACGGACTTCCTGTACAGGCGCCGCAACTCAAAATAACCCACTATCCATCACCGTCACTTGTTCGACTTCCTCCGGTTGCACGGTCTGCACAGCACCTGACAGTTCTTGTCCTCCGTTTTGCCGCCTTCTGACCACGGGTCGATGTGGTCAGCCTCCATGCTCTCAATGCTGAATGACTTGTGGCACTCGTTGCAGATGCCCTGTTGACGCTCGAACGCCACCTGTTTCATGGCGGCGCTGAAAGGGCGAATGTTCAGATTCTTTTCGTCGCCGGTGAGCAGATACGCGTAGATTCCCGCCTTCCTCGTGACGTCGTCGTCCAATATCAGCCGCTTGACCTCGGCTTCAAGCACTGTCGGGTCAAGCCTCTCGTCCTTCATGTACTCATAAAGCGAGCCCCAGTCCACGCCCTTCATGTTCGGGCGATAGTTTGGAAAAACAGCCTTCACGCGGTCGATGACGGTACGGAAGTCGCTCCACAATGCAGTTGCGGTCTGGTCGGACTGATGGACGGCCATGTAGTCCTCAATCGTCTGCCCGTCATCCTTCGCCCACTTGATCGCGGTTTCGAGGTAAATCTGGCGGTTCGCCGCCCCACTGAGGTATTCGCCGGCGACCCCGTGAGCGGGACCACCGTTTCGGCTGAAGTACCGCTTTGCGTCCGTCACCCACGGGCCAGCATAGACGGCGTTTCTCAACTCCTGTTTGGTCAACTCCTCGCCCGCGATGTTGACGATCTCAAACCACGCCAGCTTCTCGCTCGCGGTCCCCTCGCAGAAGTAGACCTGCAATTCATAGTCGAGAATCCGGTCCCGCTCGTCGTCCTGGAGGTTGTCGAAGAAGCGCCCGTCCACCGAGTAGTCGCCCGTGACGTACTGGGCGACTGAGATGGTGCGCTGCTGGCCGTCGATGATCTCGTAGCTGCCGTCGTCGCGCACGGCCCAGTACATGACGTTTAGCGGGAAGCCTTGGTTGATCGTGTCGATCACTGCGTTGCGCTGCTGGTCCTTGTACACGAACTCGCGTTGGTACGGAGGCCGAATGTCGAGCTTGTCGTCGTAGCCACGCACACCGCCGTCGCCGTCGTCGCTGTAGCCCTTTACGAGAGCGCGGACGGAGATCTGCTTCGGTTCGATCTTCATGTTTGCCTCTTGCGAATGACGATCCGGGCGTACTTCCTGGCACCACTGATGTAGAACCGACTCCCCAAGGCTCCGTCGAAACCCTCGATCAACTCGTGATCCATCCCCAGAATCTCGAACTGGTCGGGGTTGTACTTGTCCAAGAACGTGATCGGCACGCCCATCGCCCCCTCCCAGTCCATCGGAATCTCAGCCGTCCTGTCCACGTTGATCGCGTCGTAGTTGTCGTAGCTCGGGTACTCGTCCGGCGAGTAGCGCTTCCACAGAATCAACTCTTCGTTGCGCTTCCTGTGTTCGAGATTCGTGAACCACGCCGCGTTGCCCAGGCGTCCCTTGACAACCCCATCAACGAGCCTATAAGCGCTTCCTTCTTTGCCAGTTTCGAGTAGCGACTGGGCGTGGTGGCCCGGCACGTCGAACAGCATGTCTTGGCCCTTCGGCGTGACACCAAGCCACAGCCTGTTTTCTTTGACGAGCGGGAAAACGTCCTTGTAGGTGATGGCGTTCTGATTCCCGACGATCAGGAACTGCTTGTCGTACTCCATCAGCTGGGCGACGTACTCGCGGAACAGCGAGAACGGCGGGTTCGTGACCACGATGTCGGCCTGCTCTAGGAGCGCGATGCCCTCCGCGCTGCGGAAGTCGCCGTCACCCTCAAAGTCGTGGACGCCTATCTCGTCCGCGTCCGGCACCTTGTTCTCGTTCTTGTCGCCGGTGTACTCCAGCCAGATTGCCCGTTCGGAGTCATGGCGGCTGAAAACGTCTCGGCTTTGGTTTCGGTAGCAGGAGGTGATCAGTTTCTTGAGGCCCAAGCTCTCGAACTTGTACGAGAAGTAGTGAAAGAACCCCGAGACGCGAGGGCATCGCAGTTGCAGTAGACCACCTTGCCCCGGAAATGCTCCGCGTAGTGACGCACCTCGTTCTCGATGTCGGCCAGCTGCGTGTAGAACTCGTCGTACTTCGCCCGCTTGGCCTGTTGCAGGTTGGCGTTCTTGCCCGCCTTCATGCCGACCGCGCCCCGGACGGCAGGCCGTTGTCGCCATGGAAGAGCCTGCGGTTGCGCCAGTTCGGAGGCGTGGCCGGAAGCGCAGGCGGCACTGGTCGGGCCGTCACTTAGCGCCCGCAGTGAAGTCCGTCCGCTGCCGGCAGTGGTCCGGTAGCGGTGTGTTCCGACAACAGGCGGTGGCGGACGCACGACGCCGAGGCACAACCACGAACGTGACCGACATGATCCGCCCTTTCGTCTCCGCCCGACGATTCATGCAGTCGGCTTGGTCGGTGCGCCTTCTGCTGAAGAGGGGATGTTACGAAATGTTCATAGGTGCGTCACGGCCTCCTTCGGCAGGCTCAGGGGAGGAGGGGACGGGAGGAGGTTGGGAGAGGTTGGTTGGGGTGGGTTGCCAGGGGTGGCTTGGGGG
>JAPPFO010000126.1:0-2042 GCA_028875175.1 Chloroflexota bacterium | reverse complement strand
ACGGAAGACGGCCGGGGACGCCGGGATGGCGGAAGGGGATGAAGACGGGCGGGTCAGAGACGCCGCCCCTACGAAAGATGGGGATGCGGGCGGGCGGGGTCGGTTGCCCGTGGTGGGCGCACGAGCCGGGGACCCCTCACCGAATGCCGCGGACGGCTTCTGCCTCTCCCCTTGGAGAGGGTGAAGAACGGCGGCCCGGGGGAAGGTTGCTCCCTGGTGCGTTGGTTGCGCGAGGGACCCCTCACCGGTCTCGGCGGGTACGCCGAACCTGCCTCTCCCCTTGGAGAGGGTGAAGAACGGCGGATCCCTTGGGTGGCCGTGACAGGGGGTGGGGTTTGGGCGGAGACTGGGGATAGGTAGCGCAGCGGGAGGGTGGGTTGGTTGATGAAGTACCGCGAGGTTGGGCGGACGGGGATTGAGGTCTCAGAGGTTGGGTTTGGGACGTGGGAGTTGGGCGGGATGGAGTGGGGGGATATCTCGGACGCCGACGCGCTGGCGGTGTTGCGTCATGCGTATGACCGCGGGATCACGTTTTACGACACGGCGAATGTGTATGGGCCGGGTCGAAGCGAAGAACTGCTGGGCGAGGCGTTTGCGGGGATGGATGACGTGATTATCGCCACGAAGGTGGCGTTTCCGATGGATACGGACGGGCATATCGTGGCGGGCGGGCCGGGTCCGATTCACAACCTGTCGCGCGAGGCGATTTTGACGGAGTGTGACCTGAGCCTGCAGCGGCTGAAGCGCGAGACGATCGATTTCTACCAGATGCACCGGCCGCCGGATCACCATGAGTGGGATGAGTCGTTTGGGGCGATGGAGGAGCTGCGGGCGGCGGGCAAGATCCGGCATTACGGGGTGGCGCTGGGGTCGATGGCGGATGGACTGAAGGCGGTGCGCGAAAACGATATTGCGTGCCTGATGACGACGTTCAATTGCCTGAACCAGGAGCCGGCGGACGAGCTGATGCCGGCGATGCTGGCGAAGGGGGTGAGCCTGTTTGCGCGGGTTCCGCTGGCTTCGGGGTTCCTGACGGGCACGCTGACGCCGGACACGGAGTTTGCCTGGAATGACAAGCGGGGGGTGATTCCGCGGGATGAGTACCTGGCGACGCTGGCGCAGGCTGAACGGATGAGGTTCCTGGAGGATGAGCCGGGGGTGGGCTCGATGGCTGAAGGGGCGCTGAAGTTTGTGCTGGCGCACGACGCGGTGGCTTCGGTGGTGGCGGGGATGATGCGTCTGTTTGAGGTGGATTTGAATGTGGCGGCTTCGGGGGAGGGGTTGTCGGAGGGGGCGGTGGAGCGGGTGCGGGAGGTTTATAGGGAGGGGTAGGACTTCGGCACTAGCCGCAAGCGGTTTCCGAGGCGTTGGCGTTTTCCCATGGCTGGGTGCGCGGAAGACCCCTCACCGATTTCGGCCGAAGACGCCCGAATCTGCCTCTCCCCTTGGAGAGGGTGAAGAGCGGGCGGCCCTCCGGAGGTTCTTGGTGATTCCAAGCTTGGGTGCGCGGGGGACCCCTCACCGAATGCCGGGGACGGCTTCTGCCTCTCCCCTTGGAGAGGGTGAAGAGGGGTGCGCCTCGCAGGATCGGGAGTGCGGCGACGCTGGTTGGTGGGGGTAGGCGCACGAGCCGGGGACCCCTCACCGAATGCCGGGGACGGCTTCTGCCTCTCCCCTTGGAAAGGGTGAAGAGTGGAGGCGCTCCGGTGGTTCTCGGTGCTTCCAGGCATGGGTGCGCGGGGGACCCCTCACCCCAACCCTCTCCCCCAGGAGAGGGATTAATGCGGGCGCGCTCCGGTAGTGCTTGCTGTCTCCACGCTGGTGGCGGCATGTGAGATCACGAGCGGAAGAGGCCGGTTAGAAACCGGCCCCTACGCCAGAAGGGACGCGCGGGGCGCGGAAGACGGGCGGGTCGGGGACGCCGCCCCTACGAAGAGGCGGGGATGCGGCGGGGGTGGGAACCGGGTCGGTGCGAGGTCCGTGTGACCACGAGCGGAAGACGGGCGGGTCGGGGACGCCGCCCCTACGAAGAGGATCGGGGC
>JAPPFO010000290.1 GCA_028875175.1 Chloroflexota bacterium | reverse complement strand
GCGCAGGAACGCCCAGAGCGACGCCAGCACGGCGGCCAGGGTGTAGTTGACGGCTGCTACGAGGAAATAGTCGTAACGCCGGAATTGGGCTACGCGCGTGCTGAGCGCGAAGCCGACATTGAAGACGATGTGGAGCGCGAGAAGGGCCATGCCAAGGGCGCATGATCAGGGGACGGCGTGGACGTGGCAATTGGATGGCGCGCGATGGCGCGGGGAGCGCCCGCGGCGAGGCCGGCCTCGGGAGGGGACCGGGGCGCCGCGGGCGATGGTGGGTTGGCGGGGTTTCAGGCCGTGGCCGCGCAGACGATGGCCGAGGCAAGCGCGGCGGCGCCACCGGTGGCCGCCAGGGGCGTCCAGAAGCGCTGAGCGGCAGCGAGGAACCGGCGTCGAATGCCGGAAACGCGCGATGGATTGGGGGCCCGAGACTCAAGGGCGTCCCATAGGTCGGCAGGAACGGCCAGCCCGGCCGTGGCGGCATGAAAGTAGTCGCGGAGCGCGGCTATCAGTTCCTGGTCGGAGGCAAAGGGGCCCGCCCTGTCGACCGTTTCTTCGCCGATGGCCTGGAGGCGATTGCGCAACCGACCAAGCGCCCTGTGCCTTACAGGCTCAGCGGCATCCCCTGGGAGATCGAGGACGACGGCCAGCTGGTCGTCGGAGAGGTCGACGAAGTAGCACAGGATCAGGGCATGACGGTCAGCCAGACCGAGCGCGCCGAAGGCTCGCCGAACCTGGTGACGCTGAGGATCAGACTCACCGGGCTCAAGGGGAGGCGGGAGATGCCGGAGCCGCGGGTGATGGGACGGGTGCGCCGACGGGGTTGCGCGAGGGATCCGATTGGACTCCTGGCGCACGAGGATGCGCATGAGCCACGGTTTGACGGGGGCGCCCAGCCCGGGGGTCTGGAGGCCGTTCCAAGCCGCACGCAGAGTTCCGCGGACCTGGACTTCGGCCAGGGATTGGCTTCCGGTCATCAGGGATGCGGTGCGGAAGAGCATGGCCTGGTACCGATCCACCAGACGGATGAATGCCTCGGGATCGCCATCCGGGGACCGCCGGAGTGCCTGGGATTGGGTCATTGGCCGCCTCGTGTTCGGATTCGGATGAAGGGGTTACATGGATGAATACGCGGGATAGGGCGGATTCGTTCCCAGCCTTCGGGGCGAATAGATGGCGGAGCGGAAGAACCCGCTGGAACAAAGGTGCAACGTACCTTTCCCTGCCATCAAGCCCTACTTGGTGGGCTCCTGGCGGTATGATGTGGCCACATCATGAATGCCTAATAGACACAAGGGCGAGACGAATTGACCACATATGGCGTTCGCGAGTTCAAGACTCGGATTAGCGAAATACTCCGCGACCTTGAGGAAGGGGACGAAGTCACCATCACTCGGCGAGGAAAACCGTGCGGGAGGCTGACGGGCATTTCAACCGCTTCAGACGACAAGCCGTCGCTCGAATCGCTGCGGGGCACGATGACCGACTTGCCCGACGCGACCTACGAAGACTTCCTCGAGGTCAAGGCAATGTGGCGGACCGGAGCCGCGGAGCCTGACGAGTCGTAGCGGACCTGTGAGGAACGGGCAGGTTCGCTTCGTGGCCGACACGCACGCATTGTGGTGGTTCCTGAAGTCACCCGAGCGACTCAGCGCAGCGGCAACCGCCGTGTTCAGGCTGGCCGGGACCGGTAACGCGACCATTGTGGTCCCTGCAATTGTGGTGGCCGAGTTCTATTTTCTTTCGGTGAAGTTGGGGCAACCCATCGCACCCGCCGAACTCCTGGCGAGACTGGATGCCGTCGGCGGCATAGAGGTGGCGGACCTGGGACGAGCCCAGCTGGAGCGCCTGGAGTTCTGCCAGGAGATTTCGGAAATGCACGACCGACTCATTGCTGCCGAGTCGCTGACGCTGGAGGCACCGGTGCTTACCCGGGATGGGACCCTAACCGCTTCACGACAGATCCAGACGATTTGGTGAATTTAGAGGCAGGGCTGCGACAAAGACCCCTGAGTGTGATGCCGTCAGGTTGCATTCCTAGCTACGCAAAACGACGGAGGACGCGGGTTCCTAGAATCGGCGGAAGTTCGTGGCACTGCCCAGACTTGGAGATGTGATGCCCCTGTATTTGACTGAAGCGGATGTGGATGCTCTGGGGGATATGGAGCTGGCGCTGGCGGCGGTTGAGGGGGCGTTCGACCGGCAGGGCCGGGGGGTGGCGGGGAATGTTGGGCGACGTCGGGCGACGGTTCCGGCCGGGTCGCTGAATGTGATGGGCGGAGCCGACCAGGAGTTGGGCGCGGCAGGCGCGAAGATCTACGGGTCGTTTGGCGGCGGCGCCCGGTTTGTGGTGGTGCTGTTCGATGTGGCGAGCGGATCGCTTCGGGCGGTGATCGAAGCCGGGCGGCTGGGTGAATTGCGGACAGGGGCGGCGAGCGGGATTTCGAGCAAGTACCTGGCGAAGTCGGGCAGCCGGGTGGTTGGGCTGATTGGGAGCGGGCGGCAGGCGCGGACGCAGCTGGAGGCGTTGAACGGCGTGCATGAGCTGGCGGAAGTGCGGGTGTATTCGAGGAATCCGGTGAATGTGGAGAATTATGTCAAGACGATGCGCGAGCGGGTTGACGCGGAGCTTGTTTCCTGTACGTCAGCGGCGGAGGCCGTGCGGGGGGCGGACATCGTGGTGACGGCGACGACCGCCGCGGGACCGGTGCTGCTGGCGGACGATCTGGAACCCGGGATGCACGTGGTGGCGATGGGGAGTAACAACCCGGTGCATGGCGAAGTGGACGCGGCTGCGGTGGCGCGTGTGGATCGGGTGTTCGTGGACGACCTGGACGGGGCGCACGTGGAGGGCGGGGATTTGATGGCAGCGGAGCGGGCCGGCGTGTTGCAGTGGGGGCAGGTGATCGAGCTCGGCCAGGTCGTGGCCGGGCGGGTGCCGGGTCGCACGGCGGACGATGAGATCACGCTGTTCGCCTCGCAGGGGATCGCGCTGTGGGATATCGCGATGGCGCAGGCCGTGGTGGAACGGGCGGAGGCTGCGGGGCGGGGCACGCAGGTTCCGTAGGCGCCGCCGGCGCTAGTATTGAGTCACTCCCCGCCACGAGCGGCGCATGAACCGTCCCGCGGGCATCGAGACCGAATACGGGCTCAACTGCGAGGGCTTTGCGGGCGAACCTGATTTCGCCTACGAGGCTGCTCGACTGATCCGGGCGGCGCCGGTGGCGGGCGCGTTTCGCGGCTGGGATTACGTGGGCGAGGACCCGTACCGGGATTTGCGGGGAGGCCGGGCGGATCGGCTGGAGCGGGATCCGCACGATCTGACGGGCTCGACGGACCGCAGCAGCCGGATGTCGCGCGACGAGTTGCTGTCGAACACGGTGCTGCTCAACGGGGCGCGGCTATACAACGACCACAATCATCCGGAGTACTGCACGGACGTGTGCCTGACGCTGAAGGACCTGGTGGCGCAGGACAAGGCGGGCGAGCGGGTGATGTTCGCGGCCGAGTCGGCGCGGAACGCGATGCTGGGTTACGGGCAGATCCGGCTGCTGAAGAACAACACGGACTATCACGGCCGCAGCTATGGCTGCCACGAGAACTACCTGACGTCGCGGAGGATTCCGACGGACGATTTGATCCGGGTGACGGTGCCGTTCCTGGCGACGCGGCAGGTGTTCGCGGGGGCGGGTCGGGTTGGGATCGAGGGCGGGGTTCCGTTGCAGCTGCAGATGTCGCAGCGGGCGGATTTCTTCGAGGAAGTGACCGGGATCAACACGACGGCGCGGCGTCCGATCTTCAACACGCGGGACGAGCCGCACGCGGACGCTGGAAAATACCGGAGGCTGCACGTGATCGCGGGCGACGCGAACCGCAGCGAATGGGCCACGGCGATGAAGGTGGGGACCATGGCGCTGACGCTGGACCTGGCGATGGAGGGTTGGCGTCCGTCGGAGCGGCTGACTGATCCCGTGCGGGCGGTACGCCAGGTGTCGCACGACCTGGATTGCGGCAGTGTCGTGGACCTGGAGCGGGGCGGACCGGTTTCGGCGCTGGACGTGCAGGGGTGGTACTGCGAGGCGGCGCAGCGCTACCGGGGGCGGGACACGGAGACGACGTGGGTGCTGGATGAGTGGGCGGCAGTGCTGGACGACCTGGGACGAGACCGGTCGTTGGCAGCGGATCGGGTGGACTGGGTGGCGAAGGAGCGCCTGATCGCCGAAATGCGGGAGGACTTTGGGCCCGAATGGAAGGACGAGGACGCGCGGCGGGTGGACCTGGGGTACCACGTATTGGATCCGGAATGGTGCATCTACGACATGCTGGTGGACGAAGGACGCATGCGGCGGATCGTGAGCGATGCCGACATCGAGCGAGCGCTCACGGCGCCGCCCACAGGGACACGGGCGGCGGTGCGCGGGGACGTGCTGCGGCGGTTTGGCGATGACATCAGCGCGGTGGAATGGGACCGGGTGGTGTTTCGTCGAAACGGATATGACGTGACACTGCGATTCGACGACGTTGCCGGTCCGGACGTGGACCAGCTGGGGCGGCTGGTCGCGGAGGCGGAGACACTGGACGGATTGCTGACCGCGCTGGACGCGGAAGGAAGGTGAACGGCATGAAGCAACTCGTACACACCGGCTGGCGCGCGGAAACGGAGGCGCCGACCAAGCCGGCGGAGGCCCCGACGGAACCGGCGGCGCCGGAAAAAGAAGAAGACCTGCGAGAACGCCGGCGGCGAATCATTCGAGAGATTCCGGACCCGACACCGCAACCGGGCGGCCAATAGCGGCAACCCATGGACGACATCGTCTTTGGGACGGAGATTGAGTTCGCGTCGGCCGGGGAGTTGCCGCCGGGGCAGGCGGCGCGGTTGGTGAAGTCGATCCTGTTCCAGGACCGCCGATTCGGGCTGATCGATCCGGCGCCACGGGAGTGGGACGAAGAGCCGGGGAACGGCGGGCACCTGTTCAACGGGGCGCGGCTGTACCTGGATTCGGGGCACATCGAGTACGCCTCGGCGGAGTGCCGGACGCTGCGGGACATCGTGGAGCAGGAAAACGCGGCGTCAGCCGTGTTGCTGGACACGGTGGAACGGCAGGAGATGAACCGGAAGCTGTTCTTCATCAAGAACAACACGGACCACCTGGGCAACACCTTCGGGTACCACGAGAACTATTCGATCGTGACGAGTCCGCGGAGCCGCGACCTGGTGCTGGGGCTGCTGCCGTTTCTGACGACGCGGCAGCTGTACGCCGGCGCGGGAATGACGCTGAATCCGCAGGAGGCCGGAGGACGGCTGCCCTTTCACATGTCGCAGCGGGCGGCCTTCGTGTCGGTGGACGTGAGCCACCGGGTGCGGTTTGGGGGGCGGCCGATCATCAACCTGCGGGACGAGCCGCTGAGCGAGCGAACGGGGTTGCGGCGCCTGCACGTGGTGGTTGGCGACGCCAACCAATCGCAGTACGCGACGGCGCTGAAAGTGGGAACTACGGCGCTGGTGGCGCAGCTGCTGGCGGCGGGATGGAATCCCGAGCTGTACCTGGACGAGGCGGTGCGGTCGATCAAGTCGATATCGCGCAATCCGGGCGGGCCATGGCCGGTGGAGCTGGTCGACGGTCGGACGATTTCGGCGATCGACGTGCAGCGGGTCTACCTGGCGGCCGCCACGTCGGCGTTTGCGGGTCGCGATGCCGACACGGACTGGACGCTGGCGGAATGGAGCGAGTGCCTGAACGGGCTGGAGTCCGACCCGGAATGCCTGATTGGCAAGGTGGACTGGGTGACGAAGCTGGCGGAACTGCGGGACTACGCGGACGACTCGCCGGACGGCTGGGCGGACCCGGACCTGGTGAAGCTGGACCTGGCCTATCACCACGTGGACCCCACGGTGAGCCTGTTTAGCGAGTTGCAGCGGCGGGGGTTCATGCACCGGCTGGTTTCGGGGCCGGTGAATCCGCTGGCGATACCGGAGGGGACTCGAGCCGGGGCGCGGGGGCGGATCGTGCGAGCGCTTTCCGAGGCACAAGCCGACTCGCACATCGACTGGAAGGACATCCAGCACAACCTGGGCGCGCTGGCGAGCTGGGAAAACCAGCTGTACCTGGTGTACCAGTACATCGAACACTGGCGGGAACTGGACGAGTTTGGAGGCTGGTCGTTCGTGCCGTACCTGGTGGACTGGGACGGGATTGGGGTGCGGGGACGGATTTTTGAGATGCCGGATCCGTTTGAGAGCTACGAGGACGAGGCGGAGGAGTTTGCGGGCGCGGTGGAAGGGTATCTGGGCGGTTAGATCGTCGACCGCATTGACAGTTCGAATGTAGTTTTGCCTCAGGCCGACACCAGGAGCGGGAATCGGGCAATCGTGCACGGCCCGCCGCATACGAAGAAGCCATGACCGGTAGCGGCTTTGATCCCCTGACTTCGGTCCACTTCCACGAGACCGACCCCGGGATTCGGTGGACGAAGGACGCAGCGCCCGCAATCGAATTCAACTCGTTGAATCCCGCCAGCGGGGTGCTAACTCCGAATGTCGTCACTCTGACCGGAGGCGGCTACCGGATGTATTACACGGGTTTTGCGCCCGGGATGACGAAGGCCGACCTGCTGGGCCACATCCTGAGTGCCTCTTCGGTGGACGGGTCGGCGTGGACGCTCGACGACGGTGTGCGCATTGCCGTGCATGGCCCGCACGCCAGCCAGCGCACGCTGTGCCCGGACGTGGTTCCGATTCCGGGCGGCGGGTATCGCATGTACTACGAGGCGCGGAGGCCGGATGCTCCCACGGTCATCCTGAGCGCGACGTCGGCGGACGGGCTGGAGTGGGAACTGGAAGACGGCGTGCGGATTGGCGACGGCGAGTGGTCCTACGGGTCGCCGCGCTGCGTGTACTTCCCGACCGATCGGGGGCTGACTTGGCGGCTCTACTTTCACCACTACTCATTTCCGCTGGCATCGGGTCTGGACGCTCAGAATCACATCGTGAGCGCGGTGTCGATGGACGGGCTCAACTTCGAGGTGGAGCCGGGCGTGCGGATCGCCCAGGAGACCAAGCGGGAGACATACGCCGTGTATGCCCCCGAGGTCATTCGCCTGGAGAACGGCAGTTTCAGGATGTTTTATGCCGGGTGGGCTGAAGGAATTGACGGCGGCATCTTCACGGCAGTTTCCGACGACGGGATCGAGTGGACGAAGACGCCGGAGCCGCTGCTGGACCTCGACAGCCCGATTGACCGCCGCATGGTCTCCGAGCCGTGCGTGATTGAACTGCCGGACGGGCGCTGCCGGATGTTCTATGAGGCCAGGGACGCGGAAGGGCGAGCGCAGATTTTGAGCGCTACCTCGGCGTAAAGCGCGGGATAGCCCCAGCCGAGAGGCGCGAGTCGGCGTCGCGGCTCCCGGACAGGCTGCATCGCATTGGTCCCGCTGCGGAACGGTTTCAGAATCCCCCAGCGCGAGCCGAGACTTTGTTCGGACTCACGCTGGGGGAAGGGCGGGGGCGCCGCTGTCGGGGGAACAGCGGCGGGTTGGGTTATGCGGGAACTCTGTCGAGAGCGGTGATCAGTTCGTCGAGCTCGCCGGCAAGGGATTCGAGCCGTCGGCCGCCGTAGCCGCGCTCGATCACGGCTTCGGCCTGCTCCAGCGCGCCGCGGACTTCGTTCCACTTGGCGCGGCCGGCGTCGGTGAGCATGAGCTTGAACGAGCGTCGGTCATCCGGGTCCACGTCGGCTGTGATCTGCTCAGACCTCACCAGGCGCTTGATCAGCTCGGACGTGGCTGCCGGGCTGCGGCCGAGCTCACGCGAGAGCTGCGTGGGCGTGACCGGCTCGGTCGCGCTGGCCAGGAATTGCAGGGCGCGAGCCAGCGGCAGCGAGACGCCGGCTTCGTCGCAGGCCGAATTGAGGTGGCTGGCAAGGCGGTGCGATCCGACCAGCAGTCGGTGAATGGTGGAATCCTGCAGGCTGATGTGTCCGTTGGCGGACCCGTTGCGATGCGCGGCTATCGGAATGCCTCTCTTCTACCGTTGGGCCGGCGGCGCCGTCACCAAGCTCGGCCGATTGGGAATATGGCGAGCTTGTGAACGGATTCACAAACTCGGTGCATCATTTATACGGTCTGGAATCGTTTTGCGCAAGTCGGAATGGCGCAAATTTGCGCCGGAACAGGTTTCCTGAGGATGAATCTCAGTTGCCGTCCGCCGCACGCGCGGGGCCAGCGCACGCCTGTGCCATGCTGGCCGCCACCGCACCCGCCGAGAGGTCGCCCATGTCCGACGCGTTGTTGAACCGCGAGGGGATCGAGGCACTGATCCCGCACCGGGAACCGTTCATCTTCGTGGACCGCATCGTGGAGCTGGAGTACGGCCAGCGGGCGGTGGGGATCATGGATGACGTGGGGGCGCATCACGAGCACGTTTTGAAAGGGCACTTTCCCGGGTTTCCGGTGTTGCCGGGCGTGATCATCGCGGAGGCGGTAGCCGAGGTAGGTGGTGTGGCGGCGCTGGGGATGCCGGAGAACAGCGGCAAGATCGCGATGTTGACGGGCCTGGACAAGTGGAAGTTCCGGCAGCCGGCACGCCCCGGGGACCAACTGCGGCTGGAAGCCGAGGTTATTCGCTATCGGCGCGGGTTTGGAAGGGCGGCGGGTCGGGCGAGTATCGACGGAAAGCTGTGCGCCTCGGGCGAGATCAGTTTTGCGATCGTGGATCGGCCGGAGGTCTTGTAGCGGAGCGCCGATTCGACGAGGGCTTCGCCACGTTGCGACCTCGCGTCGCGGCTAGAATGCGCGCAGTTTCACCCACCCGTTAGAAGGAGCCTCCGTGGCGCGCGTACTGATAACGACCAGGATTTTCACGTCCAACCCGGCGGAAGCAGCGCTGGACGTCCTTCGAGAAGCCGGTCACGAGCCGGTGATTGCGTCGGTGCCGGGCGCCTACCTGAACGGCGAGCAGCTGCACGAGCAACTGGCGGGGATCGCCGGCACGATGGCCAGCAGCGAGCCGTACACCGCCGAGACCTTCCGAATGTTCCCGGACCTGCAGGTGGTCGCGCGGATGGGCGTGGGCTACGACGCCATAGACCTGGAGGCGGCGCGCGACCACGAAGTGCCGGTGATGATTGCCGCGGGCACGAACGACACGACGGTGGCGGAGACGTCGGTGGCGCTGATGCTGGCGCTGGCGCGTGACCTGGGCCGTTATTTCGAGACGACGTCGGCGGGCGGCTGGGTTCGGCCTCCGACCACCGAGTTGCGGGAAAAGACTATCGGGCTAATCGGTCTTGGCCGGATTGGTCGTGCGGTTGTGCAGCGGCTGCAGGGATTCGAGGTGGATGTGGTAGCAGCCGAGCCGTACCCGGACGCGGACTTCGTGACCGCGAACGGCGTCGAACTGGTGGACATTGACGAAGTATTCCGGCGCGCCAACTTTCTGTCGCTGCACACGCCGATGAACGAGGAAACGCGCGAAGTAGTGAACGAACGGACGCTGGGGTTGATGCAACCGGGATCCTTCCTGGTCAATACGGCTCGGGGCGGCCTGGTGGACGAGGCGGCGCTGCGGGCGGCGCTGGACTCAGGACAGCTGGCCGGCGCGGCACTGGACGTGCGCACCAGCGAGCCGCCGCGGGAGGGCGACGACCTGGCCGCGCATCCAAGGGTGCTGCCCACGCCGCATATGGCGGGGGTCGCTGTCGAATCGGTGGAGCGGATGGCCATTGGCGCCGCCCGGAACGTGGTGGGCGTGCTGGCCGGCGACTGGGACCGCGAGATGGTGGTGAACGGGGTCTATCCCGCGTGACCGTCAGCGGTGTGTGTAACGCACACCACCATCACGAGCACTCCGACCGCGAGCCCGCCGTGATTCCGGCACGGCGCCGGGCGTTCGTGTTTGACATGGACGGGGTGATGT
>JAPPFO010000272.1:3789-9990 GCA_028875175.1 Chloroflexota bacterium | reverse complement strand
CTCGTGAATGGTCACGTGGTCGTGGACGCGAGTCTCGCCGTGAAGTGGCTGGTGCGCGAAGTCCACTCTGACCTGGCGGATGCGCTGGACGGTCGTGGGTTGCGTCGCAACTGCAGCCGGTCGCGCCCCACCTCATGCCGGTTGAGGTAGCCAACGCCCTTTATCGTCGCGAGGTTCGACAGGAAGTCACCTTGGCGCGGGCGACGCAACTGATGGCTAGCTTGGCTGCCAGTGGAGTCGAATTACGCGAGCCTGAACGGCTTCACGAGTTAGCAATGTCGCTGGCACAGCAGACTCGACAATCAGCTGTCTACGGCTCGCACTACCTTGCGCTCGCGGAGGTGCTCGACTGCGACTTCTGGACGGCTGACTTGCGGCTTTACCGCTCTGCAAGAACCAGCGCAAGTCGCATTCGCTGGATTGGCGAGTTCACGGCCTGAAGCTGCCGAGACTGTGCCTCTGATCGGGTACGGCGCCGCTCAGGCCAATTAGCTGGCCGCGGCTTCGGCGGCGGCGGTGTCGGCGGGTGGAGGCCAGCCGTTGACGAGGGTGAGTTGGCGGTTGGGTTGGGCCGGAACGCGGGCGTCCGGGGTGATGACGCCGGTGAGGTTGAGGGGGTCGACAGCGGCGAGGCGGAGCGTTTCGCCGGAATCAGGATCGCGGCGTGCGCGGCGGAGGGCGTTGACCGCGTCGGGGAGGGCGAACTGCTCGCCGGCGAAGCCGGCGACGAAGCGCCCGCCGCGGACTTCGCCGCGTGCTTCGAGGCGGCGCAGCGCCCAGAGGACATCGCGCCAGGGGAGGCGGAAGCTTTCACGGCGCACGACGTCGCGGAATACGACGCCGTAGCGATCGAGGAGGGTGGCGGCGACGGCTTCGGCTACCTCGTCGGCATCGATGCCGGCGGTAGGTGGTTGGAGGATGGACCAGCGGCCTGGGGGTCCGCCAACGGCAAAGCGGCCGGCGCGGCGGGTGTGGCGCCAGCGGCGGCGGCCGGTGCTGGACCAGCCGGAGGCGATGGCGCGGAGGCCTTCGTAGCCATCAGACGTGACACGCCCGGCGGCGATCAGGTCGCGCAGGCCGTCCTCGACGTCGGCGGCCAGGCGCCGGGTGCGCATGACGATCTGCTCGAAGAAGAGGGCGCCGCTTTCTTGAAGGAGCGCGTCGATGGAGCGGGCGGCGCCGGCGAGTTCAGGCGGCTCGCCTTCTGAGCCGGCGCCGCCATTGCGCCAGCGCGCAGCCTGGAGGAGCAGGCCGAAGTCGCCGCGGAGGCCGAGGGTGACCGGGGTGGCGCGGGTTGCCGGGGCGCTGCGGCGCTCGGGGTCGGCGTTGCGTTCGCTGAGGCGGCCCCAGACGACGTCGCCGGCGAGGCACAGTTCGTCCAGCCACTGGGTCCGAAAGCCGCGGACGCGCGCGGGGAGGACCGCGCCCTCCCAGGCGGCGGCCGGGAGTTCGAAACCCTGCAGGCGCTGGATGGCCCGTCGCAGGCCGGTCTTGCCGTAGAGGGTGTGGCCGGGGGCGGCGTGCTGCCAGCGAATGAGGAAGCGCATGAAATCGCGGACGGCGACGGGCTCGATTTCGCGGCGCAGGCGATCGAGGGTAAGGCGGTGGATGCGGGCCAGGAGGCGGCGGTCGCAGACGTCCTCGATGGCGGGATCGCGAAAGTGTCCAGGGAGGATGAATCCGCTGACCTGAAGCTGCATGAGGCCGCGGGCGACATCTTTGGGAGCGAGGCCGCAGCGGCTTGCCAGCTCGTCGGGAGTGGTTGGCCCGCAGACCTCGGTGTGGCCGCGCAGCAGCAGGCGACGGGCTTCTTCGCGGTCGGCCACCTGGATCGCCACGCCGGACGGGAGCGCCAGGTTGGGCACGCCGTCAGCACCGAAGAGTGCGCGGATGACGTCCACGTTTTCGGCGGCGAGCCAGAGGGTGCGACCGTCGATCTCGCACGTGGCGGTACGGCCGTGGCCCTGAAGTTCGTCGAGCCAGCGCTTCCAGTTGGCGACGGCTGTGGCGTCGATGGCGACGAGGCCGAGGAGGGCGTCGTGGACTTCCTCGGCGTCGCGGGGCTGAGGCCAGGCTTCTTCGACGACGCGCTCAATGGCGGCCGAGTCGAGACGGCCAAGGTCGCGGGCGCTTTCGGGGAGAGCGCGGCGGGTGGCGACAGCGCGTGAGCGGCGCTCTTCGAGGGGAGCGTCGTCGAGGAAGGTGTAGGGGCGGCCGTTGAGGATTTCGTGGGCGAGGGGCGACGGTTCGGTGGTGTCGCGGGCGTGGAGGGAGATCTGGCCGTCGTCGATGCGCTGCAGCACCTTCGCCAGCCCGCGGACGTCCATGGCCTCATAGAGACAGTCGTCCAGGGTCTGGCGGATGAGCGGGTGGTCCGGGGGAACGAGAGGACCGTGGACGTTCTCCTGGCAGCCGATCTGCTCGGGAAAGACGGCGGCCATGAGGTCGTCGGATCGCATGCGCTGGATGTTGGGCGGGACTTTCTTGCCGCCGCGCAGGCGGGGGACGGCAAGGGCGCGGGTGAGGTTCCAGCGCCAGCGGGTGGGGAACATCGGGGTGTAGAGGATGGATTGCTCGACGGACTTGAGCGCGTTGTTGGGGGTGACGTAGCGGAAGGTTTCTTCGAGCGGGAAGGCGTGCTGGGGGCCGAGCGACAGGAGGATGGCGTCGTCGTTGGCCGCCGCCTGCAGCTCGAAGTCGAAACGCACGCAGAAGCGCTTGCGCAGGGCCAGTCCCCAGGCCCGGTTGATGCGCTGACCAAAGGGGGCGTGCACGACCAACTGCATGCCGCCGGAGTCGTCGAAGAAGCGTTCGAAGACCACATCATGGTCGGATGGCATGACGCGCAGGCCGTCGTGGGAGGCGCGCAGGTAGTCGGCGATCTGGTGGGCGCCGAGTTCGGAGACATTGCACTCGGCTTGCAGCCAGTCGACCAGCGCCGGATCGGTGAGACGGCTGGCCACGTCGCGGCGCAGGCGGCCAACGGCCTGGGAGAGTTCGATGGTGCGGCCGGGGGCTTCGCCGAGCCAGAAGGGGATGGTGGGCGGGGCGCCCTGGGCGTCGATAACGCGGACGGTGTTCTGGGCGACGCGGCGGATCTGCCAGGAGGTGTTGCCAAGCAGAAAGATGTCGCCGGCGATGCTCTCGATGGCGAAGTCTTCGTTGACCGAGCCGACGTAGGTCTCGTCGGGTTCGGCGACGACGCGGAAGTCGCCGAGTTCGGGGATGGTGCCGCCGTTTTGCAGGGCGGTCAGGCGAGCGGCGCGGCGTCCGCGGATGACGCTGTTGATGCGGTCGAAGTGGATCAGGGGCGCGGCGCGGCCGCCGCCGTCGCCGATGCCGGTGGCGAGCATGTCGACGACTTCGAGGTACGACTCGCGGGTCAGAGTCCGGAAAGGCGTGGCCCCACGGAAGAGGTTGAAGAGGTCGTCGAGTTGCCAGTCCTCGCAGGCGGCCTCGGCGACAACCTGCTGGGCGAGCACGTCGAGCGGGGCGACGAGTTGGACGATGCGGTCGAGTTCGCCGGCGCGGACGGCGCGCATGAGGGCGGCGCTCTCGATCAGTTCGTCACGGGTGGTGGGGAACAGGCGGCCCTTGGGGCGCAGGCCGAGGGCGTGGCCGGAGCGGCCGATGCGTTGCAGGAAGACAGCAATGCTGCGGGGCGAGCCGATCTGGCAGACGAGGTCGATGCTGCCGATGTCGATGCCGAGCTCGAGGGAGGCGGTGGCGACGAGGGCCTTGAGCCGGCCGTCCTTGAGTTGCTGTTCGACGTGCAGGCGGCGTTCGCGGGAGAGGCTGCCGTGGTGGCTGGCGACGCCTTCCTCGCCGAGGCGGTCGCGCAGGTTGTGGGAGACGCGTTCGGCCAGGGCGCGGGTGTTGACGAAGACCAGGGTGGTGTGGTGCTGGACGATGAGGTCGGCGAGGCGGTTGTAGATGTCGTCCCACTGCTCGCGCGGCGCCACGGCTTCGAGGTCGGAGGGGGGCGTCTCGACGCCCAGGTCAAGGTCTCGCTGGTGGCCGAGGTCGACGGTGACGCAGGGGCGGGCATCGCCCTGGTCGTCGGCGCCGGTGAGGAAGGCGGCGAGTTCGTGGATGGGGCGCTGGGTGGCGGAGAGCCCGACGCGTTGGGGGCGGCGGCGGGAGATGTGGTTGAGGCGCTCCAGAGACAGCGAGAGGTGGCTGCCGCGGCGGTCGCGGGCGAGGGCGTGGATCTCGTCGACGATGACGGTGTCGACCTGGCGCAGGGTTTCGCGGGCCCGCTGGGAGGTGAGCATCAGGTAGAAGGATTCGGGGGTGGTGATGAGGATGTGGGGCGGACGGGTGACTAGGGTGCGGCGGCGGGAGGCCGTGGTGTCGCCGGTGCGGAGGCCGACGCGGATGTCGGGGACGTCGATACCGCGCTGCTCGGCGAGCTCGCGGATGGCGGCGAGGGGGGTTTGGAGGTTGCGCTCGATGTCGTGGCCGAGGGCTTTGAGGGGCGAGATGTAGACGATGCGGGTGACGGGGTCGAGGCCCTGGGACTGGCCGCGGCGGATGAGCTGGTCGATGCCGATGAGGAAAGCGGCGAGGGTTTTGCCGGAGCCGGTGGGGGCGGCGACGAGGGTGTCGCGGCCTGAGCGGATGGCGGGCCAGGCGGCGGCCTGGGCGTCGGTGGGGGCCCGGAAGGTGGCGCCGAACCAGCCGGCCACGAGGGGGTGGAACGCCGGGGTGGGGGCGTTGGGGGTGGCGAGGTCGGGTTCAGGCTGGGTCATGAGCGGGCATTGTAACCGAACAAGAGGCGAACGGCGGAGAGATTGGGCGGGATGGCGGGGGTGCGGAATCGGGGCTCTCGTGCGCGTAAGAGTTTTTTCCAAAAACTCTTGAGGCGGCGCGGGGTTCCTTTCTGGGTGGATTCGGAGCGCGACGGCGGTGGGGGTAGAGGACTGCCTTGGATCGCGTTCAGGGCAGGCGGGCCGCAGGCATGACGTTGTGGCGCCGGGGAGCGGGTGCGGACGGCGGGTCTGGAGGAGGCGCCGGAGGGGAGCGAGGAGGAGGCGAAGGGGCTGAAGGGCTGCGGGCATTGGGGCGGGCTGCAAGGCTTACACAGACAGTGTACACTGGATCAGGACGAGGGGCAAGTTGGGGAGTGGCCGGTGGCTGGTGGGGTGTGCTCCGCAGGGAGCAGCCTGGGTGCGGGCGGCCGCGGCAACGGGCGGCGGGGCTGAGCTGGCTTGCGACCGAGAGGTGGACGGGTGGTGCGTGGCTCGTGGTGAGCCGGTTCAGGCGCTGTCGTCGCGGCGGTCGAGGGGGCCGCGGGCGGCGACGTAGCCCAGGAGGAGGCCCTCGATGCGGGCCATGCGGACGGTCAGGGCCTGGATGTCCCTGCGCAGGCCGGCCAGGTCTCCGCAGATGTGGGACGGGTCAGAGCGGACGTCCTGCCGGAGGCCCCGGACGCCGGCTCGGCAATCCTTGCGCAAGCCGTGGATTCCCGCGCGGACTTCGGCGCGAAGGGCGCGGAGGTCACGACGCGTTTCGTACCAATGCACCACGATCAGCGCGGCGCAAATGGCGTTTACAACCAGGGTTGCGACAAGTTCTGCCGACAGGGTTGGCTCCAGGTTTGTGGCCCAGGTCCTGGCGGCCGATTTGGCCTCGGTCCAAGCCGGGGAACGGGTTCACACTTGCCGCCGGGGCGACGGGTCGTGATTGGACTGCAGGCGGCGATCGCAGCTGGCACGTGAGCGGTCAGGCGGCGGTGTCGCGGCGGTTGGGGTCGCTACGGCCGGGGATGAGGCCCTGGATGACGCCTTCGAGGCGAGCCGTGCGCTCGGCAAGCGACTGGATGTCCTGGCGCAGACGCTGATTGTCTGCGTGGACCTCGACGCGCAGAGCCTGGTTGTCGGCGCGGAGGGCCTGGTTGTCGGCGCGGAGGGTCTGGTAGTCGGCGCGGGCGTCGCGCCGGAATGTGATGAGCAGACCGATCAGGGTTATGCCCAGGGCGAGGATGGCGAAGAGTTCGGGGGTCACGGGCGGCTCCTCGGTGTTGGGGTATGCATAAACCCGACCGCCCTTGTGGATTCAACGGTAGCACGAGCAGCGGTGGTCGACATGTCGATTGCTCGGGTGGTTCAAGCCGAGCTACGGACAGCGCGCGCAGATCGGGTGGAGTCGGTCAGGGGGCGGTGGGGCGGTGGCGGGTTTCGTAGAGCCGCCTTATGGGCG
>JAPPFO010000272.1:0-3779 GCA_028875175.1 Chloroflexota bacterium | reverse complement strand
ACGGTTCCCCCGCCCCGGGGTGGCCCCATTGTCTTTGCGGGGGGGGGGGCCCCCCCGGCGCGGCGCCGCGGGCCCGGCGGGGGGGCGGCGGGCCCGGGGGGGGGGGGGGGGGGGGGGGTTTCGTTGAGCCGCCTTATGGGCGCGGCAATGCCCACAGAGATTGGCAAGCTTGTACCGATGACAGGAGGTGAGACTTTGACCAACGTGGTAGGAGCAGAGGGTCAGGTTGTGATCGCCAAGCAGATCCGAGACCAGCTGGGCATTGGCCCGGGGTGGGTCGCGATCCAGCGGGCGGTGGACGACCGTGTCGAGATGGTCTTCCTGCCGCCCGAGCACCGCGAGTCGCTGAAGGGGAGCCTGGCTTTCCAAATCAAGGCCAGCGTGCCTGCCGACGAGTGGCAGCGGGTGCGGGAGCGCGGCTGGCATTAGGCCGCAAGCCGGGAAGGCGAGGCGCCAATCTCCGGGTGTGCGATCTGCTCGAGACCCCGACGATCGTGCGGAATCTTGCCGGGGATCGGCGCGACCTGGCTGACGTGAGTGCGGAGGTGATCGACGGGGCCGCACCCGCTGCTGGTCAGCGATGTCGTGGTCGTCGAGACGGCGTAGGTGCTGACGTCGGTTTATGAGGTACCGAGGGCGGCTGTTGTTGACGGTCTGATTGCGCTACTCAGGAGAGCCAACATCGACACTTTCCGGCTGGACAAGGATCTGGTGCTGAATGCGCTGCTGATCTGCCGGCTATCGGGCCGGGTCTCGTTTGCCGACGCCCTGGTGTGGGGGGCTGCGCGGTCACAGTCAGACGCCGCTGTTTATTCGTTGGATGAGTGATTCCCTGACGAAGGCGTCACGGTGCTGCGATCGGCGGGCGGCGGCTCGTTTAAGGCGGTCGGACTTTGCGGTTGCCGGTTACTGGCGCCGAGAGAGCGCGGGCGGCAGGGGACTGCGGGGAGTTCGGGGGCATCGGCGGCCCATAGGTGTTGGTTGACCACTTGGCCGCCCGTGTGGACTAGGCGATAGCAGAGAGGGCGGGCCCGAACTCGATACCCGAATGGCAGATCACCGCTGGGCTGCAGTCCACGTCTGTCGTTGGCACCTTGCCGGCCAAGCGACAGCACTGCCCTCGAACTCAACCGCCGGTAGCCGCTGTCCGCATACAGTATCACCGTTCGGCCCAGTGAACCTCAAGCAAGCCAGTTTCCGACCGCCTAGTCGACATAACCCACACTCTGCTACCCTCTGAGAGACATTGAGCCAACGCTCTCGCCCTGTGGGTTGTATCGTCGAGGGACTCCGGCCATGCCATCCGCTCCACGTACTCACAGAGATAATGCCCCCACCCATAATCGCGTCAATCTCCTCTTTCGCCAGTTGCATTTCTAACCTATGAAATACCTAGCAGACATGATTCTCCTACTGATCGATCTTGCGGAAAAACAGGATCAAAGTGGATGGTTTCGCGGTGTCACACGTTTGGAGAAGATCATATTCCTACTTCACGAAGAATATGATGCTGGCAAATGGTTGACCACCGATAAGCCAAAGTTTATACCTTATAAGCTAGGCCCATATTCACGTGATGTTTACGAGGCCCTGGACTTCCTCAGCTCCTACAACCTCATCGACGATCAATTCACTGGAGGCGCATCCAATATCGACAGATCTATCATCGATTCTATGGAAGAGTTGATGACAACCTACTCAAGTACAATACCGTATGAAGAGCGACGCTTCAAGCTAGCCCCTGATGGTAAGCGAGCCGTAAACTCATTAAAGACAATGAGCAATTCATCCGCGCTGCAATCAATTGACGAATGTTTCGCCAAGTATGGTGGGATGCCATTGGGCAGGCTACTTCGCTACGTTTATCAGAAATATCCTAACTATACAGGACAGTCGATAATCAAGGGTGAAGTACTGGGCAGCTGACGACGCACTCTATGTTGCATAACATTACGCTCGGAGGAATTTTTTTCAGCCACCGATACACTACCCCTAGAGACCTCTCTTGACCGAAGAGGTGAGCCAATACCCCAACTATCTCGTTTTGATACTTGGGCTCAATGTATGCCTCGCAATTGCAGAGGCGATCAGACGCACATTTTCCGCATGGTCACGGTTTCACAGAACTCACAGCGAAGCTGTCGAACAAGCGATCAGCGACCAACGTGACTGGGAAATGGTGACAATGATCGTCAATCTGCTCGACTATTTAGATAGGGAACGCCAATCCGATTCCCGGGTGCAAATAAAGGATTTGTTGCAGTATGGTAAATCTGACTATACCGTAAGACTACTTGAGCCATACTTACAGATACGAGAGTCATTAGGTGCGGAAAGACACCGCTTATTATTTAGATCATCGGTCGCCAAGGCTGCCTCGGCATTAGGCGTGGTTGTTCTCGCCGTGCTGGCCGTTGACGTGTCTATCGCCGTTGCGTTTTTGGCGTTCGGAGTGACCGTTGACGTCTGGGCATGGTACACCGTTATAGCCGCAGCAGCATTGGCAAGCATAACAGCAGTTTTGGCCCTGATCTCTATGCACGTCATGGAGACTCGGTTTAGTGCGCACTTAGCGACGATGCGATCAGCTCGCATCAGTCAGTCCCCAATCCCAGCCGCAATTCGCGATCATTCAGATGACTGATGTCCTCAGTGAGACGGTACTACTCCTGCCCTCGCTTAGGGCCCTCGTGGAAGGCTCTGTTTTGAGTGAAGATGATACATATGCTGAGGAAGTCAAGATTGTTCGGAATCGCGCAGACGTTGTATTCCTAAGAAAGTGTGACTCGTCTTTGGTGTCTTTGGAACTCAAGACAAGTGACTGGTTTCGAGTTAGCGAACAGGCCAAACGCCACGGAGCCTGGGCACATCAAACCTACATAGCTATAGCCGCGGAATCGATTCCGACAACGTATAACGCGATCTGCAGCACTCTCGACATCGGCGTTGTTCTTGCAAACTCGACCACTGCCTGTGTAGTCAAACTCTCCGCGAGGCGACAGCCGGCCAGCGACTATCTGACAAGCTCTATACGGGACCACGTAAGAGATTCCGGAAAGCCTGTCTCAGAGATACTATGACTATCACCTTCCAGAACACTCCTGCACACTTGCTTGCCTACGGCCATTCAAATCAGAGTACTTTTCGCACGCCGACGATTCAAGATGCCTACGACGCGGTCGTCGTACCAGGGACGATTGCTACCTATTACCAGCAGGCGACCGGTGGATTCGTACTTGCATTAAACAGACCGTATTTCATTGACCCTCGCACACCTCTCTTTCAACAGAATCTTATCGGGCAAGAGATAAGAGCATCATTCTACACATTGTCATCTGCTCACGGTCCGACAATCGAGAACGCAGTTGACGAGGCAAGTGGTGGGGACATCGAATTATGGGACACTATCATTGACTCTTATGATCCTGCTGAAGTAGCTGACAGTTGGCTTTACTATCAAAGATATTACGTCCAGGACTCGTCCGATAGGCTAGACCACTATGCCACACTAGTCGGCCGTCCACTTGATATCCCACGGCAACCTTCGTTTCTGACAAACCCATATTGGATGTCGGAGACTACCAACTCAATTGAATGGTCCATGACTTTTGACACGATAGTTGAGATGCACGATCGCCTGGAGGAAGGCGAGCGAATGATGCCGATTATAGCCTGGAAGCGCACTCAGCCTGACAGCTGGCGGGATCTCGACAGAATGGTCCGCGAAGTTCGTGACGTAGGTTTCCAGCAACTCTTGGTGTGGATCGATTCCTTTAGGG
>JAPPFO010000213.1:474-10156 GCA_028875175.1 Chloroflexota bacterium | reverse complement strand
ATGCTGAACAAGGCGGCGGCCGAGCTGCTGGAAGGCTTTGCAGACGCGCTGGAGATTCGCGGGGCGAATACGTTCCGGGTTCGGGCGTTTCGAAACGCGGCGCGGCGGGTGGATTCGCTGACCACGGACGTGGCGGAGCTGGTGGAGAGCGGCGAGATCTCCAAGGTGCGGGGCATCGGCAAGGGCATCGCCGGCGTGCTGGGCGAGTTTGTGGCGAAGGGCCGCGTGGACGAGTACGAGGAGATGCGGGCCGAGATTCCGGATAGCGTCTTCGAGATGCTGTTGATTCCGGGTCTGGGTCCGAAGACAGCCGCGACGCTGTACAACAAGCACGGGATCGACAGCGTGGATGCGCTGGAGGTTGCCGCGCGCGAGGGGCGGCTGGCAGGTATCCGCTCTATCGGGGCGAAGCGCCAGGCGCGGTTGCTGCGGGAACTGGGCCGATTCCGCGAACGGATTGCGCGGCGGCGGCTGGGCGACGTAATGCCGATAGCCGAGCGGCTGATCGCGCACGTGGAAGCGGCGCCTGGGGTTCAGACCCTGCAGTACGCGGGCAGCCTGCGGCGTGGTCGCGAGACGATCGGCGACCTGGACATCCTGGCCGCTGCGGAGGATGCCGGGCCGGTGATGGAGCACTTTGTGGCCGCCGACGAGGTGGAAGAGGTGGTTGGGACCGGCGGGACGAAGACGTCGGTGCTGGTGGGCGGCGGCTTCCAGGTGGATCTGCTGGTGGTGGCGCCGGACGAGTTCGGGGCGGCGCTGGCATATTTCACGGGGTCGAAGGAACACAACATCGAGATTCGGGCGCGGGCGCTGCAAAGAGGGCTGTCGCTGAACGAGCGCGGGTTTTTGGACGCGGATACCGGGCAGCGTCGACCGGCGGCGAGCGAGGAGGACGTCTACGCGGCGGTGGAGTTGCCCTGGATCGACCCGGCTCTGCGTGAGAACCGGGGCGAGATTGAGGCGGCCGAGGCGGGGACGCTGCCGAGGCTGATTGAGCTTGGTGACATCAAGGGCGAGCTGCACGGGCACTCGCTGTGGAGCGACGGGGCGGCGTCGATCGGCCAGATGGTGGAGGCTGCCCGGCGGCGGGGTCTGGCCTACTTCGCGGTCACCGACCACTCGGGCAGTCTGCTGGTGGCCAACGGGCTCAGCCCGGAGCGGCTGGCGGAGCAGACCGAGGAGATTGCGCGGGAGCGCGAGGCATCACCGGATGTGCGCCTGCTGCATGGGAGCGAAGTGGAGATTCTGGCCGACGGCAGCCTGGATTTCAGCGACGACGTCCTGGCGTCCTTGGACGTCGTGGTGGCCTCGGTACACAGCAACTTCAACCAGCCGCCGGAGCAGATGACGGAGCGGCTGATCGCGGCGATCGAGAACCCGCACGTGGACATCATCGGGCATCCCACCGGGCGCATGCTGGGGCTACGGGACGGCTATACGTTTGACGTGGAGGCCGTGCTGAAGGCGGCGGCCGCCACGGGCACCGCGCTGGAGATCAACGCGGCGCCCGAACGGCTGGATCTGGACGACACCACCGCGCGGCGCGCCGCCGAACTGGGCGTGCCAATCTCCATCAACAGCGACGCCCACCATCCCGACAGCCTGGCCTACATGCGCTACGGCGTGCTGACAGCGCGCCGGGCCTGGCTGCGGGCGGAGGACGTGATCAACACGCTGTCACTGGACGAGTTGCTGGCCTGGCTGGCCGAGTCGAAGCCAAGGCGCTGGACGCCTACTGCCAAGCGCGACTAAAGGAGTGACGACATGGATTTAGGACTGAGCGGCAAGGTGGCGTTGGTGACAGGGGGGAGCCGGGGGATTGGGCGGTCGATTGGGTTGGCGTTGGCGGCTGAGGGTTGCAACGTGGCGATTACGGCGCGTGGGCGGGAGCGGCTGGAACAGACGGTTGGGGAGATCGAGGCGGCGGGGGTGCGGGCAGCCGGGTTCGAGCTGGATATGGCCGAGGAGGTGGCGTCCGCCCGGGCGGTTGAGCAGACCGTGGAAGCGTTGGGCCGGCTGGACATCCTGGTGAACAACGTGGGTGGATCGACAGGCGGCCGGACATTCGGGGAAGCGACGGATGACGATTGGGCCGCCACGCTGGACGTGAACCTGTGGCCCGCCATCCGGGCCAGTCGCGCGGCGCTGCCGCACATGCGGGCGCAGGGGGCTGGGCGGATCATTCACATCACGTCGATTTACGGGCGCGAGCAAGGCGGTCCGCCGACGTATAACGCCGCCAAGTCGGCCATGAACAGCCTGTCCAAGACCATGGCGCGGGAGTTGGCGCCGGAGGGAATTACGGTCAACGCGGTGGCGCCCGGGTCGATCATCTTTCCGGGCGGCGGCTGGGAGCAGCGCATGCAAGCGGATCCCGAGGGCATGGCGGAGTTTCTGCGGCAGGACTTTCCCATGGGACGCTTTGGACACCCCGAGGAGGTAGCCGCGGTGGTGGCCTTCCTGGCCTCGGATCAGGCCAGCTTGGTCACGGGCGCCTGCCTGAACGTTGACGGCGGCCAGACGCGCGCCAACGTCTGACGCCTCGGCGGTCTCTATACTTCGAGTCGCCGACCTGATTGGGGCGCCCAGACTATGACTCGATTCCAGGAACGCCTGCACGGCGTGATTCCAGCGTTGCTCACGCCGTTGACCGCGGACCTGGCGGTGGACGGCCCGGCCATGCGTCGGCTGGCGCGACGAGTTCTGGACGCCGGTTGTCACGGGTATGTGCTGCTGGGCACGACGGGCGAGTTCGCGGCGATCAACGACGACCAGCGCGCGGTCGCCATCCGCGCGGGCGTCGAGGAAGCTGCCGGCGAAGTCCCGGTCATCGTGGCCTGCGGGCAGCCGTGCGTTGAGCGCACGCATCAGCAAGCCGTCCAGGCCGGCGACCTGGGCGCCGACGGCCTGCTGGTCAATCCGCCGTTCTATTTCCCGATGAGCAACGACGAGGTCGTGCGCTACTTCGAGGACCTCGTGGCCGCATCGCCGGTCCCGGTTCTTCTTTACAACATCCCTGGCATGACCAAGGTGTCGGTGGACGCGGCCACGCTGTTGCGGCTGCGGGACGTGGGCGTGCAGGGCACCAAGGACAGTTCGGGCAGCCCCCAGAACCTGCTGGACTACCTGGACGCCATGCGCGGCGACGACTTTCGAGTAATCGTGGGCGGGGACGCCACGCTGCTGCACGCGCTCAACTCGGGCGCCTCCGGAACGACGGGCCCCGCGCCCAATGTGGCGCCGCAGCTGGTCTGTGCCATCTATAACGCGTGGTGCGACGGAGACCTGGCAGGCGCCGCGGCAGCCCAGAACCGGCAACACGCCTTCCTGCGCGAGCTGAGCGGAGCCTCGCCGTTCATGCAGGCCACGGCCAAGGGCGTGCTGAGCCGGCTGGGAATCATGGAGCCCTGGGTGGCGCCGCCGAAGACGTCGCTGGACGACGCGGCCATTGACGCGGCATTTAAGGCCGTGCGCGAGTTCCTGCCGGAATTCGAGCCCGCGGCGGTTGGCGTCTGAGCGCCGCGCTTCCCCGAGGATTCGACAAGCGAGACGGACCGGCGTCACCATAGCGATGCCGTCCGCTCGCCCGCCTGAGTGAGGGTCGCCAACGTGAATCGACCGCCAGAGGCCTACATGCACATCGGGATCGTGCAGTTCATGCTGCATCCCGACCTCCAGACCGGCGACGGACCCGCCGTGGAAGCCGCCGAAGCGCTGGCGGCCGACGGGTTCTTCCACGCGCTGGAAATCGCACGCATTAACGACTCTGCCGAGCGCGCCGCCATGCGCCGGCTGGCCGAGGCCGCGCACCTGACGCTGGGCTACGGCGCGCATCCCCTGATTCTCAGCGGCGGCCTGAACCTGGCTTCAACCGACGCCGAAGCGCGGGATGACGCGGTGACCCAGGTCAAGGGCGCCGTCGACGAGGCAGCCGAACTGGGCATCACGATGGTGACGTTGCTGGACGGGCCCAACTCGGCGCCGGCGCCAGGCGGCGAAGAGGCCGCCGTGGCGAGTGTCGTGGAGTCGCTGACCCAACTGTGCGACTACGCCGGCCAGCAGAACATCTGGATCGCGCTGGAGCAGTTCGACCGGGCGATTGAGAAGAACTCGTTGCTCGGCCCAATCGACCTGTGCGTGCGCGTCAGCGAGATGGTCCGCGCGTCCACGCCGAACTTCGGCCTCTGCCTGGACCTGAGCCACCTGCCGCTGCTGGACGAAGACCCGCCGACGTCGCTGCGGGCGGCCGGCGAGCACCTGATCCAGGCGCACATCGGCAACTGCATCATGCGCGACCGCCAGCATCCGCAGTACGGCGACCAGCACCCGGTGTTTGGGGATCCGGCGGGCGAGAACGACGTGCCGGAACTGGCGGCGTACCTGAGAACGCTGCTGGAGATTGGCTACTTTGAACGCGACCTGCCCACGCCGATGCCGCTTGTCTCGTTCGAGATGAAGCCCGCGCCGGACCAGTCGGCGGACGCGATAATCGGCAACTGCAAGCGCACATTCCAACTCGCCTGGGCGCAGGTCTAGCGCCAGGCACGGCAGCGAGGGGACACATCGACATGCGAATCGGCTACATCGGTCTCGGGAAGATGGGCATGCCCATGGCGATCAACCTGCGCGCAGCGGGGCACGACCTGATCGTGCATAACCGCAGCCGCGGCAAGGTCGACGACTTTGTGGCCGAGGGCGGCACGGCCGCCAGTTCGGCGGCCGAGGTGGCGGCGCAGTCGGACGTGGTGTGCGTCAACGTGCCGACCCCGGAAATCTCGCTTGAGTTGCTGCTGGGCGCGGATGGCGCAATCGAGAACGCCCGTGCCGGTCAGCTGTGGATCGACTTCGGTACCAACGGTCCCGACACCGCACGGACGTGCGCCGAAGCCGCGGCCGCCAAGGGTGTGAATTACCTGGACGCGCCGGTCAGCGGCGGCCCGGGCGGCGCGCAGGCCGGGACGCTGGCCGTGTTCGTGGGCGGCACCGAGGAATCGTTTGCACAGGGCAGCGAAATCCTGGACATCATCGGCGGCAAGATCGAGCACTTCGGTCCCGCGGGCACCGGCTGCATCGCCAAGCTGACCAACCAGATGATCATCGCCAGCGTGCGCCAGGCCAACGCCGAGGCCTTTGTGCTGGCGGTCAAGAACGGCCTGAATCCGCGCCAGCTCTACGAGACACTGATGGGCGCGTTCGCCGCCAGCCGCTGCATGGAAGTGGATATCCCGAACCTGGTCCTTCCGCAGGACTACAGCGCCAACTTTGCCGTGGACCTGTTGCTGAAGGACCTGGGGCTGGCGCTCGAGGTGGGTCGCCAGAGCGGGGTTCCGCTGGTGGCCACGGCCCAGGCGGACGCGATCTACCAGGAGATCCGGGCGCAGGGCTGGGGTGACCTGGACGCGGCCGCCACCTTCAAGCGCCTGGAGGAAATCGTGGGCGTGGAGGTCACGGAGCCGGAGGCGGGCTAGCCTTAACTGTCGCGGGCCAGGACTGTGGAAAGGGTTGGCGGGTGAAGCGCCTCGCTCTGCCACCCGTCGCCGGCACGGTGACGCAGCGGGCACGTGATCGCACGCACGAAGGCACTGCCGGGTTCAGCCCCTGACGCATGCGGTGGCTTAGTCGCGAAATCAGCTTCCTGCTGGCCCGGCTCGTCACGAACTTCTTCGCGGTGCTGGCGGTTACGCAACTGCTGGAGAACGGCATCGTGCTGCCGGATCGGGGCAGCGACCGATTCTGGCTGGCGGTTTTCAGCCTGGCGGTGGCCCTGGCCGTCTTGAACTCCTATGTGCGCCCGGCGCTGGAATTGGTTCTCAAGCCGATCAGCTGCCTGCTGAAGCTGCTGACGTTCGGGTTGTCGCATTTCGTCATCAGCGCGCTGGTCTTCTGGGCCGCCACCATGCTGGTGGACGACTTCACCATCGCGGACATCGGTACCGCCCTGCTTGGGACCGTAATCGTGGCCGCGGTGGGCGCCTTCGGGTCGCTGGCATTTGGCGGCCGCTCAACCGACGAGTGAACGCGCAGGCCAAGGCTCTGGACGGCGACGCGCCAGGCCGGCGAAGCGTCCTGGTCGAGGCGGTGGTCACTACCCTCGCCGAAGCCGGTCGCCCCATGACGCTGCAACAACTGGCCCGCGCCGTGCTGCACGTGGAAGCCGGCGGCGCCCACGTCGGCGCGCGCATCCTGGCGCCGCTGCTGGAAGCCGACGACCGTCTGGCAACCGTGGCTGTGGGTCATGTGGGGCTGGCGGCGTGGTTGCAGCGCTCCGACGCCATCGACGAAACCGAGTTCGTCGTGTTTGACATCGAGACCAACGGCGGGAGGGGCGGGCGGCACCGGGTGCTGGAAGTCGGAGCTCTCCGCCTTCGAGCGGGCCGGGAAACCTCGCGTTACGCCTCGCTGGCGCGGATACCGGGCCGCGTATCGAAGTTCGTGACGCGGTACACAGGCATCACGGACGAGATGCTGGTCGACGCGCCGCCCGTCGAAACGGTGCTGGATGAGTTCCGCGAGTTCCAGGCCGGCGGCGTCCTGGTGGCCCACAACCTGCCCACGGACCTCGGCTACCTGAACCGTGAAGCCGTGTGGGCGGGTCGAGCGCTGTTTGCAGGCGACGGCCTGGACACCATGGAATTGAGCGCGGCGCTGCTACCCGATCTGCCCGGGACCGGTCTGGCCACCGTGCTGGAGGCGGCGGGAATCTCCGACTCGCCCACCCACCGGGCCCTGGACGACGCGGGGGTCACAGCCCAACTGTTTCAGTTTCTCCTGGACAAAGCCGACGACCGCGAGGTTCGAACGTTGGAGGATCTGCGGCGGCTGGCGGCCCGGGGCGGGCCGGAAGGCCGACACCCGGGGCGCGCGCGCGAACTGGCGCGCTGGTCGTCACGCAATCTGCCGCCCTCGCCTGGCGTCTATATCTTTCGCGACACGGCCGGCCGGCCGCTGTACGTGGGCAAGTCCACGTCCCTACAGCGACGGGTGCGCAGCCATTTCACCGACTCGGCGGGGTTCGTGCGGCGTCGAGACGGGATGCTGGACCAGATCAATGCCATCGAGTGGGAACCGACAGGCTCGGAACTACGCGCCCTGGTGCGTGAAGCCGAGCTGATCACCGCGTTAGCCCCAACCTACAACCGGAACCGCCGCTGGCGAATGGGCCGCCGGTTCGTCCGGGTAGGACCGGCCGAGTCCGCGGCCACCCACGCCGCTGCCGTTCCGCGGGACGATGCGGCTGACTATCTTGGACCGTTTCCGACCTCAAGGGACGCACGGCTGGCGAGCGACGCGGCGCGCCGGATTTTCGACTTGCCGTCACGACGGTCGGTCGACAAGCAGGTGCCCGTCTGGCGACGCGACGCGGCCGTTGCCTTTCTGGGCGTGAGCCGTGAGGCGGCCCTGCGGATTGTGGACGCGGCCGAGACGGAGGCCGCCGAGCGCGGCGCCGTGGCGCGCCGCATCCGGCGCGCTCGCGTGCTGCGCCACCCCGTGCGAGGCGGCCTGGGCGCCGCGCCAATGCTGGCCATCACGGCTGGCACTACGCCGGGCGCGGCGGAACTCGTGCGAATCGAGGATGGCGCAATTGCCGCAATCGAATCCATCGCGCGTCCACGTCGTCCCGCGCTGCGTGCCGCCCTGCGACGCCTTGGCAATGCGAGCCCGTCGAGGTCTGACGGCAACGACTACGAGCGCCACATCGTGCTGGCCTGGCTGCACACGCATGCCGACGATCCGGACGCGATGGCCTGGGATCCGGATCTCTCACGCGCATTTGTGGATCGCGTGTGGCGGCGGGTGCGTCAGGCGGCCAGCGCCGGCTGAGGCGTCACGGCTCCACGCCGGGGGCCATCCTGCACCGTCGGCAGAGATCTGAGCGGGCGGGTTCTGGAGGCGACGCTGGGAATCGAACCCAGGATAGGGGTTTTGCAGACCCCCGCCTTACCACTTGGCTACGTCGCCGGGAAGCTCTTGCTGCTGCTCAAAGGATATCCAGCGCGGTGGGGCGCGGCCAACCGGCCGCGGCCTCGGCCCGGCTGGTTTCAGCCACCGACTGGCGCGCGTTGAACGACCCGCCACCGCTGGTCGGCGTTGCGGGCCAGGAAGAAGCCAATGTCCTGGCTCACTGGCCCGCGCTGAATAGTCTCGCCGTCTGAAGTCCGACGAGTAGCCGCGCTGCCCTGTTCACGAAGCAGCACACCGGCGGTTTCACCGTCGAGTCTGGCGTCCAGCACCTGAATCTGTAACTCGCTCTCGATGTACAGCCCTCGGGCCCGCAACTGCTGTACCTGCGATTCGATTTGCTGCGCCTGCGTTTCGTCGTACACCGACCGAAGGGCACTCGAGTCCAGCGATTGATAGGCCTCAAACTCCAGTCGGGCGGCCCGCACGGCCGTATCGGTCGCCCGATCCAGGCTGGCCGCCTCGGCGTCCTGCCGGCCGCGGATCATCACGACCGCAATCAGTACGGCAAGCAAGGCCGCCAGCATGAATCCGGTGCGAATCAGGCGCAGCCGCCGCACCTCGGACTGTTCAAACGCTTCGGTCTCGGCGAGCGACTGTTCATGCGACTCAATGTTGGAGCGAATCGTGGCGGAGGCTGGCTCCGGATCGCCCGCCCCCCCGGATCCGACGTCCCAGATGCTCGGATCGTCGATTCGACCAGCGTCGGCTTCGTCGTAAGCCGGCGGCATGTCATCGACATTAGAGCGCAGGACTTCACCGTCTTCGGGGCTGAATTGCGACTCCGGTTCGTCCGGCAGGTCGGCGGGCGGGGCTACGCGCAGGGAAATAAAGCGCCCGTGTGCGGCCTGCTCACTGTGTTTGAAACGCACTGCCTGCCCGAGCGTCCAGCGGCCTTCCAGCAGCAGCGTCAGGTCGCGGCCGTCCAATAGCGCCAGCTCGCTGGCCCATTCGGAGTCCACCGCCATTTGCAGCGGGAAGCCCTGGACGACGATCAGGATGTCGACCTGGCGCTCACGCGCGGCCTCGGCCAGCGCCGCATGATCGTCGGTGTCAAACCACAACGCAATGCGGCGCCGCACACGTTCCAGCCGCACGGCGCCCTCAACGTGGCCGCCCACCGGCGCAAGCGGCTCCAGCGGCTGGGCGTCGGATGCCATGGCCAGCGCTTCCACCACGTTGGCCAGCTTTGGCAGGCGATCCGCTTCCTCGGTCAGCGCTTCGTTGAACAGCTCAGCGTGCGCGGCCAGGACTCGACGCCGGCGCGCGCCCGCGTCGCCGCCCGCTGTCGCGTCATTCGTAGGTGGCATGGGCCTCAGGTAAGAGCGCGACACACCGCACGCACGCGGTGTTCCTTATTTCATCGTACGACAAGCGGGCGCAAGACCCCTTCGCGTCGTCGGGTTGACCACGCATTTAGCTGATTGGAGGCACGCCCATCGGCACCGCAGAGGCGATGACCGGCATGAGGTTGGTGAAGACGATCACGCCCAGAGCAATCAGGAGCACGCCACCACTGGCGCCGGCAACCTGTAGCGCCCGGCCGTAGCGCCGCAGCAGCACGCGCGTCCAGCCCGAAAACACGCCGGCCAGCACGAATGGCAGCATGATTCCGAGCGAGTACGACGTCAGAAGTACGGCGCCGGACACGGCGGAGGCCGTGGTGGCCGCCAGCACCAGGATCGCCCCCAGAATCGGCCCGACGCAGGGGATCCAGCCC
>JAPPFO010000213.1:0-464 GCA_028875175.1 Chloroflexota bacterium | reverse complement strand
GGAACCCGCGTAACGCAGGCGGCGGGCGAACCGGTCGTCCACCGTGAAGCCCCGCTCCAGGATTGGAACTCGCAGCAGGCCAAGCGTCATCAAGCCGAAGCCAATGATCAGAAGCCCCCCGATTCGGTTGAGCCAGACGACCTGATCCCCGGCAAAACTGGAAAGCGCACCTAACGACGACCCGAGCACGACGAACACGGCCGTGAACCCGGCAGCGAAGAGCGCGACGTTCAGGACGGTGGCGGCCTGCAGCCGCCGGGGGCTGGCGGTGCGCGGATCGGTCAGCGTGAACCCCGCCAGGTAGGCAAGGTACGCCGGAACCAGCGCCAGCGTGCAGGGCGCAATGAATGAAGCGACCCCGGCTACAAACGCCAGGCCGACATTGAGTGTCTGATCCACGCTACACGCCCAACACCCGCGGGCCGAAACCTACGTGAGCGAGATGGCGTATATGGCCAACCCGG
>JAPPFO010000100.1 GCA_028875175.1 Chloroflexota bacterium | reverse complement strand
CCGCCGGGCCGCGCGGCGGCGGGCCGCAACGGCCCGTCGGGCGCGGGCGGCGTCGGCCTTGGGCGGCGCTTCGGTGTCGACCACCGGTGGGTTGGGGGTGACCTGCCAGAAGTTGGCGACTTCGGACTCCCATGCATCGAGGATCCGTCGTCCGAGTGCGCTGCCGGTGGCCGCTACGTGATCGGTGATGAGAGCGCGCAGTTCCTCGGCGGCCTCGGGCGCGGCGACGCGCGCGACGCTGACCAGCTCCGGATTGAAGCGCTTGAGGAACATCTCGCCGCGCTCGTAGACATACGCCGTCCCGGCCGACATGCCGGCGGCGAAGTTCTTGCCAGTTGGGCCGAGGACCACCACGGTGCCACCGGTCATGTACTCGCAACAGTGGTCGCCAACGCCCTCGACAACCGTTTGCGCCCCGCTGTTGCGGACGCCGAAGCGTTCGCCGGCGCGGCCGGCCACGAAAAGTCGGCCCGAAGTTGCGCCGTAGAGGACGGTATTGCCCATGATCACGTTGTCTTCGGGCGCGAAGGCGGCGTGGTCAGGCGGTCGAACGGTGATGATGCCACCGCCCAGCCCTTTGCCGACGTAATCGTTGGCCTCGCCGATCAGGTCCAAGCGCAGACCGCGCGTGACAAAAGCGCCGAAGCTCTGGCCGGCGGTTCCGTGGAACGTAAGCCGAATGCTTTCGTCGGGCAGACCATCCTCGAATCCGGCGCGAACGATGGTTCCGCTCAGTTGGGCGCCTACGGCACGGTCGGTATTGGAGATTGGACGCTCGAAGTGCAGGGACACGTTGGGCAGCGCCGAATTGTCGAGGTGCTCAATGATCTGCGTGTCCAAATGAAAGTCGTGCGGCCGGTCATTGCGTTGGCGATGGCGTCGCAACGGCGACACGCGGGTTTCGTCAGGCGGAACCAACAGGTCGTGCAAATCGAGGGCAGCCGCCCGGCCAGCGTCGAGATCGGGGTCCGGTTCAAGGTATTGGACCTGACCGACCAGGTCGTCGAATCGAGCCACGCCCAAGTCAGCCATGATCTCTCGGACGCCCTGGGCCATGTGCGTGAAGAAGCGGACCACGTGTTCCGGCTCGCCGGCGAAGCGTTCGCGCAGGTCGGCGCGCTGCGTGGCCACGCCCACCGGGCAGGTGTTGAGGTGGCACTGGCGGGCCATGATGCAGCCCACCGCCACGGCGGCTACGGTCCCGAAGCCGAACTCCTCGGCGCCCAGGATGCCCGCAATCACGACGTCGCGGGCGGTCTTGAGGCCACCATCGGTCTTGACCAGGATGCGATCGCGCAGGCCGTTACGCACCAGCACATGCTGGGTTTCGACCAGGCCGATCTCCCACGGTACGCCGGCGTTCTTGATTGAACTGATCGGCGAGGCGCCGGTCCCGCCGTCGTGGCCGCTGATGAGCACGTAGTCGGCGTAGGCCTTGGCCACACCCGCGGCAATGGTGCCGACGCCGGACTCGGCGACCAGCTTCACGCCCACCGCGGCGTTGGGGTTGGCGTGCTTGAGGTCGTAGATCAGCTGCGCCAGGTCCTCGATGCTGTAGATGTCGTGATGCGGCGGCGGCGAAATAAGAGGAATGCCCGGAATGGTGTGCCGCAGGCTGGCGATGTAGGGCGAGACCTTGAGGGCCGGGAGCTGCCCGCCCTCGCCAGGCTTTGAGCCCTGCGCCATCTTGATTTCGAGCTGATCGGCCTTTGAGAGATAGAGCGGGGTTACACCAAACCGGCCCGAGGCCACCTGCTTGATGCGGCTGTCGGGCTCTGCCCCGGTTTCGTCGGGCGTGTACCAGGAGCGGTCCTCGCCGCCTTCGCCGGTATTGCTGCGCGCGCCGAGGCTGTTCATGGCCTTGCTCAGCGTGCTGTGGGCTTCGGGGCTCAGGGCACCAACGGACATGGCCGTGGTCGTGAAGCGGCGCACGATGGTCTCGATCGGCTCAACGTCGTCCAGCGGAATCGGTTCGCCCTGCGGGACGAAGCGCAGCAGGTCGCGGATGGCGTACGGGTCGCGGTCGTTGACCACGCTGTCGTAGGCGTCGAAGTCCTCGCGGTCACCAGTTCGGATCGCCCGGTGCATGGCCTTGACGAAGCCCGGGTTGGCGGCGTGGAACTCGCCGTTGCGCCGGTACCGCGCCCAGCCAATGTCGGCCGGCTTTGGCGGGGCCTCAGGCTCGAACGCCTCGGCGTGCCGGGCCAGGACATCGGCGGCCAGTTCCTCGAATCCGATGCCGCCCACTCGCGATGGAGTTCCCGGGAAACACCGGTCGATCACCGCATCGGCCAGGCCGACGGCTTCGAAGACCTGCGCCCCCTGGTAGCTGCTGAGGGTCGAGATGCCCATCTTGGAGAGCACCTTGCGCACCCCGTCTTCGGCAATGCGCAGGTACGTCTGGTCAAGGCTCTCAGACCCGTTGGCCGCGACCGGCGTCAGGCTGTTGACGGTGGCGAGGGCGAGGTATGGATTCACGGCGCCAGCGCCGTAGCCGATGAGGGCGCAGAGGTGATGCACGTCCCAGGCCTGGGCTGTATGTACGACGATGCCGGCATGCAGACGACGCCCGGACTCAATCAGGGCGAAGTGCAGCGCGCCTACCGCCAGCGCCATGGGAATAGCCGCCCTGGTCCGGTCCATTCCACGGTCGCTGACGATCAGGATGCGCGCCCGGTCGTCGATTGCGCTCAGCGCCTGCCTGACCAGTTCGTCCAGGGCCAGCTCTAACCCGGCGGGCCCGCCGGCGACGGGAAACAGGGCATCAAGCCAGGCTGTGGCGAAGTCGGGGTCCTCCAACTTGTCAATGCGCCGCAGGTCGTCGTCGCTTAGCACCGGAGATTCCAGGTGCAACAGGTGCGCGGCCTCGGGCGTGGGTACCAGGAAGGTGCCACGCTTGCCGAGACGCGTCATCAACGACATGACCAGCTTCTCGCGCAGCGGATCGATGGGCGGATTGGTGACCTGTGCAAAGCGTTGCCGCAGGTAGCTAAAGACGGACGGCTGGAAGCGCGACATGACCGCGAGGGGCGCATCGTTGCCCATGGAAAAGACCGGATCCATGGCCTGGAGCGCCATGGGCTCGAGGATGTGCGTCAGGTCCTCTCGGGTGAATCCCAAGGCGCGTTGCCAACGTTGCACCTCGGGTCCGGCCAACCCCTTCTCATTGCCATCGAGGTCGACCGGCAGCGACCGGTCAATCGTGACGCGCTGACCGTGGAACCAGTCGCCGTAGGGCTTGTTCTCAACGAATTCGCGCTTGGCGGCGTAATTCGTGAGCAAGCGGCCGGTTTCCAGATCGACCGCGATCATGCGCCCGGGACCGAGCCGGCCCTTGGACACGACGTGGGCGTCGTCGATGTCGATCACGCCGACTTCCGACGCCATAAGCACCATGTCGTCGTCGGTGACGACATAACGGGCCGGTCGCAGGCCGTTGCGATCCAGCGAGCCGCACACCCAGCGACCGTCGGTGAAGGCGAGGGCGGCCGGGCCGTCCCACGGCTCCATGAGACAGGCGTGATAGGCGTAGAAGTCCTTCAGCTCAGCCGGCATCTCCCGCGCATCGCGCCAGGCTTCCGGCACCAGCATCATGGCGCTGTGCACCAGGTTGCGTCCGGAATGGGTGAGCAACTCAAGCACCTGGTCGAGGCTGCACGAGTCCGACATGGCGGACCCGACGCGGTCCGTCATGGGCCGAAGGACGGCCGTGTCCGCGCCGAAGAGGGGATGCTCCAGCCCGCCTTCGCGGGCGAACATCCAATTGCGGTTGCCGTCGAGCGTGTTGATTTCGCCGTTGTGCGCCAGCATCCGGAACGGCTGGGCCAGTTCCCAGGTGGGACTGGTGTTGGTGCTGTAGCGCTGGTGGAACACCGCGACGGCCGTACGATATCGGGGGTCGCTGAGGTCCTTGAAGAAGTGCCCAACCTCGGTGCCGACGATCAGGCCCTTGTAGACGATGGTGCGCGAGGAGAGCGAGACCACGTAGTTGGCATCCAGGGATTCGGCACGCAGCCGGCTCTCCAGTTCCTTGCGGCCCAGGAAGAGTCGCTGCTCCGTGGGCAAGAGGTCGCTCGGATCCTGGTTATCGACCAGCAGCAAATGCTTGATGTCGGGCATCGTGCGACCGCCGGACGCGCCCAGCACGTCGCGGTCGAGCGGCACGTCGCGCCAGCCCGCCACGCTGAAGCCCCGCCGGGCACAAATCGCCTCGGCCAGCACCTGCGCGCGATGCGTGCCGCGCGGGTCATGCGCGTCCAGGAAGAAGACGCCGACGGCCATACGCGCCGGGTCAACACTGGACCATCCGACATCCGCGTAGGCGCTCTGCAGCAACTCGCGGGGAAGCTGTGTCAGGACGCCGGCGCCATCGCCGGTGCGGGCGTCGGCTGCGATTGCGCCTCGATGCGTAAGCGAGGCCACAGCCTCAAGCGCCCGCTCTACGATTCGATGCGAGCGGCGCCCCTGGATGTCCGCCACAAAGCCCACGCCGCACGAATCGTGCTCATAGCGCGGGTCGTACATGGCGGCCACGGTAGGGATCCTCTCGATCAGGCGACTGGTGGAACGACTAGCGCGACGCCGGAGGCCGTGGACTGGATATACGCGCAGCACGCCCGACCCTTGCGGTGCGGGTCATTCGTCGATGGTCGTTCATCGGCGTGGTGGGCGTTGCAGCTCTCAATAGAAGACGGACCAGACGGAGCCCACCGCGCGAACGGTATGCGCCGCCAAGGCCAGCGTCATGCGGGTGATACCTAGCCTAGCGCATGGGCGGGCATTGCGCCTTCAACCAGCGGGGGTGACCGATGCTCTGCGCGGTGCGGTCAGCCCAGAGTCTCAGGTGAAACATCGCCCCGCTCAATCGGGTCAGGCAGGGCCGGTGCTACGATCAGGCGATGCGCGCCTGACCCTTGGCCATGTTCCGCGTGCTCCTGTTGGGGATGCTGGTTGCGACGATCCCGTTCCTGATTTACAGCGGGATGCGGCGCCGGCTGGCGTACGCCATCTCAGTCACGGCCACGATCTACCTGATCGTGATTGGACTACGGGTGCTCACGGGGTTCTGGTGGTTTCGGGAGGAACTGCAGAACACGATTGGGGCGATTGGGATCATCGTGCTGGTCGCCTCGGCCGTGTACATGGCCATGCGGCACTACGGCGAACGCTCCGTACGGCGAAAGCTGGCGGAGCGGGAGCAGTCGCCAGACGCGCATCGGAGCCTGATCGATAATGTGCGGCGGTCGCTTCGCGAATAGCCGACGCCCAGGGAGCAACTTGTGGCCTTCACCATCAACGAAACCCCCGTGCACTGGGATGGCGTGGCGCCGCCCGCCCGCATGCCGCCGTGGCAGGAAGTGGTCTGGATCGGCATCCCGGGCTACCCTCGTCGCCTCTGGTTCATCTCCAAGACCGGGATGAGCTGGCAGCAGCGGCAGCGCGAGGAGATCATCCGCAAGGGGCGTGAGCTTCTGATGCGTGAGCGCGCGGCAGCCGGAGACGCCGCGACCTGATCCGAATCCGCTGTGAATCTCCAGCTTGAGGGCATGGCCGCTGCGGTCACGGGCGGCAGCGAGGGCGTCGGCCGGGCGATAGCGGCGGCTCTCGCCCGCGAGGGCTGCGATGTGGCCATCGCCGCGCGGCGCCATAACGTCCTGGAGGACGCCGCCCACGACATTGCGCAGCAAAGCGGTCGGCGCGTCCTTCCAATTCAGGCGGACCTGAGCCGAGCCGACGACGCTCGAGTCTTTGTGGCTACGGCCGTGCGTAGCCTGGGCCGCCTGGACATCGTGGTGAACAACGCGGGAGGTCCGGGAGCTCATCGTTTTGACGGGGCGAGCGATGAGATCTGGCAAGCCGATCTTGACGTCAAGCTGTTCGGCGCCATCCGTTGCTCGCGGGCGGCCTTGCCCTACCTGCGTCGGGGCGGCGGATCCATCGTCAACATCACTTCCACCGGCGGGCGCGAGCCGTCGCAGGCTTCGGTGCCTACGTCCGTCACCCGCGCCGCCGGCATTGCCCTGACCAAGGCCATGTCCAAGGAATACGCCGACGCGGGCGTACGCGTGAACACCGTGATGCTCGGGTCGATCCGCAGCGCCCAGTGGGAACGCCGCTGGGAAACGACCGGACGCCACGGCACGCTGGACGAGTTTTACGAGCGCGCCGGCGTGGGCGTACCGCTTGGCCGCATCGGGAACCCGGACGAGGTGGCCGACCTGGTGGCGTTCTTGGTTTCACCCCGTGCGGCCTACATTACCGGCGCGGCAATCGCGATTGACGGCGGTCTGAGCAACACGATCTAGGCGCCGCTGACAGGATTCGACGGCACCGCCTGAGCGCGTGTCGCGTAGCTAGAAACCGCGGGCCAGATCCACGACGTTGTTGAGCGGCTCGCCACGGATATATCGCCGCAGGTTGTCGGTCACGAAGGGGACCACGCGCTCGCCTCGGCGGGGCGAGGCACCGGCCATGTGGGGCGTGATTAGGACGTTCCGCAGGTCCCAGACTTCACTGTCGGGCGGATGGGGCTCCTGTTCCACGACATCCAACCCCACGCCGCGCAGCCGGCCCGCGCGCACGGTCCGGATCAAGGCGGCCGTGTCGACGCATGGGCCGCGGGCTACGTTGATGAGATAGGCATCGTCAGGTAGTGCGTCAAGCACTGCCTGATTGACGATGTGATGGGTCTGCGGCGTGTAGGGGCAGCACAGGGTCAGCACGTCAGTCTCGGGAAGCAGATCAAGCAATTCCGATACCGGATGAACCGACTTGAGGGCGTTGTCCGGCTCGCCGGCGAACACGTCGGCCCCGCGGACTTCCATCTCAAGGGCGTGATAGCGGCTGGCAACGGCGCGGCCGATGCCGCCGACGCCGACAACCAGCGCCCGCTTGCCGGCCACCTCGTCATAGTCGTAGCTGTTGTCCCAGCGATGCTCGGCCTGTCGCAAGGCGGAAAAGTGGATTCCGCGGGTCAGGGCCGTCAGCAACGCCACGGCCGACTCGGCCACATGCGAGGCCAGCAGCGCCCGCGCGTTGGTGACGACGAGATGGCCGTAGCGGTCGGCCCCCAGGGCGGCAAGCGAGTCGATTCCCGCGCTGGCCACCTGCAGCCACTTTAGCGACGTGCCGGCGTCAAGCACTTCGGGCTCGACCGCCGCGCCGAGCACGATCAAGACTTCGGCGTCCCGAATCTCGGCGACCGCGGCGGACACCTCGTAAACGAAGGCGAAGTCGTGATCCGGGAAGAGCGCCGGCATCTCGGTCCACTCGTCTGCCCAGTGACTGGGCATGTAAATGAGGATTTTCATGAGGTCGGACCCTGGCTCAGGCGTCCGCAGTGTAGAGATTTCGGCGAACGCGGGAGCAGGGTCCGCTGCTAGACTTCGCGCGCTTGCCGCCCGGAGGGCTGGAGCATGGCCAGTTCGGGCGTGTCAGATCGAAACAGATCAGGCGGCGGAGCACGGCGACTCACGGCCGCTGAGGTGCGGTGGACCTGCGGCCCAGGCGACCTGCCGTTTCGTTCCACCGCGGAGCTCACGCCGCCCGACGCGCTGATCGGCCAGGAGCGAGCCGAACGCTCGCTCGAATTCGGCGTGGACATTCGCAGCCGCGGGTTCAACATTTACGCCGCCGGCATTCCGGGCACCGGCCGCACGTCAATGATCATGGCGCGGCTGCAGGCCGAAGCCGCGCGCCGCCCCTCCGCGGACGACTGGTGCTACGTCCACAACTTTGACGATAGCCACCGACCGCTCGCCCTGCGATTGCCCGCCGGCCAGGCCCCTACCTTTCGAACCCAACTGCGCGAGGTTGTGGAAACCCTGCGCCACGACATGCAGCGCGCCTTCGACACCGAGGAGTACCAGAACCAGCGCGACGCGGTGACGCAGGCCGTGCAAACGGAGCGGCGCGAGGCCTTTAGCACGTTCGAACAGCAAGCCTCGGACCGCGGCTTCGAGGTCAGACAACTGCCAGCGGGGCTGGGCGTGTCGCCGATTCGGGACGGCCGCCCGATGTCGAGCGAGGCGCTGCGCGACCTGCCGGAGGCCGAGCGCGAACGCATCCAGGCAGCCAGCCAGGAACTCGAGGAGCGGCTGGGGCGCCTGATGCGGCGCCTGCGGCGACGCCAGCGCGCGGCGCGCTCCACGCTCAGCGAACTGAGCGCCGACGTGGCGCGCAGCGTGGCGCGTCCCCTCCTGGATGACTTGCGCGAGGAGTACCAGGCCCTGCCGCATGTCACCACGCATCTCGATGCCATCGAATCTCACATTACCCAGCACCATGAAAACTTCCTGGAGTCCGACTCAACCGCGCTGCCAACGCAGGGGCCGGGTCCTCAGTCCGACCCGTACGTCCCCTATCGCGTCAACGTGCTGGTCACGCACGAGCCAGGCACCGGCGCGCCCCTGGTGCGCGATACCCACCCCACCCATCCGCACCTGTTCGGCCGGGTCGAGACGCGGACGGAATTGGGCGTCAGCGTCACCGACTTCACGCTGATTCAGCCCGGAGCCCTGCACCGGGCGAACGGCGGCTACCTGGTTCTGGACGCGAACGACCTGCTGCAATCCGGCACGTCCTACGCCGCCCTCAAGCGCGCTCTGCGCAATGAACGAGTGCGAATTGAAAGCGCGGCCGAGGACCTTGGCCTGCCCCTGTCGGTTCGGCTTGAGCCGCAACCGATCCCGCTGGATGTCAAGGTCGCGCTGGTCGGTTCGCCCGACGTTTACGCGCTGCTTTACGAGCTTGACCCCGACTTTGGGCAACTCTTCAAGGTCCTCGCGGAGTTCGAGACGGAAATCGAACTGAACGCGGAGAACTCCATGCGCTACGCGCGGTTCATCGCAGCCCGCTGCGCCGATGAGGGCCTGCGGCACTTCGACCGATCCGCCGTGGCGCGGATCGTCGAAGAGGGCGTGCGGCTGGCCGGCGACCGCACCAAGCTCTCCACTCAATTCGGAGACATCAGCGACATCGTGCGCGAGGCGGAGTACTGGGCCCGGCGCCGAGGCGGAGACGTCGTGACCGAGGAAGACGTGTGGGCGTCCATCGACGAACGCATTCACCGGTCTAACCGCCTGGAGACCCAGCTTCGCGACCGCATGGCGGACGGCACGGTGATGATCGACGCGGATGGTTCGGCCGTCGGCCAGGTGAATGGCTTGACAGTCGTCGGCGTCGGCAGCCACGAATTCGGTCAGCCGAATCGAATCACGGCCCGGGTGTTTGCAGGACGCGATGGGGTCATCAGCATCGACCGGGAAGCGAAGTTGTCGGGACCCATCCACGACAAGGGCGCCATGATCCTGGCCGGGTTTCTGAATGGCACGTTTGGCCTGGACGGCCCGCTGACCATGAGCGCCAGCATTGCGTTTGAGCAGTCCTACTGGGGTGTGGAAGGTGACAGTGCCTCGCTGGCGGAACTGCTGGTCTTGCTGTCAGCGCTGTCCGACTACCCCCTTGACCAGGGCACGGCCGTGACCGGGTCGGTGAACCAGCATGGTGAGGTGCAGGCCGTGGGCGGCGTGACGCAGAAGATCGAGGGATTCTATGACCTCTGCGTACGCCAAGGGCTCACCGGGGAGCAAGGCGTACTCATTCCGGCCAGCAATGCCCGGAATCTGACGCTGCGCTGGGACGTGACGGGCGCGGTGGACGACGGCACGTTCCACATATACGCCGCAGCGCATGTGGCCGAGGCCGTTGAACTGCTCACCGGTCGTTCCGCCGGGACCCCGGACAGGTTGGGCCGCTTTTCTTCAGACACGGTGTTCGGTGCGGCGCAAGCCCGCCTGAACCAATTCGCCCGCCGCTGGCACGACGGCCCCCCGCACTAGCCCACAGGGCTCGCCCAGGCACGGCCTCGAGGGCTCAGCGACTTGCACAACTCGTACGATTCCCGTATCATCCGTCAAAGGGAACATTCGGTAAACTGATGAACGTCGACGGGTCAGGCGCTCAAGTCGCGGCTGAATTGGCGGTTCTTGGTTCGCGCCTCGCGCGTATTGCGCAGCGCTTCGCCGAAACTCGTGAAGCCAGCTTGAGACTTACCCTGCCGGAATACCGGACGCTGCGCGCGCTCCGTCGGCGTGGCCCGCGTCGCATGAAGGACCTGGCCAACTGGCAGTTGCTCAGCAGCCAAACGATGTCGCAAACGGTGGATCGGCTGGTTGTCGCGGGCCTGGTCACCCGAACGGAAGAC
>JAPPFO010000007.1 GCA_028875175.1 Chloroflexota bacterium | reverse complement strand
TCCCCGGACGGGCAGTGCAAAGCCTTCGACGCGTCCGCTAACGGCTACGTCCGCGGCGAAGGCTGCGGGGTCGTCGTTCTCAAGCGGCTGAGCGAGGCCGAAGCCGACGGCGACCGGATCTGGGCAGTCATCCGCGGCTCGGCGGTGAACCACGGCGGGGCGAGCACGGGTCTAACCGTTCCGCATACGCCCGCGCTGGAACAGGTCATTGAGTCAGCGCTTACTCAAGCCGGCGTCGCAGCCTCGGACGTCGACTACCTGGAAGCGCACGGAACCGGAACGGCGGTCGGTGATCCCATCGAAATCGATGCCGTGGCGAACGTCTACGGCCGCGAACGTGCGGCCGACCATCCGCTTCTGATCGGTTCCGTGAAGACCAACATCGGACATCTCGAGTCCGCCGCAGGCGTCGCCGGGCTCATGAAGGCAGCTCTGGTTGTCAATCGCGGTGTGATCCCGAAGCACCTGCACTTCCACAATCCCAACCCGGCGCTCGACTGGGATCGCCTCCCAATCCGGATCACCTCGGAAATGTCGGACTGGCCGGACGGCTATCGAAGGCCGCGGCTGGCCGGCGTGAACTCCTTTGGCATTTCCGGGACGAACGCCCACATCCTGGTCGAGGAGTATCGCGGGCTCGACGGCGCGCCAGAGCAAGAGTCGCCGATGGCGGGCGTTCCGCAGACGGTGGCCGTATCGATGCCCCATCAGGCGCCGCCCGACGAGCATTTCGGTCAGCGACTGGATCGCGTCCTGCCACTGTCAGGCAAGTCAGATCAAGCTCTCCGCGAACTTGCGCAGCGCTACCTGACCTGGCTCGACGAACGGACCGCGAAAGCCGTCTCAGAAGGTGCCGCCTCGGACCCGCTTCTGTCGGACATGTCCTGGACCGCCGGAGTCGGAAGGAGTCACTTCGACTACCGATCCGGCGTGGTGTTCAGCGACACCGAGTCGCTGCGGAATCAACTCCGATCCGTGGCCGAGGCGGCTCCAGACGTCCAGCCTCGGACAGTGACCAAGGTGGCTTTCGCCTACACCGGACAGGGCAGCCAGTGGGTCGGCATGGGCCAGACCTTGTACGAGACCGAGCCCGTGGTGCGGGCCGTGCTGGACCGCTGCGAAGCCGCTTTCCGCAAAGAACGCGGGGCCTCGCTGCTGGATGTGATGTTTGGTAGGCCCGGAGCTACGGGCGAACTGGGCGACACCGCGTGGGAGCAGCCCGCCCTCTATGCGTTGGAATGCGCTCTGACCGCCCTCTGGTCCAGCGTAGGTATCCAACCCGACGTCGTCATGGGGCACAGCGTCGGCGAGCTGGCGGCGGCGCAGGCGGCGGGCGTATTCAGCCTGGAAGACGGAATGCGATTTGCGGCGGCCCGTGGCGCCCTCCTGTCGGCAACACCGCACGGCGCCATGGCCGCGGTCTTCGCGCCTCCGGCACTCGTCGCGACAGCGGTTGCGGAGACAAACGCGGCATCCGATGGCGTCGGTTTGAGCGTTTCGGCCGACAACGGCGCCCACCAGGTGGTGAGCGGTACGGCTGCGGAAATCGAGATCATCTCGAAGCGCTTCAAATCAGGCGGCATCCGGGTACGACGGCTGAACACAACCCGCGCGTTTCACAGCGGCTTGGTCGAGCCAGCCCTCGTCAAGCTGGGAGCTTTCCTTCGCGCTCTGGCATTTGAGCCGCCCGCCCTGACCCTCGTCAGCAACTTGACCGGCCAGAAAGTGGAGCCAGGCACCGCGCTTGATAGCGCCTATTGGCGGCGCCACGCTCGACAGCCCGTGGCGTTCGCGGGCGGCGTCAGAACGCTGGCCGACCTAGGCGTCGACCTGGTGATCGAGATTGGTCCGCACGCGGTGCTTGGGCCCATGACCACACTGGCCTGGCCCGACGCGGCATCCGGGCGGGACACGCCCGAGGCCCCACGCGTGCTCGCCAGCCTGCGGCGACCGCCACGCGATGCGTCGACTCCGGAAGCCGAGAGCACATTCATTGACGCTGTCGCGGAAGCCTATGAGGCGGGGTTGGATATTTCATTTGAAGGACTCTTTGCTGCCGAGACTCGGCGTCGAATCTCACTGCCGAGCTATCCATTTCAACGCCGCCGCCACTGGCTCGAGCCGTCCAGGCACCGGGGGCCAACCGCCGGTCACCCCTTGCTGGGCGTCCGCCACGAGTCCGCTCGCGGAGAAGTTACGTTCGAAACGGAAGTGATCCCGTCGGATCCCGAGTGGCTGAACGACCACCGGGTCTTCAATCGCCTCGTGGCTCCCGGCGCCCTCTACGCGGCCATGGCGGCCGCGGCCTCGCAGGCCGAAGGCAGCGGCGCGCTGGTCGTGGAAGACATGCAACTGCACAGCGCCATGGTCTTTTCCGACCAGGGTTCTCAGGATGAACCAGGCGATGAAGGCCGCAGGATGCAGGTCGTGCTCGACGCTGCCGAGCAAGCGTCGTCGCGCGGCGTCCAGATCTACAGCCAGGGCAGCGACGAAGAGTGGACGCTGCACGTGGAGACTCGCGTGCCAGCAGCTGCCCCGTTGCCCGAAGGCGGCGATCGAGTTGATCTCGAAGAGCTGAAGGGCCGCCTTTCGCCCGCCGATGTGCCTGCCTACTACCAGGCCAAGACAAGCACCGGGATAGATTTGGGTCCGTTCTTCCGCACTCTGGGGAACGCTTGGTCCGGTCCCGGCGAGGCCCTGGCTGAAGTCCGCCTGCCCGATTCCGTTGGCCGTAACGACCTGGACGTTCACCCACTCGTGCTCGACGGCTGCTTTCAGGTCGTGGGCCTGGCTCGCAACATGTCCGGCGCTCCCGGGGAGGCAACCTACCTGCCCTTCGGCTGGGAGCGGCTGTGGCTGACGCGACGTCTGCCAAATCGAGTCGTCTGCCACGTAGTCATGGATGAGGCCTCGCAGGAGTCAGAGTCACCTGAGCCACCGGAAGTCCTGAGCGGCGAACTACGCATCTACGATCCCAACGGCGTGTTCCTCGGTGGCCTGACCGGATACACGGTCAAGCGGGCCACCCGAGCGGCCCTCCTCTCGGCGGTCGAGGGCATAGACGACCTTCTATATGAAGTGGCGTGGCGCGAACGCGAACTGCCGCCCGGGATCGAGTCAGCGGACTTCTTCCCAGGTCCTACCGAAATAGCCGCCAGGTCGCAGCTATTCACCGGCTATCTGACCGACGCGGGAGTCGATCCTCAGGGCCGAAACGCGCTGCTAGCCGACCTGGAGCGGTGGTCGCGCTCACGCGCGCTGGCCACGCTGGAGGACCTGGGGTGGCAGCGGATCGTCGGCGAAACCGTGGATCCCGAAGCCCTACGTCCACAGCTCGACGTACTTCCGGAGCACCGACGCGTCTTCCGCCGCATGTTCGAAATGCTCGCCAGGTCAGGTGTGGTGGAGGAGACGAACGACGGATTCACGGTACTCGTGGGACCGGATGATCCGCTGCCGGACCGCATGCCAGGCGATCTCGAAGAGTTCGCTGACGGGATGATGGACCGGTACCCGGACGGCCAGACCGAAATCGGGCTCTTCCGACGGTCTGGCCGCGCGCTAGCCGAGGTCCTCCGCGGTAACGCCGATCCGCTGACACTGCTCTTCAGCAGCGGCGAACCAACCGCGGCCGATCTCTACTTGAAAGCGCCCGTTGCGCGCGCCGCAAACCGAATGCTGGCGGACGCGGTCCAGCCCCTAGTCGCCGCGCTGCCCGACGGACGGCGGCTTCGAGTGCTTGAAGTCGGCGCCGGCACATGGTCTGCCACCGCCTCCGTGCTTCCCGAGCTTCCTGCGGGTCGGTTCGACTACACCTACACCGACATTTCCGCAGGATTCTTCGCCGAGGCCGAGGCGCGCTTCGGCGATGGCGACGGATGCATTGAGTACCGTCCGCTGGACATCGAACGGGACCCCATCGCCCAGGGCTTCGACCGCCACGGCTACGACCTACTCATTGCCTCCAACGTGCTTCACGCCACGCGCTACCTGGTGGACACGCTGGGACACTGCCGAGATCTGCTTGCGCCGTCCGGGCAACTGATCGCGCTTGAGAACCTCAGCGGCGTCGGCTGGATGGACCTGACATTCGGCCAGCTGGACGGCTGGTGGCGATTCGCCGACGACTACCGCCCGCACCACGCCCTGGCCGGTCCCCCGGTCTGGCGGCAGGCGCTCGGCGACTCCGGTTTTGAGGAGGTTGAAGTCCTTGGGGTCGACGAGTCTGACTCCACCCAGACCCTGGACAAAGGCGTCATCGTGGCGCGGGGACCGGCGCAGGTCGCGGAGCCTGCGGGCGTCTGGGTGCTTACAGCCGACAGATGTGGCGTGGCGGAGGAACTCGCAGCGGAGTTGACCGCGCGCAATCAGACGGTGGTGTTGGCAAACGCCGAAGCGTCGGCCGCCGGCAAGCCTGCGACAGAAAGCCCCGCGATTCTTCGACCCGCGCTGGACACCGAGAGTCGCGACGCGTGGCAATCGCTGATCGAGGCACTGCCTCGGGATATCCCCTTCAACGGGGTCGTACACCTACAAGCTCTTGACGGCCACGGCCCTCAGGCAACCACCGTGGAAATAGGAGCGGACGTTCGCCACGCCGGCGCCAGCGCCCTGGCCCTGGTGCAAGGCGTGGCCGACGCTGACGTCCTTCCCGCCAACGGCCTTTGGTTCGTAACCCGTGGAGCGCAGATTCTGGAGCGGGAGCGCATCGGAGAGATCTCCGGCGCCGTCCTTTGGGGACTGGGCAAGGTCGTCGCCCTTGAGGCCCCCCAGCTGCAGCCGCGAATGATCGACCTGGAACCCAATGCTCCACCCCTGCTGGCCGACCTCGTGAACGAGCTGATGTATCCCGACCAGGAAAACCACATCGCGTATCGCTCCGGCCGTCGGCTTGGAGCACGCCTGGTACGGCCAGGGACCGCGGCCCGGCGGCTAACGCTGCCGGACGACTCGTCGTGGGTTCTCGCGCCGGACCGCAGCGGTGTGTTCGATCAACCAGAGGTCAAGCAACTTCCTGGACGCACGCTGGAGTCGAAGGAAGTTCGCGTCAGCGTCCAGGCCGCCGGCCTCAACTTCTGGGATGTCTTCCGATCGCTCGGGTTTATCGAGGAGGGCGATCTCGGCCGAGAAATGTGCGGTCGCGTTCTCGATGTCGGCTCAGAGGTCTCGACCGTCAACGTCGGCGACCACGTGGTTGGCCTGGGCTTTGGAGCCTTCGGCCCGGAGATGGTCACCCGCGAGGAATTGGTGGCGCCGGCTCCCGCGGGGCTGTCGGTCTCGGATTTGGCCACGATTCCGAGCGCGTTCGTCTCGGCGGCCCTCTCCTACGCGTACTCAGGGCTGGAAGCCGGCGAGCGAGTACTGATTCACGCTGGCGCCGGCGGGGTCGGTCTGGCGGCCATTCAGTTGGCTCAAGCGGCGGGGGCGGAGGTGTATGCCACGGCCAGCGCTCCCAAGCAGGCCTATCTGCGCTCACTCGGCGTCGAGCACGTGTTCGATAGCCGCCAGACCGCCTTCGGCGAGGAAATCCTCGAAGCCACCGGCGGCAAGGGCGTGCACGTGGTGCTGAACAGCCTCACCAGCGAGGGCTTCATCGAGGCCAGCCTGTCGTGCCTGGCCCGTGGTGGTCGATTCGTCGAGTTGGCGCGGCGCGACATCCTGACCGAGGACGAGATGGCGGCAATTCGTCCGGATGTCGCCTACGACATTCTGGAACTGGACGTCCTCAAGAAGACCGATCCGGCTTGGGTCGGCGAGGTCCTGCGCGAGGTGATGGCGCAGCTCTCGGCCGGAGTCCTGAAGCCCATCATCCATAGTCGATGGCCTCTGGCCGAGGCTGGAGCCGCCCTGGACTTCATGCGGTCGGCTCGGCACGTGGGCAAGATCGTCTTGACGGCGCCGCCAATCGTGAGCGGCCGCCTTCGGCAGGATCGCACCTACCTGGTGACCGGCGGCCTCGGCGGCATCGGATGCGCGGTGGCCGGCTGGCTGGCTGATCACGGCGCCGGCGCCATCGTGCTTAACGGCCGCCGCGACCCGGATGCTGAGGCTCAGGCGGCCATTGATGCGCTGCGCGGACGCGGAGTCCGGGTTGAAGTTGAACTCGCGGATGCCACCGACCCCGCGGCGATCGATCGGATGTTGGAGCGAATCGACGCGACGCTACCGTCGCTCGGTGGCGTTATCCATAGCGTGGGCGTGCTTTCGGACGCCGCCCTCACCAATCAGACGTGGGCAAGCTTCGAGCAGGTGCTGTGGCCCAAGATCTTGGGTGCCTGGCACCTGCACCGTGCGACGCAGAACCGCGATCTGGATTTGTTCATCCTCTTCTCCAGCAGGGTCGGCGTCATGGGCAATCCTGGCCAGGCCAACCACGCCGCCGCCAATGCCTTTCTCGATCAGCTTGCCGGGCACCGGCGTGCCCTCGGACTCCCAGGCCAGGCCATTGCCTGGGGCGCCTGGTCGGAGATCGGTGAAGCCGCCGAACAGCGGGAGCGAATCGAGCGGCGCCGGGCGGCACTCGGGGGCCGCTGGTTCACCCCACAGCAAGGCATCAGGGCCCTTGAACGGCTGGTGCGCCAGGACGCCACGGCGTCCGTCGTAATGTCCATGGACTGGTCGGTCTTCGAAGAAGCCGTCGAAGAACGTCCGGCCTTCCTCGAAGATCTGCTGTCGTCCGCCGACGACGACGGCACCGATGCCTCGGCCGCGTCCGAAGACCTGCTGACCCGGTTGCGGAGCGCACCTGCGGCCGAGCACCAAGAGGTGCTGGCGTCCTTTCTACAGCAGGAGGTGCAGGCCGTCCTGCGTCTATCCACGGCACCGGCGCCCACGGTCGGATTCTTCGATCTCGGGATGGACTCATTGATGGCGGTTGAGCTTCGCAATCGCCTCAACCGTGCGTTCGCCGGCGAGTACACCGCGTCAAACACCATGGTCTTCGACTACCCGGACATCGAGACCCTCGCCGAGCACTTGGTCGGAGAACTCGGCCAGGGGGATGAGACCCCGGCCCTGCCGTCGGTGGTCTCCCCGGAGCCCCAGCCGCGGGCTGCACCTGCGGACGATGGCATCGCAATCATCGGCATGGGATGTCGCTTTCCGGGCGCGGAAAGTCCGCTCGCCTTCTGGCGACAGCTGAAGGCTGGTGTGGATTCGGTAAGAAACGGACGTCAGGAATCGGGTGCTTGGTACAGAGCCTTTGGCGACCCAGCCAGCGAGGATCCCGTCTTCCGTCGCGGTGCCTTTCTGGACGACATTGAGCGGTTCGACTCACGCTTCTTCCGCATCGCGCCAATCGAAGCGCGACTTATGGATCCACGCCAACGGCTGCTGCTGGAGACGACCTGGCACGCCCTTGAGGATGCCGGCATTGATCCCGACGGGCTGCGGGGAAGCAAGACCGGTGTGTACATCGGCGTTGGCGGCAACGAGTATCGAGACTTGATCCTCGCCAGCGGCGAGGAGGACAGCTTCGTCGGCACCGCCGGCAGCATGACCGTTGGGCGCGTGTCCTATGTGCTCGGCCTGGAGGGACCGGCCATGCCGCTGGACATGGTGTGCGCGTCATCGCTGGTCGCAGTACACCAGGCCATCGCAGGTTTGCAACGGGGCGAAGCCGATATGGCACTGGTTGGCGGGGTCAATGTTCCCTTGTCCCGTGGGATCACCCGCTTCCTGGACGATCTCGGAATGCTGTCGGAGAGCGGGTGTTCCCGGACTTTCGACGCCGCGGCCGACGGCTTTGTGCGCAGCGACGGCTGCGGCATGGTCGTGCTGAAGCGCCTGCGCGACGCGGAAGCGGACGGTGACCGGATCTGGGCTGTGCTTCGCGGCTCCGCCATCAATCAGAACGGCGCGAGCGCCGGCCTCACCGTGCCAAATGGGCCGGCCCAGGAGCAGGTGCTCAGAGACGCGCTGTCGAGGGCCCGTATCGATCCGGCCGACGTTGACTATCTTGAAGCCCACGGCGCCGGCTCGGCTCTCGGCGATCCAATCGAAGTCCAGGCTGCGGCGTCCGTCTACGGCCAGGGCCGTGACCCCGACCGGCCGCTGCTCATCGGCTCGGTGAAAGCCAATATCGGCCACCTGGAGTGGGCGGCCGGTATCGCCAGTCTGATCAAGACCGTGCTGGCCATGCACCAGCGGATGATTCCCAGGCAGCTGCACTACAGCACCCCGAGCCCACAGCTCGACTGGGATCAGCTGCCCGTACGGGTGGCATCGAGCGACACGCCGTGGCCGACCGCTCCTGACCGGCCACCCGTGGCGGCCGTGAGTGCATTCGGTATGTCCGGAACGAATGCGAACGTCGTGGTTCAGGGCTACGACTCTCAGGAAAATCCGGCCGTTCGGCAGGGTGATTTACGCATTCCGGCCGGCACGCCCCGTCGGGTCGAGGTGTCGATGCCAGAAATCGTTGCCCGGATTTCCCCGCCAACATTAGAGCTAAGCGAGCGCGAGACGCGACTGTTGCCCTTGTCCGCGAAATCAGACCTCGCGCTGCGCCAACTTGCAAGGCGCTATCTGTCGTGGCTCGACCGTCAGCCTGCGGGCACCGTGGCTCACGCCGACCTCGCGGACTTGGCATGGACGGCGAGCGTGGGGCGCAGCCACTTTGACTTCCGGGCGGGCCTGGCCTTTGGCGACACCGACTCCATGCGCGAAGGGCTGCGCACGCTGGCTCAGTCCACGGTGGAACCCGTACCTCAGTCGCCCCCCAGAGTGGCCTTCGTGTATTCCGGACATGGCAGCCAGTGGCTTGGTATGGGCGAAGATGTCTACCGGACCGAGCCCGTGGCACGGGCGGTACTTGATCACTGCGACGCGGTCCTGCGCGATGAGCGAGGCGCTTCCTTGCTGGACATCATGTTTGGTCGGGAAACCGCCGCCAGCAGCCTGGACGACCCGAGCTGGGCTCAGCCGGCAGTCTATGCGCTCGAGTGCGCGCTGACAGCGCTATGGGCAAGCATTGGAATCCGCCCAACGGCGGTCGCTGGCGAGGGTGTGGGTGAGGTCGCCGCTGCCCAGGCGGCAGGAGTCATCAGCCTGGAAGACGGCCTCCGCTTTGCGTCGGCCCGAGGCGCGCTATTGGCGGCGCTTCCTGGTGCGGGACTCGCCCTGGAAGGCAGCCTTGAAGCCGCCCTGCGCGATGTTGCGATCGTCTCACCCACGCTGAACTTGGTCAGCAGCGTGACCGGACGTGTCGTTGCATCGGATCAGGCGCTTGATGCCACCTACTGGCATCGGCAGATTCGCGAGCCGGTTAACTTCGCGCGCTGCGTTCAGACGCTCGCCGCCCTCGCCAGCGCGGTCGTCGTGGAGATTGGTCCGGATGTCGCGCTCAAACCGCTGGTGATCGAGTGCTGGCCTGCCACATCCACAGCCGCCGAGCCGGTCCGTGCTCCCGTCGCGATATCGTCGCTGCGCAGGCCTTCCCCGAACGGTGCATCGCCTGAGCTCGGATTCGTCGACGCCATTGTGGCCGCCTATCAGGCGGGACTCACGCCCAGGTTCTCCAGCCTCTTCGCTGGCGAAGCGAGACGACGGGTCGCACTGCCCATGTACCCCTTCCAGCGCCGGCACCACTGGGTCTAGGCCTCGAAGCACCAGGCGCATTGGGCTCATCATGCGCACCCCGGGAATCCGTACTGTCGGCATAGGGCATCGTCGTCGCCGAGACTTTGCCCTGCCACGGCCGCAGACCCGGCCGGGTAACTCGCTTCACGGGCCGCACCGGCTTCTGCCCGCCACCTTCTCAACTTGATGCTATTGGGACGTGCCAGGAGGCGTCGCGGCCTCGATACGAGCGCTGCAATCCACAGCGCTTGTTTTCTCGCAAACGACTACGCGCCCCGCTGCTACACTTGCCGATTCTCCGGCCCTACGGCCCCTGCAGGATGGAATTGCCCTCATGGCCTCGACTGAAGACCGCCTCAGAACTCTCGTCGCCGAAAACCTGGAAGTGGATGGTCAGCCCGTGAACGTGCCGGCCGACTTGAACGTCAGCCTTACCGACGCCGGCGTTCCTTCCATGGACTTTGTTGCGTTTGCGAAGGTGATCGTACGGGAGTTCGACGTCCCGCTGACCCCGGACGAGTGCGCGGACTTCAGCACCTTGAAGGACTTGGCCGCGTACATCAACTCGCAAGCCGCCTAGCCACATAATCCTGCGAGGGCATTCGACTCTCGCTCAAGTCGAGCGGGCGAAGGAGCGAGAACGAACACCTTGCGCTCCCTCGCGG
>JAPPFO010000049.1 GCA_028875175.1 Chloroflexota bacterium | reverse complement strand
GGCCGGGAGATTCTTTCGTATTACGAGGGGATTGACGAGGCGGGGCGGTTGGTTCGGGGGGCGGGGCCGCTTGAGCTTGCGCGGATGCGGGAGTTGCTTGGGCGGTTTCTGCCGGCGGCGCCGGGGGTGGTGCTGGATGTGGGCGGTGGGCCGGGGCGGTATGCGTGCTGGCTGGCGGCGAACGGTTATGAGGTCCATCTGATCGATCCCGTTGAAAAGCACGTGGCGCAGGCGCGGGAGGCGTCCAGGTCGCAGCCGGAGCATCCGCTGGCAAGCGTGAGGTTGGGCGACGCGCGTTCGCTCGATCAGGCTGACGAGAGCACGGACGCGGTGCTGCTGATGGGGCCGCTGTACCACCTGACGGCGAGAGACGACCGGATGGCGGCGTTGGGCGAGGCATACCGCGTGTTGAAGCCGGGGGGCGTGGTGATCGCGAAGGCGATCAACCGGTTTGCTTCGCTGCTGGACGGACTCACCGAGGGCTACATCGACGACCCGGACTTCGTTTCGATCCTGCGTCGCGATCTCGAGGAGGGGCAGCATCGCGGGCGGCCGGATGACGTCGGCTACTTCACCACGGGGTTCTTTCACCGGCCGGAGGAGCTCGAGCGGGAGGTACGCGAGGCGGGGTTCGGGCAACCGGGCACTTATGCGGTGCAGGGACCGGGGGCCGTGGCCACAGACTTGGATGGGCGAATGTCGGACCCTGTGAAGCGAGCGCAGCTTATGGATTTGATTCGCTCTGTCGAAGAGGAGCCGACGCTGCTTGGAATGTCCGCACACTTCGTCGTGGTCGCCAGGACGTGATTGCCCGGCGCAGCCACGGAGCGTCAGGCCGCTGGTTCGATGCTGGCGCGGGTCTCGGCGAGGACGTGGTCGACGACCTTTAGCAGCGCTTCGTCGTGGGAGTCGCCTTCGAGGCGGCGCAGGCGGTAGAGGTCGACCTGGCGGTCGGCGCCGGTGCCTTCGGCGATGATGGTGAGGGCGTGGCGCAGCTCGGGTTCGCAGCCGAGGGCGCGGGCATCGTCAGCAAGGGTGTCCACGAGTTCCTGGGTGATGTCGATGATGTCCTTGCGGCCGCCGCCCTTGTCGTCGCCGAAGAAGGCGAGGACGCCGTAGCGCTGGGCGAGCCAGCGGTTCTCGGCAATGATCTCGGTGGGCGGCTCGGGGGGCAGCTGGCCGGCCTGATCCTGGCGGAGCAGGTAGCGGACTAAGGACGCGTAGAGGGCGACGATGCACATGGCGTCGTCGATGCGGGTGCAGACGTCGCAGATGCGCATTTCGATGGTGGGGAATTTGCCGGAGGGGCGGATGTCCCACCAGAGTTCGCTGGCGTCGCCGATGAAGTCCATGCGCTGGTAGTCGGCCACCAGGCGGTCGAAGTCGGCGCGGGACCCGAGGGGGCCGGGCAGGCTGGTGCGGGGAAGGCCGGTCATGAGATTGAGGCGGTAGGACTTGAAGCCGGTTTCGCGGCCTTCGACGAAGGGCGAGGAGGCGGACAGGGCGTGGAGGATGGGCAGGTAGCGGCGGATGGCGGTCATGACGCGGATGCGGGAATCGGGATCGCCGAAGCCCGCGTGGATGTGCATGCCGCTGATGATGAATCGCCGGACGCTGTCCTGGTAGGTGACGGCGAAGCGCTCGTAGCGTTCGCGCGGGGTGGGGGCTTGTTCCCGCCAGTCGGCGAAGGGGTGAGTTGAAGCGGCCATGACGGCGGCGCCGTAGGTTTCGGCGGTCCGGATGACAGTGCTGCGCGTCTCGAGCAGCGCGGTACGCACATCGGCCACGGAGTCGCAGACGCGGGAGTTGGACTCGATCTGGGTGCGCAGGAACTCCCTGACGAACTTGTGCGGGCCGCTCTGCGTCTCGCACGCCTCGAAGATGCGAAGGTCGGGATCGGCCAGGAGGTCGCGGGATTCGGGATCGACGAGGAAGAACTCCTCTTCGATGCCCAGCTTGATTATGGTGTCGTCCACACAGCGCCTCCGACCTGCTCAGCCACCGGCGCACAGGCCCATATCGGAATCTTCACGGCAACAGCGAGAGTATGCACGGCGCGTGGCGCCAACGTGGCCCGGAGGCAGGCGGCGAAGGGCAACTCCTTCGTCGACAGGCGGCCACAGCGATCCCGGATTGCGGATTGGGCGCCAGCCTAGCGGCTGGCCGGTGGCGTGACCGGGTTAGCTCGGGGGCAGGACCCGGGGCGTGGTGCTGGTTGCGCGCGGCCGCGGCGTGAGCGTGGCCTGGAGGTCCAACTCCTGGCCCATGCGCCGGACGGAGAGGGTGACTGGTTCGCCGACGCGCGCGCCGTCGATGGCGTGCGACAGGTTGAAGTCGCGAGTCAAGGCCTGGCCGTTGACGGCCACGATCAGATCGCCGGCGCGGACGCCGGCGGCTTCGGCGGTGGTATCCGGCATGACGGCGCTGACCGCCACGGCATAGGGATAGGGCGTGCCGGCAAAGCTGTCGAGTTCGGGATCGACCAACTGATATCGGACGCCGAGAAGACCGCGCTCAACGGTTCCTGTGGATTCGAGCTCCGGCAGGCGTCGGATGATGTCGGCGATGGGCAGGGCGAAGCCGATGTCGTTGGCGTTGGACTGCACGGCGGTGTTGATGCCGATGACGCGGCCGTCGGCGGTGACTAGCGGGCCGCCGCTGTTGCCCTGGTTGACGGCGGCGTCGGTTTGGATGAGGCCGCGCAGCGGAATCGCCATGGGGCCGCTGTCGGTGTTGACGGTTCGCGGGATGAGGCGATCAAGGCCGCTGACGATGCCGGAGGTGGCGGTGTTGCGGAAATTGCGCGGGCTGCCGATGGCCAGGACGGGTTCGCCAACCCGCAGGTCGGCATCGTCGGCCAGTTCCAGGGCCGGGAAGGGGCCGCCCTCGGCCTGGAGGATGGCGACGTCGCCCCAGACATCGCGACCAAGGATTGTCGCGGAAATGCGCTGTCCGTCGGACAAGGTGATGCGCACGCCGTCGTTGGAGTCCTCGGGTAGCACGTGGGCGTTGGTGAGGATGCGGCCGTCGGTGGTGTAGAAGAAGCCGGTGCCGATGCCGGAGCTCTGGTTGAGCGCGCCTCGCCGCACTTCGACGGTAACGACGGCGGGCATGAGTTCTTCCAGCAGGTTGACGTAAGAGGTGGGCGCGGCGCCCGGGATGACCGCGGCGGTGGCCACGGGGGACAGTTGTGGCTGCGACCCGACCGGAGCCGGCGTTGGAGCGGGAACGGCCGCGCGACCCGCCAAGTATCCGCTGACCGCGCCGCCGCCAGTGCCCAGGACCACGGTGAGCGCCAGGAGCCCGACGATCCAGCGGGATAGGGCCAACGAAGGCCGAGGAGATGACGATTGCGACATGCGACGGTCAACCAGTCAAGTTGCCTTGAGTATATGAAGGGACTTCACGTTCTCTGTACGAAACGCTACCGCCGGCCTGGCGGCCGAGCCTCGCGGATAGACTGACGCCGACTGAGACGACGGCGAGGCTCCGTGCAGGACTTTCGGCTGGCGTTGGCCCAGATTCGACCCGCCCTGGGCGATCTGGAACACAACCTGGCGCTGCATCTCGACTACATCGAGCGAGCGACGACGGCTGGCGCCGACGTTGTGGTGTTTCCCGAGCAGTCGCTGACAGGCTATTTCCTCAGCGACCTGGTGCCGGACGTGGCGTTGCCGCGGGATGACCCCAGGTTGGACCCGCTGCGCGAGGCGAGCCAGCGGATTGACGTGATCTTCGGGTTCGTGGAGGAGACCTCGGACCACCGGTTTCTGCCGGCTGCCGGTTACCTGCACAAGGGTGAATTCGTTCACGTCCATCACAAGGTGTATCTGGTGACCTACGGCCTGTTCGATGAGGCGCGCGACCTGGCCGGTGGCGGGTCCGTGCGCGCGTTCGATACGCCGATCGGCCGGCAGGCCATGTTGATCTGTGAAGACCTGTGGCATCCGACCACGGCCAGCATTGCGGCCGCGGATGGCGCGGATGTGATTTATGGGCTATCCAGCAGTCCCGGGCGCGGGGTGGCGGGAGGGACACACGAGTTGGGCTCCGCCGAGACCTGGCGGGCCATGAACCGGCTCTACGCCACGCTTCACGTCTGCTACGTGGTGCATTGCAACCGGGTTGGCTTTGAGGATGGGGTGAATTTCTGGGGCGGTTCCGAAGTGGTTGGCCCGGATGGCGAGGTGCTGGCCCGGGCGCCCGACTTTGAGGAGGCCCTGGTATTCGCCACGCTGGCCGACGCATCCCTGCGGCGCCAGCGAACCCGCTTGCCGCTGCGCCGCGACGAAAACGTGACGCTCAACGGGCTGGAGTTCGCCCGTATTGCGGCCCAGCGCCACTGGCGAGATGACGGTTGACGTGAGCCTGCGCGAGCGGGCGCGGCGCGGGCTGGACCTGGACTCGGGCCTGACCTGCCGAGTTCTTGAAGCGTTTATCCGGGATGAAATCGAGAAGTTTGGTATTCAACGCGCCGTGGTGGCGTTGTCGGGAGGGATCGACTCGGCGGTGAGCTGCGCGCTGGCGGCGCGCGCCTTTGGGCCCAAGCGGGTGCTGGCCGTGCTGATGCCGTATCGCACCAGCAATCCGGCCAGCCGCGGCGACGCCGAGACGCTGGTGGATCAGCTGGGGATTCCATCCACAGTGATAGAAATCTCAGCGGCTGTTGACGGACTGCTGGGCGAACTGGACGAGGAGCCGAATCCGCTGCGTCGCGGCAACATCATGGCGCGGGCCCGCATGATCGCCCTCTACGACCAGTCCGAGGCGTTTGGCGGCCTGGTGGTGGGTACCAGTAACAAGACGGAGTTACTGCTCGGCTACGGGACCCAGTTCGGGGACATGGCCAGTGCGGTGAATCCGATCGGCGACCTGTATAAGACGCAGGTGCGCGCGCTGGCGACGGCGCTGGACGTGCCCGCCGCGATTCGGGACAAGGCGCCGAGCGCGGACCTGTGGGTTGGGCAGTCGGACGAAGATGAGCTTGGGTTCGACTACGCGACCGCCGACCAGGTGCTCTACCTGCTGATTGACGAAATGTACGCCCCAGCCGATCTCATCGCCGGCGGATTCGACGCGGACCTGGTACACGACCTGCAACGCCGCGTCGTCCGCTCGCAGTTCAAGCGGCGGCTGCCGCTGATCGCCAAGCTCTCAAACCGTACGATTGACCGCGACTTCCGCTATCCGCGCGACTGGGGGCGATAACCGATGCCCGTCTACAGCCTGGCCACCGCCCTGTGGCCCAACGGTGTGCCTTTTGAACAGGTCATCGCCGAACTTGCCGGCGCTGGCTTCACCCAGTGCGAACTCTTCGGCCCCAAGGACCTGGCGGACGACCAAACGGCCGGCGATCGCCGCCGCATCCTCAACCGGCACGGCGTCTGGCCTCGCACGATTCACTCCGACCTGGGTGTCGATCTGGCGGCGCTTGACGATCACGTGCGGACCCAGGCCGTCGCGACGGTGGCTTCGTGCTTCGAGCCGTTTGCCGAACTTGGCGGCTTTGCGGTGATCGTGCATCCCAGTCGTGGCGACAGTCCGGCAGAGCATCTGGAGCCCAGGATCGACGCTCTTCGGCGCTCGCTCGACACGTTGCTGAGCCAATCCGAACCGTTGGGCATCCGGTTGGCCTGCGAGAACCTGCAGCACAAAGGCGAGCCGCGGCCGCTCTGCCGCATGGAAGACCTGCGGCGCGTGATCGACGACTACCCGCCCAGCGTCGGCATCTGCCTGGACACCGGCCATGCCAACAACAACGGGCTGGATCCAGCCGACGAGGCCCGCATCGCCGGAGAGCGGCTGATTGCGCTGCACCTGCAAGACACCGACGCCGTGGAAGACCGGCACTGGCCGCCGGGGCTGGGCAACATCAACTGGCGTCGCGTCAGCGCGGCCCTCACCGAAATCGGATTCGACGGCGCCTGGACGTTCGAAGTGGGAACCGGCGCGTCGGGCCCGGCGGCTACCGCCGCGCTGGTGCGACGGATCGCCGACGCGTGGGCGGAAGGACGTGCGCCCTCAAAACTCCCACTGACGGAGACCGCCGCCGGTTTCGACGCGCTCTAACAGCGTCCGAGCCTGTTGGACGCGGTCCGGCGGCTCACCGCGAGTGTGTCGCAGGTAGGCCTGCAAGTCGGCAGCCGCCTCACGGTGCCGGCCCAGCAGGCGGTACGCGCGGGCGCGGTCGACCAGCAGGCTGCGGTCGTTGGCGTCCAACTCAATCGCCCGGGTCAAGTCCAGCAGCGCAAGTTCGGGGTTGCCGCGTTGGTTTGCCAACGCCCGTTGCCGATAGCGCCTGGCTGTCGAGACGGGCAGCACCGCATACACCGCGGCACTGCCGGCCGCTACCAGCCCCAAGCCGATGATCGGGTAGGCGAACGGGAGGCGTTCGACACTCAGCAGAACGCCAATGACCACCACCAACGTGAATACTGACAGCAGCAGCGCGTAGTACCGCATGCGAGGCGATCGACCGTGCAAGAGGTCTTTATTACAGTTACTACAGCGCGCGACAGCACCATACTGCCGCGTCCAGCACCGTGGGCACTGCAACGCTTGCGCCACTCCCTTGGCGGCCGTTGCTGCTGCCGACTCTGGCCAACCCGGGCGCGCCTTACAGATGTTAACAAGATGACATAACGTGTGCAATGCGTAGCGCTGGCTTCGTGCCCAGTAGGCCATCCCGGCCACGCCTTCGGCGTGCCGCCTGGCTAGTCCGTGCATGTCGCTATACTCCCAAAGCACCCCGCGCGAACCTCCGCCCAAGACCCAGCTACCCGCGGGCCACCCACCATGATTCGCAGTCGGCTTTCTGCATTGTTGGCTGAAGGACTGTCCGCGGCCCAGGCCGCTGGCGCGATCGCCGCCACGCCGCCCGTGACCTTTACGCTGGAACGTCGCGAAGACGACCTGGCTCATTACTCAAGCTCCGAAGCCCTGCGGTTGGCCCGGATCGTGGGCGCTCCGCCGCGCACGATCGCCGAGGCCATCGTCGCCCATCTGCCCCCGGCCTCGGAGATCAGCCGTGTCGAAACCGCTGGCCCGGGGTTTATCAACTTCTGGATCGATGACGGCTGGGTGCTGAACCAACTGCGGGAAATCGTCCACGCCGGATCCACCTACGGCGGGTCCAACCACGGCGGCGGTGCCAGCGTGCAGGTGGAGTACGTCAGCGCCAATCCCACGGGACCGCTCACGGCCGGCGCCGGGCGCGGCGGCGTGGTTGGCGATGCGCTGGCTCGTCTGCTCGAAACCTGCGGTTACAGCGTCACGCGCGAGTATTACGTCAACGACGCCGGGCACCAGGTGGAGATTCTGGGCATGAGCGTCTACCACCACTACGCCGCGGCGCTCGGTGCGCAAGCGCCCTTCCCGGCGGATGGCTACCAGGGCGACTACATCGCCGAATGGGCTGCGCGGATTGCCCGCGACGACGGTTCTCGGTGGCTCGGCAACGGCGTTCCCAGCGACCCGCGGGCATTCGAGGCGCGGGCCGTTGAGATCGGCCTCGCCGAGATTCGACGCGATCTGGATGACCTCGGGATTGAATTCGACGTCTGGTTCTCCGAGCAGGCCATGCGCGACCGTGGCGCTGTGGACGAGGTCATCCACGCCCTGGACGACCGGGGATTCGTGGCGGAACGCGACGGCGCCGTCTGGTTCATCGGCGGCGCCGGCGCCGATGACCGCGAGAACGTGCTGGTTCGGTCGCGCGGCGACCCCACGTACTTCGCCGTGGACATTGCCTACCACCAGGACAAGTTCGAAACGCGCGGCTTCCAGCGGGTCATCGATGTCTGGGGTGCTGATCACCACGGGCACGTGCCCCGGATGCATGCCGCCATGGAGGCACTTGACGCCGACGCCGTGCGCCTGGAGATCCTGGTTACCCAGATGGTGGGGATCCGCACCGACGGCGAACTGGGCCGGCAGGGCAAGCGCAGCGGCAAGTTTGTGACCCTGCGCGAGGTGCTGGATGAGGTGGGGCCGGCCGCGACTCGCTACTTCTTTCTCTCCAAGGCCATCGACAGCCAGATGGAGTTCGACCTGGAGCTGGCGAAGCGGGAAGACCCGGAAAACCCCGTGTACTACATCCAGATGGCCCACGCGCGCTGCGCTGGTATCCAGCGAACCGCCGCCGAGGCTCGCACCGCCGACGGAGCGGCGAGGCTTACGTCGGACGATGTCGCCCTGGCCCGCCGCCTGCTCGCCTTCCCGGAGGTCGTGGTGGATGCGTGCCTGAATCGCGAGCCGCACCGGGTCACGCACTACCTGCTTGAGTTGGCGCGCGTCTTTCACTCGTATTACAACAGACACCGGGTGGTGACGGACGACGCGGCCCTCACGGCCCGGCGCCTGGAACTGGTTCGCGCTGTCCAGCAAGTGCTGGCGAACGGCCTTGGCCTGCTAGGGATTGCCGCGCCCGAACGGATGTAACCCGCGCTACGCCAGCGTCGTCAGATTCGGCGTGGGCCAGGTCGCCACGCCGCCCTCGGCATGCCGCACCCGCACAAAGCGCGTCGCAATGCCCGAAGGCATTCGGCTAACGTCAGGCGAGTCGCCCAGCACGGTTCCCTCGGCGCCAGCCGCGGGCCCGCAAGCCAGGCGAACCGGCAAGCCCCTGGCCCGTCGTTGCGCAAGGCCGCGGGCCGCTGCCGCGGGCAACAGCACCTCTGACTGCCCAGGCCGTCGCGCGCCGACTACTGCCCCAACCTCGTCTTCAGCCGCTCGGAACACGTCCTGCAGCGCGTGCGGCATGCGGGCAAGGCCCACGCCCCCGGTGAGCACAATGGTCTGCGGCGGCCGACCGAAGCTGCCCTCCGGAGGTTCCAGCCCGGCAATGTTCGGAGCCAGCCCCAACCCCATCACCATCTCGGCGTCGGCCGATGGAGCCACGATTCCGGCCACGCGGGCTTCCAGCGCGCGGCGCACCCACTCGGCCCGCAACGGTTCGGGCGTCACGAGAATGCCCGGTTGCGGGCTGTCCGACCTGGCGTCGGGGCGCTCGCCCCCCTCCACAAAGCGCCACCGCCCGTAGGCGCGTCCGCCGCCGCCCAGGGCGCCGGCCACCGCCACGCCATCGCCCTCCACCACAATGCCGTCCTCGGGATCCACGCTCACCACCTCGCCGCCCAGACGGCAGCGCAGCGAAACATCGCGAACTTCGCGAACGAAGACCGCCACGCCGGTTCGTGTGCTGACTTCGGTCAACGTCCCGCGCGTGGGCGCCAGCCAGTGACGACTCGTGCGCAAGCGGCCTGGCGTTCCCGCCAGCAAGGTCTCCGCCTCAACCGTGGCGCCAGGCTCCACCGCCAACAGGTCGGGAACCTCGTCCGGCTGGACCTGAAGCAGGCGCGGCAGGTCTACGACGACAGCGCCACGCTGCAGACGTCCACGGCACCAGATCTGGCCCGAATACACGCTGTCGCCCGCGTCAACCAGGATGCGCCCTGGAAAGGGCAGGGCATGCCGACGGCGCAGCCGCCCCACGGCCACACCGCGCGGAAGCGCCTGGCGGATCACCGACTCAGGTGGCAATCGCGGCCTCCCGGTGGCGGGGCCGCGCGACCGGGTAGGTGTTCAAGGCGCGGTGCCACTGTGCCACCCAGGCCTGGCGGGCATCCGGTGCGTCCGGCCATACCAGCGGGCGACCACGCGCATCGATTACCAGGCCAATGTTGCCTGCGACGATCGGCGCATGCAGATGCACGGGTCGCCCGTAGCCCAGTCCCGCGTCGAACTCGGGTGCGGGCCAAATGCGAACGGCGGCCTCCGAGTCGGCATCCCACTGAATGACATCGATCGAGCCGGCGGTGACTTCTCGCTCGATCACCGCCGCGCCGGACGGCTGGACTTCTACGGCAACGGCCGCGTTGCCCAGCGAGGCGTCGCCGCGCAGCGCGGCGCAGGTACCCAGGCGAACCAGCGACGACTCCACTGCAGCCGGGAGCCCTGCCTCAATCAGGCACCCGCTCATTGCCAGCGCATTCGAAGCGTCCAGCGCCAGTTGCGTCACGCCGGCGGTCTCGAGGCTATTGATCAGAACCAGCGCCGCCTGCACGGGCCGCGCGAGGGTGCGGGTGATATCGCCGGTGATGACGGCCAGGTCGACCGGCGGCGGCTGGCTGCGGCCTCCGGATCCGCGCAGCGCGTCACGCGCCGCCGCAGTCCAGATGGCGTGCGCGAGTTGTAATTCCGAAGACGTGGCGGGCAACGCGCCTAGATGAGCCGTGCGTTCCAAAACAAAGA
>JAPPFO010000071.1 GCA_028875175.1 Chloroflexota bacterium | reverse complement strand
CCCCGCCCCAACCGCCCCGCCTCATCAATCCCTTCGTAATACGAAAGAATCTCCCGGCCAGCCGATGAGACGTCCCGCTCCGGCATCACGCCCTCGCCTTACCGTGCACGCGCTGCAACCCGTCAGGCTACGCGACCCTGCCCATCGCGAGGGTTCGCCTCCTACGACCGAGGTGGCGTCCGCGCCAGGTATTCTGCGGCTACGCTGGCGTCTCCGGCCTATCGGGTCCACCGAGCTCCAGATCGCGCCGCCTCCGCTCCTCGGCAATCAACGTCGCCGCGTCGATTCCCAGGTCCGTCTTCGGTTGCCGAGCCAGGTGCTCCTGCCACTCCAACCGATCCAACTCACGCTCAAGGGCGCTGACGACAACCTCGCTCACGCTGCGATTGCTCTCACGGGCACACCGCCGAAGGCGCCCGTATAGATCGTCAGGGATATTCCGAATGTTCAGGGTGGCCATGAGACGAGCGTAGCCCGACCGGCACTGGGGAATGCAAGCCCAACGCGGCCGGCGCCTCGTCTGCCCTGCACAATGAGTCCTCTGGACCCCGCGTACCAGCCGAAGCCGACCGAGGATCGAAACCTGCCACCCATCGGTTGAACTCCCCCAATGCCCAACCCCAACGTCACCCCCCTCGCCCAGGACTTCACCATCGCCGCCCGCGTCCCCGACCCCGGCCGCTACTTCTTCCACGACCCCAACCTCGCCCGCCTCGACGACGGCGCCCTGCTCATCGCGGCGCCCGAATGGGGCCGCCGGCACACCAACCTCGGCCGCTCCCTGCGCATCGTCCGCAGCACCGACGGCGGCCGGATCTGGACCGACCTGCCCACCCTCCCCTACGAGGAGGGCCGCCCCTTCGTCGTCGACGGCCAGCTCCTGATGTTCGTCCAGGAGCGCTCGCATTGCGACTTCCAGATCGTCGCCAGCGACGACCGCGGCGAAACCTGGACCGAACCCCGCACCGTGCTCCCGGGCCCCATCTGGAACATCTCCACGGCGCAGGTCGTCCGCCCCGACGCCCTCTACTGGGCCATGGACCGCGACTCCGGCGGCATCGACTACCAGGGCAAAGTCATGGTCCGCTGGGACCGCGCCAAATCCGCCTTCGACCCCGCCGCTTGGTCAATCTCCAACATCGTCCCGCCGCCTGAAGTTCCCGCGGCCCTCACCCGCGGGCTCTATCCCGTTGATGACCGTCCGGACATCCACCTCGGCTGGTCCCGCCCGTTCGTCTGGCTGGAACCCAATACGGTCGAGGTCGCCGGCCGCATCCGCGTGTTTGCCCGCGCCATCATCGACGAAAAAGCCACCGCCAACATCGCTGCCGTGCTCGACTACGACGAAGCGGCCAACCGCCTCAGCTTCACCCAGTTCGCGTCCTGGCCCGGCGGCCAGTGCAAGTTCTTCATCATTCATGACCGGCCCAACCGCATGTACTGGATGCTCAGCAACCTCGTCACCAACTCCCAGGACTTCCTCGGCTGGGGCCACCGCATGCGCGAATCCGGCTACACCGGCGGCCCCGGCAACGAGCGCCGCTGGCTCTTCCTCCACTACGGCATCGACTGCCTCAACTGGTTCCCCGCCGGCTGCGTTGCTCGCTGGCCCGACTCCGTCCACCGCAGCTTCATGTACCCCAGCGCCGTCATCGACGGCCCGGACCTCGTCATCCTCTCCCGCACCAGCCGCCACGCCGCCAACCAGCACGACGCCGACCTCTGCACCATCCACCGCATCCCCAACTTCCGCTCCCTCGCCATGAACCTCCACCAGGGCGGGCTAGCGGGATAGCCGCATCTCTGTGCATCCCGAGGTCCGCCGAGGGATCTCGCCTTCCGGTCTCGATGCCGGGTGCCTGCTTTTGCTTGCCACTTCTCGGCCCAACGACGGTGACCTTGCCTAAAAGACGTCCCGACGTCTAAACTGCACCCCGGTATGAAGTACGAGCACACCCGGCAGGCGCCCGGACGCGTACGCGACGGGATCGTCCAGGTGATGTCGCACACCTCGCAGCCGCTGTCCGTCAAGGAAATCGAGGCCCGCGTCTCCCAGGTCGTGGGACCCACGCGAGGCTCCTCGATTCGTTCATACCTTCGGTTGAACACCCCGACCGTCTTTGCCCGCGAGCGTAGAGGCGTCTACAGGCTTCGATCATCGGCCGAAGCTGGCGTCCAGCCCGACCTCCCGGCGCCTGGCGGATGGCAGGCGCCGGCGTCGTTCGGCCAGGCCACCCTGCACCACGCCGACTGCTTCGACTGGCTGCGCGAGCAGGACGACAACACCATTCATGCCGTCGTCACCGACCCGCCCTACGGCCTGCACGAATACACCAACGAGCAGCAGGCCAAGCTGCGTGAGGGCAGGGGTGGCGTGTGGCGCATTCCCCCATCCTTCGACGGGCATCGCCGCTCGCCGCTTCCCCGATTCACCACGCTCTCGCAAGACCAACTCAACGACATTCGAACGTTCTTCTTCGTATGGGCCCGCCTGCTGCTCCCCAAGCTTGTTCCCGGCGCGCAGGTCGTCGTGGCATCCAACCCACTGTTGTCGTACCTGGTCTCGGCCGCCCTGGCGGAAGCCGGATTGGAGCGCCGGGGCGAGATCGTGCGTCTCACCATGACCATGCGCGGCGGCGACCGCCCAAAGGCCGCGCACAACGAGTTTCGAGACGTCAGCGTCATGCCGCGCTCGATGTGGGAACCATGGGTCGTATACCGAAAACCCATCGAGGGGCGCGTGCAGGACAACCTGCGCGCCTGGAAGACAGGCGGGTTTCGCCGACCGAACCCCGACAAGCCCTTCGGCGATGTCATCGCTTCGGCCCCGACCCGAAAGGCCGAGCGCAACCTCGCGCCCCACCCCAGCCTCAAGCCCCAGGCCTTTCTGCGCACCCTCGTCCGAGCGGCGTTACCGCTCGGCGAAGGCGTCGTCCTCGACCCGTTCGCGGGCGCCGGGTCCACGCTGGCCGCTGCAGGGGCCGTGGGCTACCGAAGCGTCGGGATCGAAAAGGATCCGCTGTACTTCGAGATGGCCAAAGCGGCCATACCGAAGCTGATCGACTACACGCCCACCAACGGTCAGTCGAGCCGGTAGACCCAGCTCTTACGGAACTTCTGGATTCCGTCGCGGTGAAGCGTGGCCGTGCGCGTTCCCAGCTCCGAACGAGGGTTCTTCCGAAAGTCCTCAAGCGTCACGTGGCCAAGATAGATCTCCGTGAACGTCATCGGTAACCGATCGAGAGCGGGCTCGGTCTCCGTATCCACGCGATACACGAACACGCACATCCACTGTTCGCGCGCGCCGTGCATGTCGACGGCGCCCCCAGGTTTGCGAGTCGACTTGATCTCGACACCCTCACTTCCGGACTTGATGGAGTTGTTGGGGTACACCCCTTGCACCAGCAAGTCAGGATGCCCGTTGTGAAATCTGTTCTCCGTGAGAACGCGCGAGTGCTTGGCAAGGCTCGAAGTCAGCATGTCGGACAAGACCCCGGACATGATGGCCGGACGCAGCATGTCGTCCAGCCGCTCAAAGCCTCGTGACGTGAGGTGCGAATTGACGTCGAAGAAGAAGTCGTAGATGTCTTGGAGAGCACTCTCAAAGTCCCGTAGGCGAAGCTCAAACGGCAGCTGAATGTCAGCGTTGAAGCGCGAAGCATCCACCTCGTTGCGGTCATTTGGCATTAAGAAACTCGGCAACTCTCGCGGCGTGAAGTTAGAACCGCGTTCACTTCAGGAGTCTGACGAGCGGTCAGTCTAGGTCACCGGACCGACTCTCACGTCTCGAGTGCACCCACTGGCATGATGCAGGCGTTGCTTCCCCAAGGACCCCACCCATGAAACGCATGGCCAAGCCCCCAGGCCGCGGCAACGTGGTCCTCGAAGACGCCCCTATCCCCGAACCCGGCTTCGGCCAGGTCCGCGTCAAGGCCGTGCGCAGCCTCATCAGCCGCGGCTCCGAAATCGGCTGGCGCTACGTCCGCGAGGAAGCCGTCGATCCCCAGATCATGGGCTACTCCATGGCCGGCGTCATCGACGCCCTCGGCGAAGGCGTCGAGCACCTTGCCGTCGGCGACCGCGTGTGCGCCGTCTCGCCGCACGGGCAGTTCGTGGTGGCCGCCGCCATCCCCGAGCGCCAGGCCAAGCTGCCCGAGATCCTTCCCCTCTCGCCCAACGTCACCTGGGACCAGGCCCCCTACTGGATGCTCAGCGCCTCCGCCGTTCGCTGGACGGACATCGCCCCGTTCGAACCCGGCAGCGTCATCGTCGTCCTGGGCCAGGGCCTCGTCGGCAGCCTCATCCTCCAGGTCATGCGCGCCATCAACGCCGGAACGCTCATCGCCGTTGACGCCACCCCCTTGCGCTGCGAAATCGCTGCGGGATTGGGGGCCGACCACGTCGTCAACGCCGCCGATGAAGACCCCGTGGCGGCCGTCAGAAGGATCAGCTACGGCGTCGGCGCGGACCTGGTCGTCTACGCCGTCGGCGGACCCGCCGGCCCCACCGCATTCAAACAGGGCATGGACATGCTCGCCGATGGCGGCACGCTCCACCTCGTCGGCAAGTACGAGCATCAGTACCTGCCCCTCAGTTCCGACACCATCCAGAGCCGCCGCATCGTCGGCGGCTACTTCGGCGGCCAGTGGCACGCCGGCTCCGCCCGCCGCGCCCTCGCCCTCCTCGAATCCGGCGCCATCAACCCCGACCGCATGACCACCCATCACTTCCCCTACACCCGGGCCCCCCACGCCTACCACCTCCTCCACGACCACACCGACCAAACCCTCGGCGTCCTCCTCGACTGGGACATCGAGGACAGCTAACCGCCCGCGGCCTTCAAGCCGGTGCGGCGCCCGGCACGCCAATGCCGCAATCTGCATCGTCGCGTTGTTGCGTCGCTCGTTACGCCGGCCGTGTCACCGCTGGCACTCGACAACAGCCATGTGGCTCGCGAGTGCAGCCGATATATCGAGCTCGTTGGGCCGCTCGGCGCTGAAGCTAGACGGATATCACTCCTCTGGCGCCGGCCCAACCAACAGGGACGCGCCCGCTGCTGTGCTCAGCAGAACGAACACAATTCGGAGCGCCGATTGCCGCATGGCAATCCCCCTCGGCTCCGCCCGCCCGGAGAGTCGCCATTGATTCTGACTCAGGTGAGCCATGAACCAGGACGGATCGTATATGAAATGATATACATGTACAATCCACTACATGTAGAAATCTCTCGATGGACGGTGCGCCGATGACGCTCAATCGCTTCGGCCTTGGGGTTGGCGCCCTGTTCATTGTGGTGCTGGTGGTGGTGGCGGCGGTGATGGCCTCGTTCTGGCTCATGCAATTCGGGCTGTCCCACGTGTTCACCTCAACCTCGGTGACGCATACCTACAGCAGCCGGGACGAGTTCAGGGCGAACATCGATCTAGTCGAGGGATCCAAGGCGTGGAAGGTCGTCAATGCCCAGGAATCGCCGTTCGATGACCACGTATGGATCAGCTTCAAGTACACGCTCCGCAACACCTCCGACCAGGACATCGTGGTTGGTGGCTGGTCGGATCTCATGGTGCAGTTCGTTGATGCCGACGGGTTTGCCGTCTGGCAGCCGGCCAAGGGGACCGACTACGTCGTGCCGGCCAACAGCGAGTTCACCTTCACGCTCGTTGACAACGTGGAGAAGGCCATCGCCGATCAGATCGCCGACATGCGGATTGATGGGCCGGATTGATTGGAGCTGATATGAAACGCCCGATCGGCCTTGCCCTTGCGGCATTCCTGTTCGGGGTCGTCACCGTGGCGGCCGGCGTCTTGCTGGCGTTTTACATCTACTTCTACCTGTGGTTGCCGAGCTTCATCATTCCATAAACGACCGTGGAAACCCGCGAGGTGCCCGTTGAAGAAACGGTTGTTCAGATGGAGAGTTCGGTGCTGCACACGTATTCGGAAGTGCTGCTGGAGCCGGGCGAGCCGGTGGAGATTCGGCTCGGACCCGGGGTGTACGAGGTGTCGGGCGGCGATATCGACCATTCGATATCGCTGGGCTCAACAACGCATGCGATGGGCGCGAGTTGGGCGGCGCCCAGGGCCATCCTCACCGTCGTGGAGGCGCCGGCGGCGGAGATCCGTGACGTTGACTCGGCCGGCCTTGTCATGCCCTACGGGCCGATGGTGCTCAGCTCGTCGGCCATCAAGCAGCCGCGAACCCTGACGTTTCGTCGGGTCTGGTGTCCGGAGGACTTTGGGTAGCACCCGAGATACGCTCGAAAGGAAGACCAATGTTCGAATTCCTCGGCTTCCTCAATGCGCTCATATGGCTCTGGATCGTCGCCGGCTGTATGGCCGTGGCGTTCTACACCGCCACCGTCGCCTCGGCCAGGGGCTATCGCTTCGGCTGGTGCTTGATTGGCGGCCTGGACTTCAGCTTGGTGGCACTCATCGCCGCTGCGGGCTTGCCGGATCGGAGGAAGTGATGCGGAAGCAGATCCTGCTGGCCATCGGCGCATTCGCGTTCATTGTGTCAGCGGTGTTGATCGCGCGGGTGGTGTGGAGCCTTGGCTTGAGTTCGATCAATCACTACATCACGTTGCCGGATGACGACGACAAACTAAATGAAAACATTGTGTTGGTCGAGGACTCCATTGAATGGAAGCTGATTTCACCGTCCAACGACCAGTTCGGCCATAGTGCACGTATTTCAATCAAGTTTGTAGTGCGCAATCCTACCAGCGAGGATATCGTCGTTGACGCATATGATTTTAAGATCCGATTCTTTGACGCTGAAGGCTTTGCGCTTGACCGCTCCTATTACTCCGACGAATTCACTGTACTGGCAAACAGTGAAGTCACGTATTCGTCACCGTACAACCTGCGGAATGACCTCGGGGAACAAGTCGCATTCATTGAAGTCCTGGGGATGAGGTCGAAATGAAGAAGAAACTCGTCACTCTGATTGTGGGCGTCCTATTCGTCGCATATATCTTATCTGTTGAAGCCCGTCTCTAGTGGGCGCACAATGTGGCAACACAGGCAATCTGACAGACCAGCGATCAGCCGCGACGCGTGTCCGACCTGGAACAGCGCGTTCACCGCATTGAGCAAAGGAACCAATAGTGCGAAAGAAGGTTCTGCTGGTGATCGGGGCGTCTTTCGTATCGATTCTGAAAGTGGTTATGGGTTTAGCCCTTGGTATGACGCTGATCTCGCTGTGATATATCAAGCGACCGTTGCACCGATAATCCGCGGCTCCGAAGTTGAGCGAGGCTCTGTCCCGGTTCACGAAACGCAGGTGATACCGACTGAACATGATGGGAAGACAGGGAACCAATATTCGACTGATGCGGCTTATGTAGGGCCGCTTTTCTTTTGAGGATGCAAACATAAAGTAATTGGCTTAGCTTCACGAATCCTATCGCCACCCCTAATCGTTAGGGCGGCCCTCAGTCCTTTATAGGTAACGGGCGAGTGGACAACGAAAGGTAGTGCAATGGGATTCTTTCGATCTTTCGTCACCGCCACAATTGCAACTGTTTTGCTTGCATCATCAGCAGCAGCACAATGGCCGACGACCTGTGTGGAGTTGAACGACCAAAGTGAAGCCGCATTAGGAAACACGCAAAATGTTTGGCATCTACCAGAAAATATTTGGCGATCAAGCGGAAGCAGCCTGTCAGAACGACCATCGTGAAAACGTACGACGTATGTTCGCTTGGACAATGAGTGAAGAACCAACTACGACAACTCCGACTCCGGTACAAGATGGTGGATATACATTTACTGGTACAGGCAACACGCTTGTACTAGAGCGTATCCATATCAAAGGTGGGAGGTATATTAGTTCTACTGAACAGGAGCATTTTATCGTTGCGTATTTAAGTCACAGTGGCGACACGCGCGATGGTGGCATTTTTGCAAATAACTGCAACAATGGAACAAACGTAGATACGATACGTGATGGTTTGTATCGTTTGCGTGTCTTGGTGTTATCATCCGATAGCCCTTGGACTATCACCCTTCAGCCTGACTTGACTTAGTAATAGCCCGCCCCTGCCATTGGTGGGGGCGGGTTTTCTTTTGCTATTATGCTACGGCGCGACCTACGCGATAGGAGGCTCACACATGCTAAAAAGGAATATCCTGCTAGGCATCGGGGCATTCGTGTTCATTGTGCTAGCGGCATTACTCGCGCTGGTGATTTGGGGATTGGGTGTAAGTGGAGCCTTTCGCTACAGCCCACTGCCGGAAGAAAAGGAAGCAAATGAAAACATTGTGCTGGTCGAGAACTCCATTGAATGGAAGCTGCTATCAGTGTCCAGAGACGAGGTTCCACGTATTTCATTCAAGTTTGCATTACGCAATCCAACCGGAGAGGATGTCGAGCTTGACGTTTACCAGCTAGACATTAGGTTCTTTGATGCTGAAGGCTTTGCCCTCGGACGCTACAACGTCACTGAAAACATCACCATACCTGCGAACGGCGAGTTTGTGTATACAGAGACGCACACCCTGACAGGCAGTCGTGAAGAGCACTTGGCGTATATGGAAGTCATGGGCATCAGGTCGAAGTAAAAGACTTAAACTAAAACACCCCCCTGAACCATCATTGGCTCAGGGGGTGTTTGTATTAGATACTAGCTGGCCGACTCCCAGGTAACTGATCCCACACCCTTCGACGCACCGCCGACCTTGTGTTCAGCGTCGATGTACAGGCGGGTGTACCCTTCGCAAACTGTGGTGTTGTCGTCCTGAACTGAGGGTACGCAGAATTTTCCTTTCGCTCTTGTTTCTACGTATGTGAAACCTGCGCCTCCGCCCGACTTCTTGTGCGACGGAGCACCTATGGGGCGACCTGGATCTGTGGCTGTAGAAACAGCCCCGTACCGATCATGGCTGGTGATTTCACTTGGCGGGTAGTTGATATTCCAGCAGAAACGCAATTCAGCTTCAAGCTTGAACTTGCTATGCCGGAACGTGTGATGCGCCTTCTTGCACACAACTTCAACTTCAGAATTCATTGTGGCACCGTACGCCGCCGCCTCTGCTGGCGTTGATACCACTACGGTTGAAATGCCCAGGTCGCTGACAACCATAGTGACCGGAATTCCGGTCACAATAGATTCTTCGTTGCCGCTAGGCGTCCGATCTATCGCAGGAGGTTGATCGGGTACCGGACCTTTCGCACCTACGGTCCCGATCAATAGGGATGCGCTGAGAACTGCGACGAACGCAGCGGCGAGAAATCGGAGCACTGATTGCCGCATGGCAATCCTCCTTGGCTCTGCTCGCCAGGAGAATCGCCGTTGATTCTGACTCCAGCGAGCCATGAACCGCGAGGACCATAGATGAAAAACTCTATATGTACAAGTCATCTCATGGAATTAAGTTCATCTAGGGTCGCCACGACAAGCACCGGCCTTCGTCGGAACCCGCGCCATCAACCCCAACCGCATGACCACCCACCACTTGCCCTCCTCCCGAGCCTCCGAAGCCTTCCACCTCCTCCACCACCACCCCGACCAAACCCTCGGCGTCCTGCTCCACCGGGACTCTGAAAACCGTGAGCCGCCGGCTCACGCAGCGGCCTCACCGACTGCCATGTCGACGCCACAACCTGACGGTCTCTGGGCACGACCACCGGCCCCCAGCGAACCGGCGCCCATCGCGCCCAACCGTCAGCCTCTCGAAAGCTCCCGGCGGCTGGGACCTGGATTGCTGTGTGTGCGCGACTAGTGTACACTGGGTGGTGACGTTCACGCAACCGTTCCCGGAGCCCCTCTCGTGCCCACCCCGCCACTCCGCCGCCCCAGCCCCTGCCGAGGCCACCCCAGCACGCCCCGGTCCAGGATCCCGCGGGCCCTGACGCCGTCTACCCGGCCACGCCAAACTTGCCGCCGCTGCGTGCTTCAATTCACGCCAAAATGGCCCCCGCCGCGCCTCAAGAGTTTTTTGGAAAAAACTCTTACGCGCGCAAAGTCGCTCGTTTTCGGCCCTCGCCCGAGCTCAGCCGGTGACCTTCCCCGCCCGCCGGTCCCGCACCCGTGCCGCCGCCTCGCGCCGCTCCGGCGGACCCCACCCGCCGCCGCCCGCCGTCCGGTGCTCGAACACGTCCCCCCGCCGCAACGCCGTTGTCCCCTTCCCCGCCAGCTCCATCCGCTCCCCATCCCGCACCAGCACGCAGCTCGACGTCGCGCCACCTTATCCGCCCTGCAACCCCTACGGCCCCCCCGTCCCCCGGTCCGAGCGCAGGTTAAACGTCGTAAGCAACCCCAGCATACCGT
>JAPPFO010000162.1:7289-10374 GCA_028875175.1 Chloroflexota bacterium | reverse complement strand
GACCAGGTGCGCATCGTCTATTCGGACTACCGCGACATCGCAGGGACGTTCGACAAGGTCGCCTCGATCGAGATGTTCGAAGCCGTGGGCCGCGAGTACTGGGACGAGTACTTCGCAACCTGCGCGCGAGTCCTGCGGCCCGGCGGAACCATGCTGTTGCAGACGATCGGTATCCAGGATCGAGATGCCGAATCGGAAATGCGGGCCTCCGGCTGGATCAGCAAGTACATCTTTCCGGGAGGCGTTCTGCCCGCGGTGGTTGAGATTCGGCGATCGGCGCGGCGCGGCGGAAAGGCGCTGGCGGTGCGAGCCATTGACGAGATTGGCCCGCACTACGTTCGGACGCTCGACGAATGGCGTCGTCGCTTCTGGCGGGCCGAAAAGCGCGTGCGGGCGCTGGGGTTCGACGACCGCTTCATTCGGATGTGGGACTTCTACCTTGCCTCCTGTGCGGCGAGCTTTGAAACCAGGACGATTCGAGACGTGCAGGTGTTGATCGAGCGCGCCGAATCTCCTGGGACAGCCGCGCACGCTGGCATGTAGGCGTCAAACCGCGTCACCCGAACACCGCATCCGGCCCGTGTGATTCCCCCATCCGCGCTCGGCACGTCCCGCGCTGCCGAGGGCGCCGGGGTTGCGGCCCGCCCGCGCATTTCGCATTCTCGCCATAGACGTATCCTGGCCGCCGCGCAAGCGGCGCGACACGTAGGGAGATGACTGGCTGGTGAGGGAAACACGCCGTGAGACTTCACCCGAGGGCCTGAAGCTAAAGAAGATCAAGCTGCCGAAGCGTATCGAGCAGCGCTACACGACCTGGCAGGCGATTCGGAACAACTGGGGCTTCATTGCGCTGCACCTGGGCGTGCTCGCGGCCTTCATTGTGGGCGTGAGCTGGCCGGCCGTTGCGGCCTGCCTCGGCTTCTACTGGATGCGGGTCTTCTTCATAACAGGCTTCTACCACCGCTACTTTTCCCACCGAACCTTCCAGACGTCGCGAGTTTTCCAGGCCGTCATGGCGCTCCTGGGCACCTTGGGGATCCAAAAAGGCCCCTTGTGGTGGGCGGGCCACCATCGCTTTCATCACCGGCACTCCGACGAGGAGGAGGATGTCCACTCACCGCTCAAGGGCGGATTCTGGTGGGCGCACATCGGCTGGCTGCTCGCCTACAACCGCGACGACACGCGCTGGGAAGAGGTCAAGGACCTGGTCCGGTTTCCGGAGCTTCGCTGGCTGGACCGGTGGTACTTCGGCAGCACCTTGCTCTATGCCGGCGCGACCATTGCGTTGGGCTTTTGGCTGGAACGCGCGTTCCCGGCCACCGGCGTCACCTGGCCGCAGGTCTTCGTGTGGTGCTTCCTGGTCAGCACCGTCATGCTGTTGCACACCACCTACCTCATCAATTCCGGCGCGCACATGTGGGGCAGCCGGCGCTTTCCCACCAAGGACACCAGCCGCAACAACCTTCTGCTGGCGCTCATCACCCTGGGCGAAGGCTGGCACAACAACCACCACCGCTACCCCGGCTCCGAGCGCAACGGCTTCTTCTGGTGGGAAATCGACATGACCCACTACCTGCTCACGGTCCTGAGTTGGACGGGGCTGATCTGGGATCTGCGGCGACCGCCGGCGCACGTCTACGCCGAGAGTGCCCGGTCTGGCCGAGGATGAGTTGACATAAATGCGCGTCGCCGTCAGCGGCTCCACCGGGTTGATCGGAGCGGCGCTCGCCGCGAACTTACGCGCTGACGGTCACGAAATCGTTCGCCTCGTGCGGCCGTCCACTGGGACCCCGCAGCCTGGTGATGCCCGCTGGAACCCGCGGACTGGGGACATCGATAGCGCCGCGCTGGAAGGCACGGATGCCGTCGTGCACCTGGCCGGCGAGACGATCAGCGCCCTTCGCTGGACCGCCAGCAAGCGCCGGCGAATCCGCGAGAGCCGCGTGCGCGGAACCGACCTGCTCGCGCGCGCCATTGCGGGTTTGTCGCAAAAGCCCCGCGTTCTCGTGTGCGCTGGCGCGACTGGCTACTACGGTGACCGCGGCGACGAAGTCCTTGATGAGAACAGCCTCCCTGGACAGGGATTCCTCCCCTCGGTGTCCGTCGAGTGGGAAGCCGCAACCCGACCCGCCGCGGATGCCGGGATTCGAGTTGCGATTGCTCGCCTGGCGCCGGTGATCGATGCCCGTTCCCCTGTCGTGGCGCGAATGCGGCTGCCCTTCATGCTGGGGCTCGGCGGTTGGTTTGGATCCGGCCGGCACTACTGGCCCTGGGTCGCATTGGATGACGTCGTGGGCGTCTACCGTCTGGCGCTCCAGCGGGAGACGCTCAGCGGTCCGATCGTCGTGGCGGCGCCCGAGGCGGTAACCAACCGCGACTTCGTCAGGACGTTTGGTCGCGTACTGCGCCGGCCGGTATTGCTGCCGGTACCGTCGCCCATCATGCATGTGGCGCTTGGCGACTTTGCGCGTGAGGCATTGCTCTCAAGTCAGCGGGTGCTCCCACGGAAGCTGCTCAATGTTGGCTACGAGTTTCGCCACCCACACCTGGAACCGGCGCTGCGCGCGGCAGCCCGATCAGGCTAAGCCCGGGTGATGCCCGTGACTTGCCGCACTCGGCCAGCGGCCCTGTGACCGTCCGGCGACTCCTCAGCGTGTGGTCAATGGCTCGAGCTCTGGTCGCGGGCAGCCGGCGCCGGATTGTCGCCGCGAGTTTCGGGGTGGCCGCGCTCGTCGCTATTTCAGCGACAGGCGCTGCAGCGAGCCCTGCCAGCTTTCCGCTCCAGCAGGGGTACTTCTTTACCCAGACCGGCGGTGGCGCCGGTCTGGGCTATGCGGTTCGGGACGAGCCGGGAGTCGCATTCTGGACCGCCTATCAGGACCATGGTGGTCATGAGGTTCTTGGCTACCCCGTCTCGCAGTCGTGGCGCGACGGACCCTTCACCTTCCAGGCATTTCAGCGAGCGTTGCTGCAGGCCGCGCCCGACGGCCACGTCCGACCGGCCAACATCTACGACGTGTTATCCGCGGCCGGTCACGATCCGTGGCTGCAGACAGTCAAGGGTGTACCGTCGGCCACGCATCTG
>JAPPFO010000162.1:0-7279 GCA_028875175.1 Chloroflexota bacterium | reverse complement strand
CCGGTCCGCTGGCTCGACTGGATGCCCTTGCGGTCGCGCCGGAAATCGAGGACTTCTGGCGCCAGGCTCCGAATGCCCTGAGACGCTTTGGACTGCCGTTGGGTTACGCGTCCGGTGCGGACGGCGGCGTGCTCCGGACCCAGCGAGCCGTCCTGCGCCTAATTGACGGACAGGTTCGCCTTGCCCCCGCGGGAGATCACTTCAAGCAGTCCGGGATGATCCCGGCGCCTCACACGGTGCCCGTGGCCCCGCCTCGAATTCCACGACGGCTGGTGGAAGCCCACAGTCCGTTGGTGACCAGCGTGGCCTTCGACCCATCGGGCGCCACGTTCGCTACCGGTGGCTATGACCGCCGCGTCGTGATCTGGGACCGCGCCACCTTGACACCCATCCATGAACTCGAAGGTCACTACGACGGCATTTACGAAGTCGCCTATTCGCCCGATGGCTCCCTGCTTGCCAGCGCTTCGGAGGACGACACCGTGCGGCTCTGGGATACCCGCTCGGGCGAGCAGGTCCACGTGCTCCAGGCTGACGAGCGTTGGTTTACAAGCGTGGCCTTTAGCCCGGACGGAACCAAGGTGGCGGCCACAACCTACGGCGCGGCCCACGTGTGGGACGTGGCGACCGGGGAGCATCTGGTCGAGTTCGAGGACATCGACGCCTGGTCGAACGGCGTCGCGTTTTCGCCCGACGGCAGCCGCCTGGTCACGAGCGGCTGGGCCGGAGCGGACATCTGGGACCTGGCGACGGCCGAACGCCTGCTCTCATTGACCGATCACCACTCTCGCGCCGTGCTGTCCCTTGACATCAGTCCTGATGGCACGCGCATCGCCACGGGCGCCGACGACAACACGGCCGTGCTGTGGGATGCCAGCTCTGGGTCCGCGCTCGCCACTCTCAAGGGCCACGACGACTCCGTGTGGGAAGTGGCCTTTAGCCCCGACGGGCGCCGGCTGGCCACCGCTTCGAGCGACGCCACGGTGGCTGTCTGGGATGTCGCCACGGCGACCCGCCTATACAGCCTGACTGGCCACACGACTGACGTTCAGGGCCTCGGCTTCAGCCCAGACGGCGAACTCCTGCTAACCGGGAGTTGGGACGGAGACGTTGGCGTGTGGCTGACGGCACTCTCGGAACTGGCGGCTGAAACCGCCCTGCCCGCGCCGGTCAACGCCGTGGACTACAGTCCCGGCGGTACGTCGGTGGCGGCCGCTTTGAATGACGGCTCGCTCGTGATTGCTGGAACCGACGGCGGGATCCGCGCATCCATCGCCGCCCACGACCGGCCCGCGCGCGCGGTGGCCTACTCGCCGGACGGACAGATTGTGGCCTCCGGCGGCGACGACGGCCGGGTCCGGCTGTGGGACGCCGCGCACGGAGCCCTGCTGGCTGAAGCCCCGCCCGTTCCGGATAGCGTCACCGTCCTGAGCTTCGCGTCGGACGGCCACCTGCTGGCCGGCGATGCCCGCGGCATTGTCCGAAGCCTGGATCCGAGTACCGGCGCCCAGGGTTGGACCGCGACGTCGTCCGGTCCCGTGACTTCATTGGCAACGGACGGAAAGGGCCTTGCGGCCGTCGGCACGTATCGCGAAGTCCTGCTCCTGGATGCGGCGACCGGCGCCGAACGGTTGCGGCTGACCGGCTTCGATGACTGGATTCGCGCAATCCGATTCGACCATCAGCTTGCCGAGATGGCCCTGGCGGACGGCGAGACGATCAAGATCCTGGCCAGTGGCTCCAACAGTCTGCTGCGAGAAATCGAGCCCGAGGCGGGGCTGATCACGTCGCTGGCCTACCGGCCACACGGCAACGAACTGGCCATCGGCGCCTATCAGCGTGCACTGCTGCGCGATCCGACCGCCAGCCTGAAGCTCGGTCGCGCCATCGATGCCCACATCGACTGGATCCGAGCGCTCGCCTACAGCCCGGACGGCGCGCTGCTGGCCACGGTCGGGGATGACCGCGCCCTGCGCTTCTGGATCACCCGCGCGGACTGATCGCGCTGGCTCATCGGACGAGCGCACATCGGCATTTGGCTGACGTTCCTCACCGGGCTGGCGGCCGCCGCGGCAGGCGCCTGGGTCTGGTTGTTTGTCGGGCGCGGATGGTTCTGGCGCACCGATGTGCGGCTGCCGGAGTCGCCACCCGACCCGTCGCCAACCCGGTGGCCATCGGTGACCGCAATTGTGCCGGCGCGCAACGAGGCGAAGGTGCTCCCGTCAACGTTGCCTGCCCTGCTAAGTCAGGACTATCCGGGCTGGCTGCGGATAGTCGTGGTCGACGACTCAAGCACCGATGGCACATCGGACGTTGCGGATGGCCTCGGTGCGCTCTCAGACGCTCGCGGCGTCGAAGTAGTCGCGGCGCCTCCGCTGCCCCACGGCTGGGCCGGCAAAGTCTGGGCCATGCACACCGGCACGACTTCCGATCCGGCACGCGAGTGCGAGTACATCCTCCTGACCGACGCCGACATTGCCCACCCGCCCGACCTCCTCTGCCGGCTGGTAGGCATGGCTGAGCACCAGGACCTGGATCTTGCGTCGGTAATGGCGCATCTGCGGGCGGTCACGCCATTCGAGCGGTTGCTGGTGCCGGCCTTCGTCTACTTCTTTGGACTGCTCTACCCCTTCCGCTGGTCGAACAATCCCAACCGCGCAACGGCGGCCGCCGCCGGCGGCTGCGTCCTGGTGCGTCGGCAAATGCTCGAACGAATTGGCGGCCTGGAATCGATCCGCAACCAGATCATCGACGACTGCGCCCTGGCTGCCCGCATCAAGCAGGCCGGAGGCCGAACCTGGCTGGGGTTGGCCCGAGACGTGCGCAGCGAGCGTGGCTATGCCGGCCTTTCCGGCGTCTGGCACGTCGTGGCGCGCACCGCCTACACCCAGCTTGCCTACTCGCCAATTCGACTCCTGGGCACAGTCCTCGCTCTGCTGCTGGCCTTCGCCGCGCCGCCGGTTGCGGCGGTAGCGGGTGGCGCGAGCCTCGTGACTGGACGAGACACTGAATCGGCGGCGGCCGCCCTGGCGGTGGGGGTCCTTGGATGGCTGCTGATGACCTGTAGCTACCTGCCGATGACCCGGTGGTACGGAGGCCCGGCGCTGCGGGCCGTCACGCTGCCGCTGTCGGCCGTTATCTACGTGACCGTGACCCTGGACTCCGCTCGCCGCCACTACGCCGGTGTCGGCGGCGGCTGGAAAGGCCGAACCTACGGTCGCTAGCGGGTATGCACGCACCGAGGCAAGTTGAGGCCGCATGTCCGGTCTAGACTCTCGCGGCCGCCCCAACGGTGCACGACCCATACAGATCGATCCCGAGCAACTCCTCGACGACGGCTACGTGATTCTGAAAAACGTCGTTCCACCGGAGCGGCTGAACGAGCTGCGCGCCAGCTTCGAAACGCTCGTCGACCGGCAGCAGGCGAACTGGGCGCGCGATCGCGACGACCCCGGCTGCTTCCCGTATGTGGCCAAGCAGCCTCGCCTCGCGTTTCAGTCGGTCATCGATTCCACGACGGCGAACACCGTGGAATTCTGTCTCCACGAAAACACGCTTGGTGTAAGCCGGCAGGCGCTTGGCACGCGCGACGTGGGGCTGAAGCAGATGATTCTCCTGTGCAACCCGGAAACCCCGTATGGACCGGACTTGTGGCATCGCGATGTAAGTCACGGGCCAACCAACAATGCTCCCTTGGCGGGTTTACAGGCGGACATGCTGTCCAACGGTCCCGGCTCCGTGCAGTGGAACATCCCGCTCTACGACGACGATGTGCTGTGGGTCGTCCCCGGCAGTCATCGCCGCCTGAACACGCCGCGCGAGAACCGGGAGCTCCTGAACGACCCCCGCGCAAAGCTGTCGAACTGCACCCAGGTCAGGCTCAAGGCCGGCGACGGCGTCATGTACATCAACACGATCCTGCATTGGCCCAGCAACTACAGCACCAGGCTGCGGCGCATCATCCATCTCAGGTACACCTCGTTCGGCGGCCAGCTATTCCCGTACGGCTCCCGCTTCCTTTGGGAGCCGGGTTTCGTCAGGCATCTATCGCCGGAGGGACAAGCGGTATTCCATCGATTCCTCGAGCTCGCACAACTTGAGGACGACCGAATCGAAGCGTTCTATCGCGCGATGCTCGACGAGGATCCGGACGCCTTTCGGCAGGCGCTGGCCCTGCTGCATCCAGGCGAATCTGGGCGGATGGTCTGCGTGGTCCTGTTGTCGAAACTGGCTCGCAGGATGGGCGCGCTCAAGCGCCCGGAGGTGGCCAACCTGCCGGAACGCGAGCGTGCCTCAGCCGTGGGGGAGCAGACCTTCAGCATCAGCAACCTCGAGTCGCTGGCCCGGCGATTCACCGGCTCGGAAACGAAGCTGCTGGGACAGCGCTTTGCACCGTTGGACGCCAGGCTCCAAATGGAAACCGAGCACTTTGTGCCAAGTCTCGCGAGCAGGCCAACCCGCTACGCGCAGGAGCACATGCCCGACGACTTTGGCCTGGACGATTTCATCGCAAACTGGAGCGCAGCCGCCTAGGTTCGGAGCGAAACACCTCGGATGGCCCGCGGCCGTGCCGGCGTGATGGAGCCAACGAATAGCGGAATCGGATGCTGGTCGGGGCGGCCGGATTTGAACCGGCGACCTCCTGACCCCCAGTCAGGTGCGCTACCAGCCTGCGCCACGCCCCGGTGAGGCGAGTCTATCAGCGAGCCTTTGGCGAGGTCGGCGATCCATCGCCCGCCACGGCCTGCCGCAGCCGCTGCTGGCGGCGCCACACTTCCCACGGCCACGACGGGCCGGCGACAAAGGGCCGAATGTCCTCCCAGGCGACTCGGCGGCTAGAAGCCACCTGCTTCCGCTGCCTCAGCACCCGACTGAGCGAGCGCAAGCCGGCCAGCCGCCCACGCAGGGCCGCCAGGTTCCGCTGCCGGGCCATGGTGATCGGCAACGACGCCAGGTCATAGGCCACCAGAAGCGGTCCGTAGAGCAGGAGGGCGTGCGTCGGATGGTTCTTGGCAATCGTCCAGACCTTATTGCGCCCCAGGTGAAATGTCTTGAACGGCGAATCTTCGGTGCCCGTGGCCGAGTGCGCGTGCACCACTCGCGCTTCCGGGACATAGCGGGCGGTCCAGCCCAGCCAGCGGGCGCGCCAGGCCAGGTCCACGTCCTCCAGGTAGGCGAAGAACGCCGGATCGAAGCCCTCCGTTTCGTCCAGCACCGCCTTGCGATACAGCGCGGCCCCTGCGCACGCGCCAAAGACTTCCCCGGCGGCATCAACCCCAACCGGCTCTGCGTTGTGCCGGTCCCACGCGATGCCCAGCACGTCCGTCACCACACCGGCGGAGTCGATGATGTTGGGGTCCCGATCCAGCACGATCCGGCTGGCGAACGACCCGGATTCGGGGTGCTCGCGCGCGGCCCGAACGAGAGAGCGCAGCCAATCGGGATCGGGAACCGCGTCGTTGTTGAGGGTGGCGATCAGCTGAGCCTGGGCCAGGCCGAAGCCGATGTTGTTGGCCTCGGAGAACCCGTGATTGGACTCCAGGCGCTTCAGAACAGCTCGGGGATACGCCGCGGCAATCCACTCCGCGGTACCGTCCGTGCTGCCGTTGTCCACCACGATAGCCTCGAAGGCAACCCCGGTCTGATCTGCCAGCGCCGGCAAGCAGCGGCGTAAATGGCTAAGCCCGTTCCAGGTCACGATCACAACGGAGGCATCGAGCGTGTCTGACGCGTCGCGTTCAACCATCACGTTGCGGACCGGTCGTTGTGCGAAGTCCGTCGGTGGTCGGGCAGGATGCGCCGCTTACGACTACGCTTGCGCAGGCGTCGGGTTTCTTGCGGGCAGGCATGCAACGGCAACTTCGGTCGATCTCTCCCACGCAACTGCGCACGTACGACACCTGTCCGCTCCAGTATCGGATGCGCTACCTGGATCGGGTGCCCACCACCGACTCGCCGGCGTCGCTCGTCGGGCAGGCGGTCCACGCCGCCCTGGAGCGCAACTTTCTGGAGAAACGACACAGCGGCTACGACCTGGATGTGGACGAGGCCTCCGAGATTTACGACGACGTTTGGGCGTCCCGCCTGCCGCCTGGGGCTGCATCCGGAGCATCCGCGGACGATTTCGAGGAAGCCTATGCCTCAGGCCAAGCGGTCCTGGAGCTATATCTGACAGAGGTCGCGCCCCGAGTCATCCCACACCTCATTGAGCATCGGTTCAGATTCGACATTCCTGGCGTCCAGGTCCAACTCGTGGGCACGGTTGACCTCATCGACCGGAACGGCGTGGTGATCGACCACAAGACCTCGTGGCGGGCCTACCCGGAGTCATATCCCGATCAGGACCTCCAACTCCAGTGCTACGCCATCGGCTACGGCGTCTTCAGGGCCGGATCTCGGATTCGTCCCGGCAACCTCCCGGCGCCGTTCTTCATTCCTGAAGTGCGTGTTGATGTGCTGGTTCGTGAAGACCGGCCGTTCATCCAGCAGTTGACTGCGACGTACGACCGGGAGGACCTGGACCGCTTTGCGGCTCGCGCAACCGACATCGTTGTTGGCATTGAGACAGCCCGATTCGATCCGTTCTGGCAAGCGCCGAATCGGGCCGAGGACCCCCAGGTCTGTCGCCGCTGCTCGTATGCCCGGATCTGCGACGCGTCCCTTGTGCGCGACGCGCTACTGGAGGACGGCGGCCAGGATGGAAACCAGGAAGAACAGCGCTGACGCGCCGATCGTGAAGTTGAAGGTCAGCCGGTCCACGCCGCGCCGGGCGTGAAAGAACGAGCTGTCGCTCCCGCCCAACGCCGAGCCCATCCCCGTGTTTCGCAACTGGATCAGAACCGCGGCAATCACAATGATGGACAGCACCAACTGGGCGAGTTGCAAGGGCGCGTTCATTAGGTCAGGCAGTCTCCGTGGCCGCCGGGCGTCCGTCGCTGGCGGCCATGGTGGCGGCAATCTCGATGGCCATCTCCATACTATCCGCCCGCGCCACCCCTTGTCCGGCAATGTCGAACGCGGTTCCGTGGTCCACGCTGGTCCGGATGATTGGCAGGCCCACCGACACGTTGATCCCATCGAAGAATCCAGCGACTTTCACGGCCACGTGCCCCTGGTCGTGATACATCGCCACCACCCCGTCGAACGCCCCGTTTCGCGCCCGGTTGAAGACAGTGTCGCCCGGCTCGGGCCCCGTCACGTCCAGGCCGTCGTTGCGCGCGTCTTCGATGGCCGGCCGAATAAACGTTTCATCCTCGTGTCCGAACAGACCGCCTTCCCC
>JAPPFO010000214.1:7376-10375 GCA_028875175.1 Chloroflexota bacterium | reverse complement strand
GAGGTGTTCACCATGTCTCCGAACACCTGTCTACCATGTCTCCGGTCTGGACAGGAGAGGGACTGAGACGCTGCCGCACCTTCGAGGACATGGGGCGTTTTGCAAAGGTCTCTCAAGGGAGAGGGAGAAGCAGGCAGCCCTGGAGGGTTGGGAGGTGAGGGCTGGGCGGATTGTCGGTGGCCGCCGGGTAGGGGGCCCTGGCTCACCAGGAACGATTGCTCGCCCCGCTTCGCCAGGCTCTCCACGAAAGGGGCGACCAAGAGGTGAGGGACGGTGGGGAGGGGCGTAGGGTTAGGGGGTGCTGGTGAAGGCGGGGTGGGCGGATGGCGGTTCCGGAGCCGTTGTTTTTTGTGTTTTTTGTGGTGGCGGTTGGGTTTGGGTGGGCGACGTCGCGGGTGGCCTCGAAGAAGGAAGAGCCGGAGGTGTGGGGGAACCTGTGGGTTCCGATCTGGTTTTTTGTGGGGTTTTTCCTGGGGCCGATTGGGTTGGTGATTGCGATGTCGTTGGCGGATAAGGGGCCGAGGAGGCATTAACACGGTGGTGTGACAGGCTCCGCTCGGCGGGATCCGGGCATGCCCTCGAGGAGCGTCGAGTCACTAGGTGCCGCACGAGCGGAAGACCCCTCACCGGTTTCGGCCGAAGACGCCCGAACCTGCCTCTCCCCCAGGAGAGGGTAAAGACTTGGCGACGCGAGTGGATTCGTGCGGTGGTTCGACACGGCCCTACGAAGACTCCGGGCCGGCTCACCACGAACGGGGTGGCCAGGGCACGGAAGCGGCACGCCTACGGCCGGCCGCTACCAAAGGGTGGGGCGGGTCGACCAACGCAGATGTAGCGGTTGAGGGTGAAGAGGTAGTCGCCGCGGGTGGCAGTGTGGTGGAGGTCGGCGCGGAAGTCCTCGAGCTGGGCGGGGGTGATGTCGCCGACGGTGCGGAGCCAGTCGTGGATGACCTGGGCCTGGTGGTAGCCGAGGGTGTTGGGGACGAATTCGCGTTCGGTGATGACGCGGACGTGGACCTGGATGTCGCGCAGGCCGGCCTGACGCATGCGTGACGGGGCCGCGCGCCCGATCCAGCCGTTGGGGCCGGTGTCGCAAAAGGTTCGGAGGATGCGGCGGGCGCGGGCGGTGTCCTGGGCGGCGTAGACGAGGGTGTCCCAGTCGGAGTCGTCAGTGATGACGAGGCCGCCGGGGCGCAGACGCGGGCGGCTTCTTGGAGGTAGTTGACGGGACTTGCGATCCACTCAAGGGACTCGTTTTCGACCACGCAGTCGAAGGTGTGGTTGGGGAAGGGGAGGCGCTGGGCGTCGGCGATGGTGGGGGCGAAGTCGGGGTTGGCGGGGCGCCAGCGGCGTTTGCGTTCGAGGCCGATGCGGTGGGGGATTCCAAGGTCGCGGGCGACCTGGAGGAGGCGGCCGTCGCCGGCGCCGACGTCAAGGAGGCGGGTGGGGGGTGGGGCGGCAAGGGTGAGGAGCCAGCGGTAGTGCTGGGCGAGGGAGCTCGGCAGGGGCGTGGGGTCTCTCGTGGCGGCTGCTTGCGAATCACCCACAGCTAGTCCTCTGTACTCCGGTGGCATGAGCGTACGGGAAGGCACGACGCGTGCGAGGATGGCCTATGACCACGCGAGATCCCGGCCTGACTGACGAGGAGAGGGCCGAACTTGACGCGCTTGAGGCGTTGCCGGATGACCAGATTGACACGTCGGACATCCCCGAGACGCTGGATTGGTCGGGCGCCAAGCGTGGGTTGTTCTATCGGCCCGTGAAGCAGCAGATCACGCTGCGGCTGGACGCGGACGTGGTGGCGTGGTTCAAGCAGCAGGCTCCGGATGGTCGGGGATATCAGACGGATATCAACCGGGCGCTGCGCCTGCACGTGGAGCGGGCCGAACAGCAAGCAGTCGGCTCGTAGTCGCCCAGAAGAACGAATAGGCGTCTCGGCCCGTGGCTCCGGTGTTGCCGGAGCTGACGACTCAAGCCACGGCGGGGATGGCGAGGCGGGGTTCGGGGCGTGGCGGGTGCTGGGCGGCGATGGCGGCGGTTTGTTGGGCGGCATCGAGGGGACGGAAGCGTTTGGCGGCGGAGAAGATGCGGGGGAGGAGGGTGGTCTCGCCGGTTGAGGGGGCGCTGTGGACGGGCTGGGAAAGGACCCACCAGAGGGCCTGGTCGATCTGGGGCTGGTCGCGATGGGGGTCGTACCAGCAGCTGAGTTCGCGCGGGCCGTCGCCCCAGCCGCCGCGGGCGAGCATTTTGATGGTCTGAACGCCGACGTTGCGTTGCTGGCAGGCATCCAGCAGGGCCTGGGCGTCGCGACGGTAGTCGGGGCTGAGGTAGATGGCGGCGGCGAGGGGGAACATGACGGTGTCGAAGTCGAAGCGGTTGAGGGCCTCAAGCTGGACGGCGGGAGCCAAGGGCCCGTGACCGGTAATGCCGATGTAGCGGGTGAGGCCTTGCTCGCGCATCTCGACGAGGGCTTCAAGAGCGCCGCCGGGTTGCGTGACCTGGTCGAGGTCGTCGAAATCGACGACGGCGTGGAGCTGGAAGAGGTCGAAGGTCTCGACGCCGAGGCGTTGCTGGCAGGAGCGGATGTTGTCCCAAGCTTCCTGTCGGCTGCGGCACTGGGTCTTGGCGCCGATGAACCAGGCCTCTTCGCGCAGACGGGGCATCCAAGGGGCCATGTGTTCCATGGCGTTGCCGTAAGTGGGGGCGATATCGAGGTGGTTGACCCCGGCGGCGAGGGACTGTTCGACGGCGGTGTCGACGACGGCCTGGGGGAGGTCGGCGCGGCCGAGGCCGGCGGCCCCGAGGGTGACGATGGAGCTGTGGTGGTGGACGCGGCCGAGTTTGCGGCGTTGCATGGGTGGAGCCTGAGTGTGGGAGTGGGGGCAGTCTAGACGGCGACGGGGATGGCGAAGCGGACGGGAGGGAGTAGGCAGCGGTCTTGCAAACTATCTTTTGGTGAATTACCTATTCTCTGTCATTCTCTAGTTATCTACTCTGAT
>JAPPFO010000214.1:0-7366 GCA_028875175.1 Chloroflexota bacterium | reverse complement strand
ACCCAGGAGTCTAGCTATGGCGTGTTGCGACGGCTGTTGTGATCAGGAGCCGTGTGTCTGTGTTTGTGAGCGGCGGCCGATGGACGAGGTGGTGGCGGGGCTGACGACGAAGGCGGACAAGATTCGGTCGTTGTTCCGGGCGGGGTATAGCCGGTCGGAGATTGCGGGGTTCCTGGGGGTTCGGTACCAGCACGTGCGCAATGTGCTGGTGCAGAGCGGGTTCATGGAGACGCAACTGAGCCAGCCGATGCCGGCGGAGGATGTGGAGCCGAAGGATTCGGCGCCGGTGCTGGTGCGGACGGCGATTGGGCCGGGGGGGCGGGTGGTGATTCCGGCGGCGTATCGCAAGGCGCTGGAGGTTGACGAGGGCGATTACATCGTGATGCAGATGGACGGGGACGAGCTGCGGGTGGTGAATGACGAGAAGGAGTTTGAACGAGCGCGCGCAGTGCTAAAGAAATACGTTCCCGACGGCGTGAGCCTGGTTGATGAGCTGATTGCGGAGCGACGGCGGGAGGCCGCGGCCGAGGAGGCGATGTGAGCCGGGCGGTGCTGGACTCGTCGGCGATTCTGGCCGTGCTGTTGAATGAACCGGGCGAGCAAGTCGTCGCCGAATACAAGGGCGACGCGCTGGTGTCGGCGACCAACCTGGCCGAGGTAGCCGCAAAGTTCGCCGATCGGGGAGCGATTCCGGGCGAGTGGCTCTACCCGTTTTCGCTGATGCGGCTGGAGGTGGTGGCGTTTGACGAGGATCAAGCGCTTGCCTCGGGTCAGCTGAGACAGTCCACACGTCATCTTGGGCTTTCGCTGGGGGATCGGGCGTGTTTGCAGTTGGCGGCGATGCGGGGATTGCCGGCGGTGACGGCGGATCGGGCGTGGCGGGAGTTGGATGTTGGGGTTGAGGTGCGGGTGATCCGGGAATAGGCGCGTGAGTAAGGGTCGGCAGGCGGGGAATGTGGTTCGACACGGCCCCCCGAGAGACTACGGGCCGGTTCACCACGAACGGATGGCGGGTACCTGCGTTAGCCGCAGGCGGCGCGGAAGACGCGGAGGTGGTTGAGGCCGAGGAATTTGCGGAGGTGGGGTTCGGACCAGCCGCGGGCGGCGAGGCCCTGGGTGATGAGAGGGACCTGGCGGGCGTCGTCGAGGAGGTAGGAGCCGCCGTCGAAGTCGGAGCCGAAGCCGACGTGGTCGATGCCGGCGACGTTGACGGCGTGTTCGATGTGGTCGAGGTAGAGCTCGAGCGTGGGGTTGGTCCAGTGGACGAAGTGGTGGACGCAGCTGACGCCGATGACGCCGCCGCCGTCGGCGATGGCTCTCAGCTGGTCGTCGTGGAGGTTGCGGCCGTGCTCGTTGAGGGCGCGGCAGGAGCTGTGGCTGGCGACGACGGGGGCCCTGGCGGCCTGCATGGCGTGCCAGAAGGCGGGGACGCTGAGGTGGGAGACGTCGACCAACATGCCGATGTCGTTCATGGCGGCGATGAGGTCGCGGCCGAATTGGGTGAGGCCGCCGCCGGAGTGGTGGGCGCGCTCGCCGTCGCCGGCGTAGGTGCGGATTGAGTGGGTGATGGTCATGGTGCGGACGCCGACCCGATAGAACATGGGCAGGACGTGGAGGCTGCGCTCGAGGGCTTCTGAGTTCTCAATGGCGAGGACAACGGCGACTTTGCCGGCGGCCTTGGCGGCCAGGATGTCGTCGGCGGTGAGGGCGAGGGCGAGCTGGTCGGAATGGGCCTGGAGTTCGGCGTGAAACCAGCCGAAGCCGTCCAGCACGTAGGCCAGGTGGTTACCCCAGGCGCGGGTGTTGTCGACGGCGAAGTAGCCGGCGTCGACGCCGCCCTCGCGCATGGCCGGGAGGTCGGACTGGATGGGGATTTCGGCGGTGTCGACCGGGCCGCGCAGGTAGCCGATAAGGCTCTCGGGCTCGGCGCGAGCAGGCGCTTCGGGCCCGGCCATGCTCTGTCCGTCGCGGCGGATGAGGCCGACGATGGTGTCGTTATGGGAGTCGATGACGAGGGCTTCGCGGTGGAGGGTTTGCCAGTCGTAGTCGGGGGTCATGGGTTAAGTGGCTGAGAGGATGGATGGGTTGGATGGTGCCATGCGGAGTGGGCGGGATCAGTCGTTGCGGGGTTCCGGCAACCAGGCCGGAGTGTCCCGTGCGGCGTGCAGGACTCTCCATACGTCGATGTCCGCTTCGCGTTCGACGTAGAAAACCAGGTAGCGAAAGCCCTTCACGACCAGGGAGCGAAGGCCCGGCAGGGCCAGTTCGTCCGAGTAGCGGGGGGAGCCGACGGCGGGGTGCTCTGCCATCTGGCGCAAGCTTTCTTGCAGCGCGTCGACGAGATTCAACGCAACAGCCGCTGTCGCTACGGTCGAATAGTGATCGATGGCCTCGTCGATATCGTGCCGCGCCCGCCCGCGAAGAACGACTGGCTTTTGAGTCACCGCCTGCCGGCGTCGCGGACGCGATCGCGAAGCTGGCCGAAGTAGTTCGAGTCGGCGATGACTGCCGGGGGCGACGCAGCACCCTCCAGAAGCAGGCCGCGCAGGTGCTGGCGATCCTGATCCTTGCGGATCAGTTCGCGGACGTACTCGCTCGATGAGCTGTAGTCGCGAGACGTGACCTGCTGGTCAACGAAAGACTTCAGCGCCTCGGGGAGCGAGATATTCATCGTGCTCATGATGTAACGATAGCAGGATTGGCAAAGTTTGGCAAGACGGGGCGATTCGGCCCGGATTTCGAACTACTTGCCAGGAGGCGGCGCTGTTGTCGGTCAGGCCTTCGAGCGTTCGAAGTGAGAGGTTCCCGCTAACCGAACGCAGCCTCGGTCAAGGAGCCGTTCCCTGGTCAGCGTGCGGCCGTGTGCGTCGCCACAGCCAGCGCAGCCCGCCGACGCCTGTCACAGCCAGCGTGGCCATTAACAGCACGAACTTGAGCAAGGTGAAGACGGCGGCCATCCAGGCCAACTGAGACGGCGAATCGGCGTGGGTGAGCGCGAGCGCCGCGATGGTGACGTTCTCCAGCACGTCCGCCACAGCGACCGCCAGCGGCAGCAGATACAGCGGTGGTCCGCCTCGAAACAGCCGGAACAGCAGGACCGCGAATAGCAGGCCGTAGGAGGCCGGAAAGACCATGTCGATGGTGAGCGCGGTGGTTGCATAGACGACCCGACCGCTGGGGTCGAGTTGGTCGAGGGCGTCGAACAGGGCCGCCGCGTCCGCGGGTGTGTACCAGCCCCGGCTGTCGAGCAAGTCCAGTCCGGCCAGCCGCGCCTGGCGCCACGCGAGGCCCGCCACGCAACCAACGACGCCAACCAGTGCCGCGACAGCTATTCGCCGGGTCGCCCATTGCTCCACTGCTCCACCAATCGATAACCCCGTCGCCTCGTCCAAGCCAGCCTATGGGACTGCGGTCGCAGCCTCCTTGTATGTCCGGTGAGAGCGCTCTTGCCCAGGGGTCGCGGGCGGCGAATTGGAGACTGGCAATTCAATTCGAAGGCACCTTGCCACGGTGCCGTGTCGACTGTTGCCGGAGTGATCAGCCGGGTGTCTTGCGTGGGTTTTTGGTGCCGGTGGTTAGTTTGTTGCGGGTTTCGCGGATTATGCGGGCGGCGAGGCGGTGGTGGTTGGTGGAGAGGAAGTGTTGGACAGCTTCTGGGTCGTGGTTGGCGAGGGTGCGGAGGGCCCAGGAGAGGGCTTTGACGACCATGTCGTCGCGGTCGTCGGCCAGGCGGTCGCAGACGGCGAGGGTGCCGGGGGCGTCGCCGTAGCCGCCGCGGGTCTTGGTGTTGAGGCCGACCGTGGCGACGAGGGCGGTGCGGCGCCACCAACGATCGGGGGACCTGGCCCAGCGGTGCACGTCGTGATCGCCGATCTGCCGATTCACCCAAGCGGGGCCGGCGAGATAGCAGCCGAAGACGTCGACCGAGGCCCAGTCGGCGAGGCCCTGACCAAGGCTCTCGATGATGGCGACGTCCAGGGTTCTGAGGGTGGGGCGGTGGAAGTGGACGATTTCGTAGGCCCAGATTCGGAGGTCGAGGACTATCAGGCGCGCAGCGAAGTCGAGCACTTGCTCCGGCCGGGCGGAAGAGATCCGCCGGGAAAACTCACGGCGGATGGGCCGGACGAGGGGCACTCTGGGAGACGGCAGGGCGTCGACGCAGGAACGGAAGTCGCGGGCGAGGGACTCGGCGTCAAGGGTTTCCAACCCGCGCGCTCCTAGATTCTGATGATCGGATCCAGTTCATTCCTCTCATTTTGGAGTCGTCCACGTAATCCGACGGGTGGGTGCCCGGAAGGCGCTCACCACGACCCTCTCCCACAGAATTCTCTGCACAGCGCGGGTGTGGTTGCCCGGAAGACCCCTCACCGATTTCGGCCGAAGACGCCCGAATCTGCCTCTCCCCCAGGAGAGGGTGAAGATCCGCCCTGCCTTCGAGGTCGAGGCGGGGTTTGGCAAGGGTCTCTCAAGGACGAGGGAGAGAGAGCCGCCCTGCCTATGTAGACGAGGCTGGTGGCGGGGCGTGGGTGGGACGGCGATCAGTCGGCTTCGGGTCTCGGGTTGTCGGGCTGGCGGTCGGTGGATGACACCAGCCCCCGACCCAACAGGCCCATGTAGACGAGTCCGGCGACGGACATTGCCGCGAACACGGGGGCGAAGGCCAACTCCAATGCGTTCGAATGCCACGCGGAGATGAAGACCACGAGCGAGGCCACGGCCAGCACGGCGACGATGGCGTTCAGGGCGGGGGGCAGGCGGACAGGCTCGGGGCGGAAGGCGAGGCCCAGCGCCAGGACCACAATTCCAAGGTAGCCGGCGACGCTGGAGGTGAAGTGCAATCCCCAGACCATGCGCTGCATCTGGAGCGCCGATTGCAGCCATTCCTCCGACCGCGCCGAATCGTTCTCCAGGGCTGCCAGTCCCATGCCGACAATCATGTAGTCGAGACCGCGCATGGTCATCTGAATCACGAGCGCAATGGCCATGGCCAGAAGGCCGAACCGAGGCACCGGGGCCGCATAGCGCCGCAGGGTCAGGAGTCCGTTGAGCATGAGCAGGGCGCCGCAGATGATCACGACAGGGACCGTGTAGGACAGCGTGGCGTTGCGCGCCATGGCCAGCGTGAGGTCGTTGAGGCTGGTGCTGGGCACCGTATCCACCGCGCCGCGACCGGGCGAGAGCACGTAGCCCACCGCCACGGCCAGGGTGCCAAGCAGCAAGGACCAGCCGCCGAGTTGCTTTTCGTTCAGGCACATGGCGCATCCCATTGATGTATCCGCGGCGAAATGATGGATGCCCCTGCCGGCGCCAATCGCGAATCAATGGCGCAGGCGGTAATCGTCAGACGATTCCGGCACATCCGACCGCTGGCCACATCCGCCCCCTACGCCTCAGCATGGAAGCCATTGCGCGTGCCGATCATAGAGCCTGACTGCCAGGCCGTTCGGCTCAGGACCAGGAGGGCCGACCTCTAGACCTCGAGGCCGGTCATGCGGGTGGCGATGGAGCCGGGGAGTTCGATGGACATGCCGCCGTCGACGACGAGGGATTCGCCGGTGACGAAGCCGGCGAGGTCGGAGACGAGGAAGAGGACGGCGTTGGCGATGTCCTGGGCGTCGCCGCGGCGGCGGACGGGGTTCTGGAGGGCCTGGCGGGCGTCGAGCTCGGGGGTGGGATCGAGCGCGGCGGCTTCGTATTTGACGTCGGTCATGATTCCGCCGGGCAGGATGCTGTTGGCGCGGATGCCGTGTTCGCCATAAGCCACGGCGACGTTACGCATGAGGGCGTTGATGGCGGCCTTGGCGGCTTCGTAGGGGCCCTCGATGGCGTTGACCTGGATTGCGTGGGCGGATGAGATGCCGACGATGGAGCCGCCGCCCCCGGCGATCATGTGGGGGATGGCGAGCTTGCAGGCCATGAAGTGGGACTTGATGAGCACGTCCTGGCTGCGGTCCCAGTCGGCCTCGGTGACGTCCGCGAGCTTGTCATGCGGATGCCAGCGGGCGTTGTTGACGAGGGCGTAGACGCCGCCGAAACGGTCGAGGGCGGTCTGGACCACGAGCTGGCAGCCGGCCATGGTTCCGACGTCGGCGTGGACGTAGGCGGCGCGGCCGCCGGCTTGGATGATTTCAGCTTCTACCCGATTTCCGCGGTCGTCGTTGAGGTCGGCGAGGACGACGGGCATGCCATGGCGGGCGAGGGTAACGGCGGTGCTGCGGCCGATGCCCTGGGCGGCGCCAGTGACGATGGCGACGCGGTTGTTGAGTTCAGTGAAGGGGGGCATTGGCCGCTCGGGTGCTCGTGTGTGGATCTGAGATTAGAGCGCAGAGACTTCTCACTCAAAACGTCTTCTCGGGATTGTGCTGACGTTTGAGGTTTCGACCGGAGGACCCCTCACCGATTTCCGCCGAGGACGGCGGAATCTGCCTCTCCCCTCGGAGAGGGTGAAGAGACGTGCCGCCCCTTAGAAGCGTGGGGCTCGGATGGAGCGCAGGTGTTCGTGCTGCGGGTTAGCGGGGGCGGGGGGCGTGGGTTTGGAGGTTGGTGTGGCGGGCGAGGGTGTGGAAGTCGGCGTCGTGGTGAAGGATCGGCGTGGCGGCGCGGATTGCGATGGCGGCGATGAGGCAGTCGATCAGCTTGCGGACGGTCGCGCCTTGATGGCGACAGCTGCGGTATAGGGCGGCGGCGTCCTCGTAGTCGGTGGGGCGCATTGGAATGATGACGGCGCGAGCGAGCAGGCGCCGGAGGCTGAGCAGGTGGGACTCGTCGCGGGCGCCGGCCAGGACTTCCATGCGGATGGGGTCGCAGATGGCGATTTCCTGGTCCAGGAATTCATCCACCTGGTGGCAGGCTGCGGATCCAGTGTCCCGCAGGAACTCGATCCAGGCCGAGGTGTCGATCAGGACCACGGCGGGCGGGCGGAGCGCACGGTCTCTAGATCTCCTTCCCAGCCGCTGCCGCGAAGGGCGCGTGCCTCGTCGACGGACAGGGGCTCGGCTGCCACGGTCCGCAGAGCGAAGTTGACGGCGGCGCGCTTGGTGGGGAGTCGATAGCGGCGCATGACTTCGGCGCAGGCCTGATCGTCGATGTCTATGTTTGTGCGTGACATACACCAACGATACACCCAAAAGAATGAGTGAGGGGAGAGTCGTGAGAGAAGAGGGAAGAAGAAGGGCTTGGGTGGGGGATTGAGGGCGATCTGGTTCGGAGGGCGTGGTTCGACTCGGCCCGACGAAGACTCCGGGCCGGCTCACCACGAACGGCACGGGGCCCGACCAGAGCAGGCGGGAGGTTTACGGGTGGGGACGGGGGCGTTAGGTTGCGGGGTGGGAGTCAGCAGGAACGTGAGCCCCGATGACCTCAGACA
>JAPPFO010000226.1 GCA_028875175.1 Chloroflexota bacterium | reverse complement strand
GGGAATGGCGACCGGGCGTGCGAAATCCCGCTGTTGGGGACGAAGGGATACTCCTCGATCAGTTCGTCGGGAAGGTCAATGCCCAGCCCCGGGGCACCCGCAGGCTTGATGTAGCCATCCTCGAACTCGAATGCTTGGCCGATCAGTGCCTTGCCGAACGGGTTGTCTTTTTCGGGATACCGAACCATGAAGCAGTTTCGGTTGGCAAAGCCCACGTGGTAATTCGCGGCCAGACCGACAGCCGAACTGAAGCTGTGGGTCACGATCCGCATGTCGTGGGCGTCGGCGGCCGCCATGATCTTCATGTCTTCGCCGATGCCGCCGCACCAGGTGGCGTCCGGTTGCACGATGTCGATGGCGCGCTTCTCGAAAAATGGCTTGTAGCCGTGAAGCAGGGTCTCGTTCTCGCCGGCGGCCAGCGGGGTCTCACAGAGCTCGCGAATCCGAACGTAGTCGTCGACGTTTGTCTGGAGCACGGGCTGCTCCATCCAGAGCAACTGGTACTCGTCAAGTGCTCGTACCACGCGCAGCGCAGTGTCGGCCAGCCACGGCTTGCGGTTGAACGGCATGCCCGGGTCCAGGATCAGGTCCACGCTCTCGCCCAGGACCTCGCGCATGGCCTCGACCTTGGCGCGCTCCTGCGAAATCAGATCGGGGATGCTGATGTGGCGTTCCTGGAGCATCTCGCCGACATGAGCCACCTTCAGGGCTGAGTAGCCTTCGTCAACCAGACGCTGAGCCTGGGGCTTGTTCGCGTTGGCGATGCTGGTGTAGCAGCGCAGTTCGTCGTGAGCCTTGCCGCCGAGCAGCTGGTAGACGGGTGCGTCGAGGGCTTTACCCAAGATGTCCCACAGCGCGATTTCGACTCCGCCGAGCGCTGAAATGGACGGGCCAACCGGCGCCCAACGCAGGGCCTTGACCTGCATCTTGCGCCAGAGCGCGTGGATGTCGAACGGGTCTTCTCCCTCGATTACGGGGCCAAAGTGCTCGATCAGGGCGCGGAAAACTTCCGGCGCGTACCAGGAGATGTAGGACTCGCCCCAGCCGGTGATTCCGGCATCCGTGTCGACACGGATGAAGCCCGAAGTCGACGGTCGGATGCCGTGTTGCCAGGGTTCGGGAACCGTGACCAGGACTGGCTGGACGTTAGTGATCTTGATCGGACGGCTCCTGATGAGATGCCGCGGCAGGTTCCCGCGGCGGTTTCGGATGCATCGCGCTAACGGTCTGGAATAAGAGCACCGAGCTCACGCGGCTTCGAACCCGTAGGCGTAGAGCCGGGCGGCGCCGTAGAGCCAGAAGCGGAGCTTGAAGCGGCCGGACGGAATGTCGCCGATGCCGCCACCGCTCCAGGTCACGGCCTGACTCCAGCCATCGGTACAAAGATCGCGACTGTCCTCTCGGCTGAAGCCGGCAAGCGGTTGGTCCGTGGTTGCGTCCAGGACCTCGACTTCGATCCAGCTTCGGTTTTGGCGGACATCGCCGATGTTCAGTGTGAGTTGGGTTGACGCATCGTTGCGCTCGATGGGTTTGGTTACCGCAAACCCCGGAACTTCGCGGTCCGGAGTCTCCAGGCAGGTGAAGCCATCCTGACGCAACGTAGCGACGCCGAAGCGTGAGACTCGTACCTGGCCAGTGCTCGCGAACGGGTATTCGTCCGGCGTGTTCTCACCGGGCCAGCTGGTCCACTCTTCGCCGTTGCCGCCGTAAAATAGGTGAATCGTTCCATCCTTGATGGCGGGCTTGTCGGCGATGACCAGAAGGCCGCCGTCCCACTCGTCATTGCCGCCGCGCGGGATGACCGGTTGCTCAACGTCGAGACGATCGAATCTCAGTCCGTCGCCGCTAACCGCCAGGCGAATGTCAGCGCAGTACGAGCCATAGATCCCGTAGCCATTGGGCACGTACCAGCCGTACTCGTACGCCATGGCCCATGCGCCTCCATAGGGGGCATACAAGACATGGTGGTTTTCGTACTCGACGCCGTCATCGGGGTCCAACAGCGGGTTTTCGTCGGCGTTGCGGATGTTCACCATGTCGGGGCCGTAGGCGAGCAGCTTGGCCCTGCCCCAGGGCTTGTCGGGTCTGCTCAGCGGGGTCCGGGCCTGCCAGATGAGCTTGAAGCGGCGTGACGGGTCGGGATCCTGGTCGTCGCGGATCAGGTTCCCGCAGTCGGGGCTGCGACCTTCCCACTCGGGGATGTCGATCTTGGGACCCGCGGTCCAATGGATGCCGTCCGGGGAGTAGTTGGCCCGCGATCCCTTGTAGTCGGGTACCGGCGCGGTGATGGCGTCGTCGGTGCGCAGGCGTGGACCTCGTTTGAACATCTTGTAGCGCTTGGCCGGGTCTGGCTCGGCGTTGTCCTTGAGCACGGGGCCGTACCCGAGGGCGACGATGTTGTTGGCTGTCGAGCCCCGCCAGGAATAGAGATGCAGGTGCGGCTTTTCCCAGGTGACGCCGTCCTGGCTGGTTGCGTAGCCCATGGCGGTCCACTTTTCGGGCGCCAGGTCGGAACCTGAGTACCAGGCCTTGAAGACACGGTCCTCGTCGTCCCAAATCACCGTCGGGGACGACCAGGGTCTGGCCTGGTTGGCGTCCCACTCGTGCAGGTCGCCCAGTGGCATTACCGGATTGTTGGGGTGCTTGTCGGCTTCGCAGACCCGGTGCGAGAGGTGATAGGTCGATTCGATGTTGTCGAGAAGTAGGAGTCCGTCACGCTGACCGGCCGTGGTATCGATGTGGAGCCCCTCGGATTTTGATGCCACGCTCTGGCACGCATGGTACCGACTGAAGCGCACGCGCAACGTTTGGCGCCTGGAGTTGCGGGCGGTGGTCGGGTCGCTGGGTACGATGCGTTGGCAGGCGTGAGCAAAGGTGGCCCTGGTGATTCCCAATCTCGTCGACGACGACCTTCACCTGTTCTTTGACGATTCCGAAGTTCTGGCGCGGGAAGGGATTGGGCGGCGTGTCAATACGCTGCGGCGCCAGCAGGAGTCGGTACTTGTTGGCGACCGGCCGTGGGAGTCGGCCTGGCAGGGCGGTTGGATTTCGGTGGTTCACGACGACGAGGCCGACCACTACAAAATGCTCTATGTGGCGCATCCGGCGAGTTCGAGGTTTCACGGCGTCTGTGTGGCGATCTCCGCGGACGGCGTGGAGTGGGAGAAGCCGGAACTCGACGTGTACGCGCTGCCAGACGGGACGCGCACGAATGTCGTGTTGCCCTGGGAGCGGGGTTCGACGCAGACGTTGCTGACGCTGCTGGACCGCGTTCCCGGGCCTCGCTACCAGGCGATGACCTACCAGGTGCGGCGAGATTCGAACGGAACGCCGACTGGCCGGGGGATGTTTCGGGGTGTTTCGGACGACGGATTGCGATGGACGGTGGACGACGAGCCGACGCTGCCGGGGCAGGGAGATCGGATGCAGTTGGCCTGGGATCCGCGGCGAGAGACGTGCATGTTGCTGACACGTCACCGGCACTTGAGCGTGCAGCGGCAGGCCGGCGTAAAGGGCCTGAAGCGTGACATGGATCTTTGGGAGAGCCCGGACCTGCTGACGTGGTCACATCACGGGCGGATGCTGTGGCCGGACGATGACGATCCGGCCGGGACGGAGTTTTACAGCATGTTCCCGGCGGCCTATGGGCCGGGATACCTGGGGTTCATCGAGGTCTATCACACGGACGACGAGACGCTGGACGTGCAGTTAGCCTGGAGCGACGACGCGCGGCAGTGGAGGCGAGTAGCCGGCCGAAAGCCGGTGATGCCGCTGGGCGGCGAAGGTTCGTGGGATTCGCACTGGATCATGCTGGCGAGCACGCCGCCGGAGCCCGTGGGCGACCGGCTGCGATTCTGGTACGCCGGCACGTGCACGCACCACGGGGCGGCGGACCGTCATCGGCGGGCATTCGGCATCGCGACGATCCGGCGGGATGGGTTCGTGTCGATGGAAGGCGAGATGTTTGGCGGGTCGATGGTGTGCGGGCCTCTTGAAGCCCGGCAGCCGCGACGGCTCACGCTGAACATGCGTGCTGAGACGGGAGCGGCTTCGGTTGAGGTGCTGTCGGCGAAGGGGCAGCCAGTTGAGGGGTTTACGGCAACGGATTGCCGGTTTTCGTCATTGAATGCAGTGGATGTGGAGGTGCACTGGCGCGGCGGTTCGGTGGTGCCGCCGCAGGCGGACGGTGAAGCTCTGCTGCGATTCAACCTTCAAAGCACCAGCCTGTACAGCTATCGCTGGCTGCCCGCGTAGATTGAGTCCGCGCCGGATTCCGAACGGCGTATTCGACGCGACTTGACGGAGTACTGCCGGCAACTCAGGGCCCGAGGCCGTGACCGCCGCCGACGACTTATCATTGCTCAGGCTTTGGTGCGTGAGTGTTTCGTGCTCGCAAAGGAGCGAAGCTTGTGAGTGCCTTGGTTGCCCGGCGCCGAGTACTTGGTGCACTTGCGGCTGGGATGGCGACACTAACGATGGCTGGGTGCGGCAGTCGTCCTGCCCTTGAAAAGGAAGGACTCGCTGGGGGATACAAATTTCCCGGCGCCCGGCCCAGCGATTCTGGGTACCTCTCCGACGAAGAACGCGCGAAGCTGCAGTCGCAGTTCGAGGGTGCGGAGGTGAAGACGCCGCCGCCGGGATAGCGGGGATGTCCGCGTGGGCTGCGGCTGGCAACCGATGAGCGTCTTCGCCGTTTCGACCGGTAAACACAACGGCGCAGGCGCCATTGGCGCCCGCGCCGTTGTTTTGGCCAGGGAGAGCTTGACCTAGCCCGTCGGGCCTCCGAAGTAGTCGGACACACGTTGGAAGCCTTCGAGTCCAGCCTCCAAGACCCCATCGCCGTGTGCCACGGCATTGGCGGCGGATTCCTCGGGCGTTTCGTCGCCGAGGAAGCAGGGATGAACCATTCCGCGGAACGCCAGCCACTCGAGGAACGAGGGGTGGTACTTGGGCCAGCGGCGGGTGTCGTAGTTTCGCAGGGCGTGTTCCACCCACTCCATCCCCAACGGAGGTGGAGCGGTGGCTGCGGGAGTGCTCATGGCTTCCCAGTTCACCGGGGCGAACCCGCGGTCAACGGCAACACGAGCCTGGACTTCCGGGCCTGACATGTACACGAGGAAGTCAACAACCGCCTCTTCCGTCCCGCGCTTGAACGCCGCATCGGTAATGAGGTGCGGCTGGTCCTGGCGGTGGTTGGCCGATGTCCCGGTGACGTCGCCCTTCGGCTGCGGGCCGAGCGACCAGCGGAAGCGGTCCTTGATTGACGCGACCATGTAGCCGGTGCCGTCCGCACGGCGCGGCCACATGCCAGCCTTGCCTGCCTGGAAGAGGTTGCCAAACTCGCCGGCAAGCTCGCGCGCGGCCTCAATTGGCGGCGCTACCTCATCCTGCAATACCAGGTCAACGGCCAACTTGAGGCCGTCAATGCCACCATCGTCGAAGATCGACGTATGGGTGGCGTCGGGGCTGATCAACTGCTTGGCGCCCATGCCGTAGGCCATGGGTGTCCAGATATGGATGTCGCCACCACCGAGAACCAGCGTCCCGTAGGTTCCGGCTTCGGGGTCAGTCAGGCGCTTGGCGGTTTCGCGAAACTCGCCGCCGTACGACCAGCTGTCCTGTGGCTCCTCGATGCCAGCGTTCTCGAACATGTCGATGTTCCAGGCCATGCCGCCGGCCACGTGCTGGTACGGCATACCGAAAATCGGCGTGCTGGTGTCCCACTCTGTCCGGTAGGGCCAGGTGAGGTCGAGGTCGGCGGTGAACTGGTCCGTCAGGTAAACGTAGTTCGCCGGGTCGAAGTCCGGGTGCTTGGCCAGGATGTCATTGATCGGCCGAAACACGCCGTCGGGCCCGAACAGGAATATGAAAGATCCGTCCAGCAGGGCCGACTCGGACATGGTGCCGGCGGCGATTCGGATGGGAATCGTGTCGCCGATGTTGCCCGAGTTAGGCGTGAAAACGACGGTGACGTGGGGTGCAATCTGGGCATAGCGCTCAAGCGCCCATTGCATGGACTGGGCTCGCGGACCGGACGTGTGGTCGCTGATGTGCTCGAACGCGACCGGAACGGCTTGCGGCGCGGCCTCCACCTCCACGATCTTTTCGACCTCTACGACCTTCTCGACCTCGACGACCTGGGTAACGACCTTTTCAACCTGGACTTCCTGCACCTGGGTCTGAGTTACGACTTCCTGGACGACCTGAGTAACTACTCGATCGACCGGAACTTCCTTGACCTCGGTCTCCTTGACGATCTTCTCGACGACCTGGGTCACGATCTTTTCGACCTCGACCGGGACTTCCTTGGTGACGACTTGAGTCTCGCCACAGGCGGCCAACGCGGCCACGCCGGCGACGCCAACGGCGCCAACGGCCGAGGCCCGAACGAAATTCCGGCGGCTTACTGCTTTCGGCATGCCTACTCCCTTGTGAATGCTTGCAAGCCTCGATACCCCGTTTGTAGCGAGTCGCCCGCGAGCATGACGGAATACCACGCCAGAGTATTCCAAAAGCTGGCGAATCGGGCGAACGGTTCTTCGGGTACCGTGTGATCTGCGCCTTGGGCTTGATGGCGGGAGTGACTGATGCGTCGACGACTGGTGCTGGCGGGATGCGGGGGCATGGGGCGAAGGCACATGCGCGGATATCGAGTGCTGGAGGACTTTGAGCCGGGGCGCCTGGAATTGGCCGCGGTGGTGGATCGGGAGATCGAGCGGGCGGAATTCCTGGCGGGTGAAGCGGAGGAGATCCTGGGGTCTCGGCCGGCGTGCTTTACCTCGATTGAGAACGCGATAGCGGCGACGCCTGATTTGGATGTCGTCGACGTGGTGGTGGCGGCGGCGGCACATCACGTGGTTGTGGAAACGGCGACGGCGGCCGGGTTGCATGTGTTGTGCGAGAAGCCGATGGCGCCGGGAGTGCGGGCTTGCCGGGCCATGCAGAGTGCCGCGCAGCGAAATGGACGCGTGTTGTCGGTCGCGGAGAACTACCGGCGAGACCCGATTGCGCGGCTGCTGCGGGCGGTGCTGGATGCGGGCGGGATTGGTGAGCTGCGGACGGTGGTGGATTACGCGGCAGGAGGCGGGCGCGGGGCCAGCGCCGGGGGGTGGCAGTTCAAGCGGGTGCAGGGCGGATCGTTGCTGGAGTCCGGCGTTCACAACGCGGATCTGCACCTGTACTTCGGGGGTGACATCGACAAGGTTCACGGGCAGGTGCGGTTGCGGGAGCCGCTGCGGTACTTCCGGGGCGAGCAGGTGAAGCCGTTTCACGAGCACTACTCGGCGGAGTATCCGGAGAGCCAGCCGGCGGATGCGCCTGATGTGTTGATGGCGACGTACGAGTACGCCAATGGGGCGCTGGGGCAGTGGCTGTACGAGCTGGCTGCGCAAGGGCCGGGGTTTAGCCGATTCACGTTTTGGGGCAGCGACGGGCAGATAGACATGCCGGGGGTGCGGCAGGGATTGCCGCTGCAGGTGTACCCCGGGCGGTCGAAGGAGGCACTGCCGGATGAGGAGGTGCTGGCATTGGCGCCGGACTTTGGGCTGGACGACCGGACGGCGCGGTTCTTTGGCGGGGAGCGGTTGGCGCGGTATGACAACGATCACAGCGACGTGGGTAGCGGGGCGGATCTGAAGCTGATTGCGATTGAAATGGCTGAGGTGCTGGATGCGATTGAGGGGGACGTGACGGTGGAGGTGGACGCGGAGGTTGGGCTGGCGGCGGTGGCGCTGGTGATGGCGGCGCATGAGTCGTCGGAAGCGGGGCGGCCGGTGACGCTGCGAGAAGTGGTGGATGGGTCGCTGAGCGCGTACCAGGACGTGGCGGACCGGGAGTTGGGGTTGCTGAGCTAGCCGGTTTTGCGGATCGGGCCGCGCGGTTTTTGGGGTACTCGTGACCGCCCGGGGGGCGCCGGCCCCCCCCCCCCCGGGGGGGGGGGGGGGGGGGGGGGAAGTAACACAAGTTTTTTTGTTGGGGTGGGGGGGGGGGGTGGGGGGGCCGGGGGCCCCCGCGGGGCCCCCCCGGGGGGGGGGGGGGGTGCTGGCGGCCGGCGGTCAAAAGATTTGGCAGATTTTTGGTCGGGGACTGGAAGGTGCGGTGTCGCTGGCGGGTGGGCGAGGGTGCGACGTGGGGCGGGGTTGCGCGCGTAAGAGTTTTTTCTAAAGGGAATTATATACTTGACTTGACACGTTGGCGGCAATCCACTACCATTTCTTCAAGTGGACAGGGGAGTGGCGAGATGGCAAAGGCGAAGGGCCCGGGACGAAATCACCGGCAAGGCGTCAGCCTGATCGAACTGGCCGAGATGTTCCCGCACGAAGATGCGGCACGTCAGTGGTTCGAGCGTCAACGATGGCCCGAGGGCGTGAGGTGCGCGCGGTGCGATGGATCCGAAGTGGCGGCCGTAGCGTCTGGCAAGCCGATGCCGTGGCGCTGCCGCACGTGCCGCAAGTACTTCTCGGTCCGCACCGGCACCGTGATGGAGCGGTCGAAGATCACGCTGAAAAAGTGGGCGTTCGCCATCTACCTGTGCACCACGAATCTCAAGGGCGTGTCTAGTCTCAAACTCCACCGGGATCTCAATATCACGCAGAAATCGGCATGGTTCATGGCGCATCGGATTCGCAAGGCGCTGACGGATGGCGGATTCGTGGCGGCCGGTCCGGTGGAGGCCGATGAGACGTTCGTGGGCGGCAAGGAAAAGAACAAGCACTCGCAGAAGAAACTCCGCGCCGGCCGCGGCAAAGTCGGCAAGACGCCGGTCGCTGGCGTGCGAGACCGCGCCACTGGCCACGTGAGTGCGGCGGTGGTGCCGGACATTTCCAAGGCGACGCTCCATCCGTTCGTGGTATCTCGCACGGCGGACGGTGCCGACATCTACACGGACGAATGGTGGGGCTATCGCGACTTGCCGAACCGCACGTCAGTCAAGCATGGCGTCGGCCAGTGGGTGGACGGCATGGCGCACACGAACGGTCTGGAATCGTTTTGGGCGATGTTGAAGCGCGGATATCACGGCACGTACCACCACATGAGCCCGAAGCATCTGGACCGCTACGTGAGCGAGTTCGCCACGCGGCAGAATCTCCGCGAGCTGGACACTGCCGACCTCATGGGCGAAGTCGCCGCGCGGATGGTCGGCGAGCGACTGACGTACGCCGTGCTGACCGCTGGCGGGCCGGCGTATCCGAAGCGGTAGACTCGCGGGGGAGAGGAGGGTGCAATGGCCGCAGTCCAGAATCGCATCCTGATCGATCTGAGCGACATTCTGCGGATTCGAGTCAGGTGCACGGACGAGGCGTGCCGGCACGAGATGCTTCACCCGCTGGACATTTCCTTGCCATTGCCGACAAGGTGCACACGGTGCCAGCGCGAATTCTGGAATGGTCAGCCGCTATCGTCGCCTGAGGGCGACATCGTTGACCGTATCCAGAAACTCGCCACGCTAAACGAGAACCGCCGCCTCGAACTGGTTTTGGAGATCGACGCCGACACACTTACGCCTTCTTGACCGTCCGCCGTTCCTCGCCGCCCTTCGCCGCCAGAATCAGCCAGACGATCCACCACGCGCCGAGTGTGAACAGACCGACGAGAAAGTGAAGGATGTGGTTCACGCGCTGGCCCTTGACCAGAAACACGTAGTCGCTGGACTCCGATTCGATCCGCCAACCCTGCGCAATCAGCGCGTCCAGCGATTCGACGGGTGGCGATGACTCGCTCGGTCCACCGACCGTCTGGGGCGTCGCCATCGGCGGCGCTTTGACTTTGCTTTGCAAGACCAGCAAACCAATGCCACCAACCACCACGAACAGCAGAATGACCTCGAACGGTCCGACGTTGAACGGCACCACCGCGCTCCGTGGGACGCCGGCGTGACAAACGCGGCCCCGAACAGAACCGCTGGGCGGCAATCCCTGTTGTCACACAGAACCCCAGCGCGACCCGTCCGAGGCCGCGAGGATTGCCGATCTGTGTGACGCGGGTAGTGTAGACGGTCCGCTCTACGTCGCGCGCGCTAGACTTTCCAAGACCGTTGCCACGTGGGGTCGCCATGCCGAAACGCTCCGCCAAAGTCGTGCCGCCCAACACCGCGACGCCCGAAGAATTGGCCCGCGCGCTGCTCCAACCGGTGTCGCCAACCGAAAACATGCCGTGGGTGAAAGCGCAGACCGCGCCATCAAAGAAGAAGAAACCAAAGTCTGATTAGCGCTCGCACGGGTCGGCGCGGTGTCTAGTTAGGTATGTAATCCCCTTTCTAAAAAACTCTTGAGGCGCGGCGGGGCGGTTTGGGGCGGGGTTTTGGGGGGTGACGGCGATGGGTGGATGTCGTGGTGGGAGGGCGGGTGGCGTGGCGGATTGAGGGAAGACGTGTAGGTCTCTGAGAGTTGG
>JAPPFO010000138.1 GCA_028875175.1 Chloroflexota bacterium | reverse complement strand
GGTCAACCTGCTGGTCGTCACCATGCGCCGCCCGCCGGAGTTTTGCAAAGGTCTCTCAAGGGCGAGGGAGAAAGAGCGGCGTCTCACAAGAGTGTTTGACCCTGGCCTGAGCCGCGTCGTGGCCGGGTTGGTTGCGCGGGTGACCACTCACCGAGTTCGGCGGGTGCGCCGAGTCTGCCTCTCCCCTTGGCGAGGGTGAAGAGTGGCGCGGCCGGAAGTCGCCTGCGTGCCACCGGGCTTGCAGGGGTGGAAACCACGACCGGAAGACCCCTCACCGATTTCGGCCGAGGACGCCCGAATCTGCCTCTCCCCTCGGAGAGGGTGAAGAGCGCCACGCCCTTTGGAGATTGGTGTCCGTCCGCGGGTGCTGCGGCGGCGATCGCGACCGGAAGCTCCCGCACCTTCGAGTTCGAGGGGCGCCTTGCAACAGTTTCCAGAGGGAAAGTGAGGAAGAGCCACCCGGCATTCGAGGTCGAGGCGGGGTTTTGCAACGGTCTGATTGGAGAGGGTGACGAGCGGCGCACCAGGGAGGCTCTTGGTCCAAGCGTGCGTGTAGGCACGTGAGATTCAGACCGAAACGAGTAGGCTGCTACGGCTTTTGGGGGCGGGTGTGGTGATGGGCTTGGAACGGGCGGCGGATGGTGGGCAGGTGATCAGGATTGATGTGCCTGTGACCGTGCGGGCCGCGCGGGTGGATGAGATGCGGCGGCTATGCGAGCTGTGGGGACCGAAGGGCATGGCCTCGCGATTGCGGCACTTGCGGCGCTATTTCCGGGAGCAGGCGGACGGGGTGCAACGGGGGCTGGTGGCGGATTTCAACGGGAATCCGATTGGGCAGCTGTGGGTGCGGCTGCGGCATATCGACCCGGCGATCGAGGCCGGCCTGCCGGTGGTGTACGTGCATACGCTGGTGGTGATGCCGGAGTTCCGCCGGCTGGGGGTGGCGGAGGGACTGGTGCGAAGCGCGTCGGCGCTGGCCACCAGGCGCGGGTGCACGCACGTTTCGATTGGGGTGGACCGGCCGAATGAGGCGGCGCGGCGGCTGTATGCGAAGTGGGGATTCGAGCGGTACTACGAGAGCTTTGACCTGCGGGGCGACCTGGTGTTCATGCGGCGGGAGGTGTTCGGCTGCGAATCACGTGAACAGCTGCGTCGAGAAGACCCTCGCTCCCGGATAGAGTCCGGGATGGACTCCGGCCGGCTGCCAGAGGAGACGTTTACGTAACTTGAGGCCGGTTGCCCGGAAGACCCCTCACCGATTTCGGCCGAAGACGCCCGAATCTGCCTCTCCCCCAGGAGAGGGGAAAGAACGGCGTCGCCTCCAAGAGATTGACGCCGCACACCGTTGCTCACCCGGGGCCGAAGACGCCGCCGGCCTCCCCCGCGGGGGAGGTAAGAGGCCGCGCCCCCAAATGAGGGGGTTATGCAAGGGTCTCCAGCGGGAAAGGTAGAAGACTGCGACTCGCTCACTTCAAGTCTCGCCTCCAGGAGAGCGGGGAGAAGCCGATGCCACCGGGGGGCCGGTGATACCATGCGGCGCGTCCGCGCCTGCGCTATGAGCGTGGCGCGGTTGCGCGCGTTTTGCAGGTGTGCGCCGGTTGGCGGGAGTCCTGATGCAAGCGTTCCTTAACGGCGAATACATGGCTCTGGCGGATGCCAAGGTCAACGTGATGACGCACGCGCTGAATTACGGGACCGGGGTGTTCGAGGGGATTCGCGCGTACTGGGACGACGAAGAGGAGCAGTTGCTGCTGTTCCGGGTGCGCGAGCATTTTGAGCGGATGCACCAATCGGCCCGGATCCTGCGGATCGGGATCGACTACTCGGTGGACGAGTTGGTGGAGATCTGCGTGAACGTGCTGCGGGCGGGGAACTTCCGCGAGGACGTGTACGTGCGGCCGCTGGCGTTCAAAAGCGCGCTACAAGTAGGCCTGAATATGGTGGCGATGGGGCCGGACGGGCTGCAGCCGATCGAGAACGGGTTCACGCTGTTCGCGCTGCCGTTTGGCAATTACCTGGATATCGAGAAGCCGATTCGCTGCACGATTTCGGCGTGGCGGCGGGTGAACGACAACATGATCCCGGCGCGAGGCAAGGTGACGGGGATTTACGTGAACTCGTCGCTGGCCAAGACGGAGGCGCTGGAATCCGGGTTCGACGAGGCGATCATGCTGACGCACGACGGGCACGTGAGCGAGGGTTCGGGCGAGAACCTGTTCATCGTGCGGCACGGGAAGCTGCTGACGCCGTCGCTGAGCGAGGACATCCTGGAAGGCGTGACGCGCGGCACGGTGATGCAGATTGCGCTGGACGACCTGGGGATCGAGACCATCGAGCGGCCGATCGACCGCACGGAGTTGTATATCGCGGACGAACTGTTCCTGGTGGGAACGGGGGCGCAGATTTCGCCGGTGCGGGAGATCGACGGCCGCATCATCGGCGACGGCGAGATCGGTCCGGTGACGGGCGCGCTGCAGGACTTGTACTTTGACATCGTGCGGGGACGCTCGGCGAAGTATCGTGAGTGGTGTCTAAGCGTGCAGGAACAGGGCGCGGCCCAGCGCGCCTGAGCGGGGGGCGAATGGAGACACGGCCGCGCTGATCGCGAAACGCCTCCGACGGCCCACCCGCGTGGGCACTGCCAGCCCACGATCCGTAGCTCACCGACTCTTGCGACCCCGACGAACGTACGGGGCCTGAGCCATGGCCAATGTGCAACTGGACGACTGCGCCCTGGAACGGCTGGAAGCGGGCCTGGGGTATCGCTTCAAGGACCGGTCGCTGCTGGCGCAGGCGCTGGTGCATCGATCACTGGTCAATGAAGCGGACCTGGCGGACACGGACTGCAACGAACGGCTGGAGTTTCTGGGCGATGCGGCGCTAGGGCTGGTGGCGGCCGAGTTGCTGTATCGACGCTATCCGGACCGCGCCGAGGGCGGGCTAACGCACGCCCGCGCGTCGCTGGTGAACCTGGAAACGCTGGGCGAGATTGGCGGAGCGCTGGGCCTGGGCGAGTTTGTACAACTGGGGCGGGGCGAGGACCTGAGCGGCGGCCGCGAGCGCCGGAGCATGCTGGGCCGGGCCCTGGAGGCGGTGCTGGGCGCGGTGTACCTGGACCAGGGATTGGACGCGCTGCGCAAGCTGTTGAATCCGATCCTGATCCGCGAGCTCGACCTCTACGGTTGGGAGGGACCGGCGAAGGACTTCAAGTCGCGGTTGCAAGAGCACCTGCAAGCCAACGCGGAAGGCACGCCCGAATACGAGCTGGTATCGATGGAGGGTCCCGACCACCACCTCCTGTTCACCATGTCGGTTCGACTGGGCAGGGCGGTGCTGGCGTCGGGTGAAGGTTCGAGCAAGCAGCGCGCGGAGCAGGCGGCGGCACGCGCGGCGTTGACGGCGATTCTGGACGGCGAAGGAACGACGGATGTACCTGCGGCGGATTGACCTGCAAGGGTTCAAGACGTTCCCGCGCCGGACGACGTTCGAGTTCCGGCCCGGGGTCACGGCTATCGTGGGACCGAACGGCGCGGGCAAGAGCAACCTGTCGGACGCCATCCGCTGGGCGATGGGCGAGCAGGCGCCGCGGCTGCTGCGGATCCGCCGAGCGGAGGACGTGATTTTCGGGGGCTCGGATTCGCGGCGGCGTACCGGGATGGCCGAGGTGCGGCTGACCTTCGACAACGCCGCCGACTGGCTGCCGACCGAGTTCGACGAGGTGGTGATCGGGCGTCGGCTGTTCCGGACGGGGGCGTCGGAGTACACGATCAATGGGGCGCGCGTGCGCCTGCGTGATGTGCTGGACCTGATGAGCGCGGGATCGGCGAGCCATGGCGGGCACTCGGTGATCAACCAGGGCCAGGTGGAGCAGGTGTTGCAGCAGCGGCCGGAGGATCGGCGGGCGTTCCTGGAAGAAGCGGCGGGGGTGGCCCGGTATTACGCGCGGCGCGATCAGGCCTGGCGGCGACTGACGGAAACGCGGCGGAATCTGCAACGGCTGCGCGATCTGACCGCCGAGATCGAGTCGCGGCTGGACACGCTCCGCGAGCAGGCGCAGGTGGCCGAGCGCGGGGCGGACCTGCAGCGGGAACTGGTAGAGGGCCAGATGACGCTGGCTCGACACCGGTTCTTCACGGTGAACCGGCAACTGGAGGCCGCGGAAGCGCGCGAACAGCAGGCGACCGAAACGCTGGCGGCACTGCTGGCCGAACCGGCGGAGGAGTTGCGCCGGCAGGCCGCGCAAGCCTCGCTGCGGAGTTCGGAATTCGAGCAGGAGCTGTTCACCGCGCGGCGGCAGGCGGAGCAAGCCCGACGCGAGGCGGCGGAACGGGCGGCGGAACGGGCGCGGCTGGTGGAACGCCAGCGACACCTGGAGAGCCGCCAAACGGACCTGAGCGCGCGGGGCGCAAGTCTGGCCGCGCGCGCCGAGGCGCTGGCCGAGGAAGCCCAGGTGGCCGAGCAGTCGCTGGATGAATTGGATGCCCACGTGGCGCAGGTGCAAAGCGAACGGCAACGGCTGCTCGAGACGCTGGCGCCGGAGCGCGAACGGCGGGGCCGGATGCAGATGCTGGCCAGCCAGCTCTCCAGCGCACGGGACCGGCGCACGTCGCTGCGGGAACGCCAACGACACCTGGTAGGCGAAGGCGAGACGCTCGAGGTTGAGATCAAGCGGCTCCAGGATCAAACGGGCGTCGCTGCCGATCTGGCCGAGAATGCTCGAACGGACGCTGAGGCCGCGGAGCGCGACGCACAAGCGGCCGCGGCAGGCGTTGAACAGGCCGCAGAGGCGCAGCGCGTGGCCGTTGAGGCGGCTCGGGCCGCGCAGCAGGCCCAGGCCCGCGCGCAGGCGGACCTGCGCGCGGGGTCCGAGACCAGCGCCTCGTTGGAACGGGAGTTGGACGCGCTGCGGGAAGCCACGGCGCAAGCCGGAGGATCCGACGAGGCGCTGCGCGCGTTGCAGGCGGCGATGCCCGACACGGTGCTCGGCCGGTTCCGTGATCAGATGCGCCCGCGCGGCCGCGAGGCCCTGCGGCTGCTGGAGGCGGCGTTTGCGAACGGGCTCGACACGTTGCTGGTCGCAAGGCCCGAGGACGGGACGGCCCTGCGAGGGGCCGCGCGCGACTTGCGTCTGAACCGGCTGCGCTGGCGACCGGCGGCGGGGTTCCGGGGCTGGCCATACGAGGGAGACGCGGGGGCCGCGGCGCCCGCAGGCCTGCGCGGGACGCTGGCGGACACGGTGGAGGTCCGCGGCCCCGACGCCAAGCTGATCCGGCGGTTGCTGAGCCGGGTGGTGGTGGCCGAGAGCCTGGACGCCGCGCTGCGGGCGCGCCAGGACCGCGACGATCTTGCCGACTATCAGATCGTGACGCTGGATGGCCACGCGATTGACGGCGACGGCACGGTGCGGCTGAGTACGGAGGATGCCGCGGGACGGGATATCGGCAAGCGGCTGGCCGGGGCGGAACGGGCGCTGGATGAAGCTCGACGTCGACAGCCTGAACTGGAACACGCCGCGAGGGCGGCCGACGAAGAACTGCGCACGGCGGACGACGCCTTGCGCGGCGCCGAAGCGGAACGGGCCTCCGCAGCCGGCGCGCATCAGCACGCGCACGAGGCGGCGACCGCAGCCATCCGGCGGCATCAGCGTGCGGAGGCCGAGTCACAAACGCTCGGCGCGCGAATCGACGACGCCGAGGAACGCCTGGGCGGGATCAGGAAGCGGCTGGAGACGCTGGCGCCGCGCGTCGAGGAGTCCGAGCAGGACGTGGCGCGGCTGAGCGAGGAACTCGATCACTCGGGGCAGGCCGCGACGGGCGCCGCAGAGGCGGAGGCGCAGCTGGCGGCGCTTGAGGCAGGGCTTAGCGTCAATGAACGGCGCGCGGCAGATTTACGGGCCCAGACGGCTCAGCGCCGCACGGCCTCAACGCAGGCACGGGCCGAGGCTGAGGCCGTGGAGCACGAGCGGCTGGACGCGGAGCGTAGCCAGACCGCAGCCGCCGCCGCGATAGCCGAGATGGACGCTGTCCCGGACGGCGAGGGCGCGCCTGACGAGGCGTCGGTACGACGGCTGGAGTCCGAGGCATTGGAGGCTCGCCTGGAACTGCAGCGCTTGCAAATGCAGACCGAAGTGCGAGCGCAAGAACAGGCCCGGGCTGAGGCGGAGGTGGCGGCGGCGCAGCGCGAGACCGAGCGCCTGGTGGAACGGCGCGCCGAAATTCGGTCCCAGGCCCGCGACGATTTGGGCGTTGAACGGCTTGAGGCCGGCAAGGCGACAACGCCGGTCGGCCAAATCGAGCGCCGGACGGCTGAGCTTCGGCGGATACTGGACCGGCTGGGGCCGATCAATCCGCTGGCGCCGGAGGAGTACGAGCGGGAGCGCAGCCGGGTTGAGGACGCGCGGCGGCAGATCGGCGACCTAGAGGGCGCCGAGGCCAACTTGCAGACATTGGCGCGCGACCTGCAGCAGCAACTGCACACCGAATTCATGGCAACGTTCGAGACGATGAACGCGGCGTTCAGCGAGACCTTTACCGACCTGTTCGGGGGCGGCGAGGCGCACATGACGCTGACGTCACCCAGCGACATCGAACAGACGGGGGTGGAGTTCTCGATTCGCATGCCGGGCAAGCGGACGCAGCAGCTGGCGGCGCTGTCGGGCGGCGAGCGGGCGCTGGTGTCGGCGGCGCTGATCCTGGCGCTGTTGAAGATACGCCCGCCGCCGTTCTGCATCCTGGATGAAGTGGATGCGGCGCTGGACGATCAGAATGTCCTGCGGTTTTGCCGGCACGTGCAACGCCTGAGCGAGCGCACGCAGATTCTGCTGATTACTCATAACGCCCTGAGCGTTGAAGCGGCGTCCACGGTTTACGGCGTGACGATGCGCGAGGACGGCGTCTCGGAGCTGTTGTCACTGCGCCTGGACGGGACTCCGAAGAACGGTGAGACGACCAACGGACATGAGCTGGCGCCGGTTGGCGCGGGCAATCGCCGGAGCGCCGCCAGCGCTACGTGAAGCCGTCGGCGAGCGCTGCGCCGTAGGCTCGAAGCGACTACAGCGATGCGAGGTTCCACGTAACCCAGTGACATGAGTACCGCCGTGGAGCGACGCCGAAGGCGCGCCAGGCGCGTCAACTCGACGCGCCGACCCAGGCAGCTGGCGCGCCGGACCGTGGTGCCGGTGTGGGGCCTGGCCCTGGCGCTGGGAGCGGCCGCGATCGCGTTCATGCTGGTGCTGGCCGCCGTGGTGAACCCGCTGGCCGGGCTCCAGAACCTGGCTGATGACGCCGTGGCGCTCCTGCAGCCGGGGGCGCCGGCGCCGAGCAGCGATGAGCCGCTGGTTCCGCGCCGCGAAGACCCGAACGCGGACGTTGTGGATGTGCCCCTGGCAGTCAACCTGGACGCCGAGGAAGCGAAGGATCTGCTGGAAGCCGCAGGCCTTGAGCCGCGGGTTGAGGAAGCGTTCGACGACCGGGTGGCCGCGGGACTGGTGATCCGCCAGGACCCGGCGGCCGGCAGCTCAGTTCAGCGATTGACGCCGGTGATCGTGACGGTCAGCCGGGGGCCGTCGCTGGCGCCGCTCCCCAATGTCGTTGGGCTTCCGGTGGAGAACGCGCGCGCCACCCTGGACCGGGGAGGATTCCAGGTGATCGAGGTAGCCGCCTTCAACGAGGACGTGCCGGCCGGAACGGTGCTTGGCCAGGAACCGCTGGCGGGGGCGGTTGTGGATCGGCGATCGGTAGTCGTGATGCAGATCAGTCGCGGCGTTGAGATCGTGCCGGTACCCCCGGTGATTGGGCGGGCGGAAGACGATGCGCGGCGCGCTATCGAGCTTGTGGGGCTGGCGGTGGGTGAAACCACCTATGTCGAGGACGACTCGGCGCCGAACGGCGTCGTGGTTGGGCAGGTTCCGGCCAGCGGCGAAGGCGTGCCGAGCGGGTCCGAGATGCAATTGTCGGTGGTGCGAATCGGGGAGGTTGTCGTTCCCGAGCTGGCGGGAGTGACGGTAGACGCGGCTGAACGCACGCTGTTCGACAACGGACTGCTGGTTGGTTCGATTCGGCTGATTCCAACGCCCGGGGCGGCCGGTGAGATCGTGGTGGGCCAGGAGCCCGGCCCCGGCGCCAAGGTGGCGCGGGGCTACGGCGTGCGGCTGATCGTGGCGATCCCCGGCGCAGCTCCCAGCCCGGCGCCGGCGCCGGCGGCTAGCGGCTAACGTCCAGCGGCAGGGCTCGCACGGCTTCCAGTCCGGCCGCCAGCACCGGATCGTCGTCACCGCCCAGCTGGCCTTCGGGCATTTGGACCTCAAGGTCCGGCGTGAGGCCGCTGCCGTCGCCCGCCAGCGCAACGCCGGCCGGCGTGAACCAGATACCGGTGGTGACGCGCATGATGGAGCCGTCGGAGAGCCTGTGCAGTTCCTGCACGGAGCCCTTGCCGTGCGTCTGTTCACCGATGAGGGTGGCGCGGCCATGGGCCTGGAGGGCGCCCGCGAACACCTCAGAACCGCTGGCCGATCCGGAATTGACGAGGACGACCAGTGGCGTCCGCAGGTCGCGGTACCCGCTGATGGCGTTATAGACCTGCGTGGGCTCCTTGCGGCTTTCCCGCCGCAGGATCAGTTCGCCCTCGGGCAGGAAGCGGCTGGTGGCCGACACGCTGGCGTCAAGTAGCCCGCCGGGGTTGTTGCGCAGATCGACAATCAGCCGCTCAACGCCCGCCGTCTGAAACCCGCTGAGAGCGTGGTGAACCTCGCCGGATGTTCGAGACGAGAAGTTGGCGATGCGCAGGTAGCCGACATCGTCGAAGACTTTGGTCGTCACCGACTGCACGATGATCCGGTCACGGATGACGGTGACGTCGCGCTGGGCCGTTTCACCTTCGCGTCGCAGGGTGAGCGTGACCGGTGTTCCGCGCTCGCCGCGCACGCGTTGTCCGAATTCCGCAAGGGCCATGCCCTCGGTGGAGACGCCATCCACGGCCAGGACGTACTCGTGGATGCCGATGCCGGCGGCCTCGGCCGGCGATTGGGGCAACGGCTGGATGACGAAGGGGAGGTCGTCGCGAAGCTCAATGCGAATGCCGACGCCGACGAACGAACCAGACAGATGCGCGGTGGACCGCCGGGCCTGCTCAGGATCCTGGTAGAGGGTGTAGGGATCCTCCGTGGCCTGAGCCAGGCCGCGGATGGCGCCTTCGCGCAAGGTTTCGGCGGCCAGCGGGCCGTCGAAGTAGTTGTCCTGGATGACGTTCCAGGCTTCCCAGAACAGGCTGAAGTCGACCTCTTCGTCCCCGTCCTTGACCTCAGGCGGCGGATCGCCGGCGACGACCTGCGGGGGCGGAATGCCGGGGCCGAGAGCCGTGGCGCCAGCGACAAACCCGATGGAGAACACGAAACAGAGCGCGATAACGGAGCCGGCCAGCATCAGGGCGGCGCGGATGGGGCGGTGCATGGAACGAATGACCGGAGGAGGTTGATTCCACCGTAGCGCAGCGCGATGCGCGGGCGATGAGAAACGGGCGGTTTGGCGTTAGCGGTTCGCTGCTAGCCGGAGTTGAACACGCCCACGGGTTCATCGGCGAGGATGGCGCCGGCGTCCATGCGGATGACGCGGCGGCGGAGGTTGTTGACGATTTCGCTGTCGTGGGTGGCGACGAGGGTGGTGACGCCGTCGCCGTTGATTTCGAGCAAGAGGCCCATGATCTCGCGCGCGTGGGTGGGGTTGATGCTGTCGGTGGGTTCGTCGCAGAGCAGGACATCGGGCTTGGAGACGACGGCGCGGGCGAGAGCGACCTTGCGCTGTTCGCCGCCGGAGAGTTGCCGGGGGAAGCGCTCGGACTTGTTCGCCAGGGCCACACGCTCAAGCACCTCGTCGACAGCCACGTCGATCTGGCGATTGGCGCGCCCGCGGACCTGGAGCGGCAAGCCGACGTTCTCGCGGACAGTGGCGTTGGGCAGCAGCCGGGTGTCCTGGAAGACGACGCCAATACGGCGGCGAAACTTGGTAAGCGCGGCGCCACGGATCCTGGAGACATCAACGCCGTTGACGAGGACGACACCTGAGTCGAACGCTTCCTCGCGCAGGAGGATGCGAAGCAGGGTGGTCTTACCTGCACCGTTGGTGCCAATCAGGAAGGCGAACTCGCCGCGGGCGATGGCGATGGAGACATCGGCGAGGGCAGGCTCGCCGTCGTAGCGCTTGGTGACTCCCTGGACGACGATCAGCGGGGCGCTCCTGTATGGAGACCTTTGCGTAACCCGAGCTTGGTTGCCCGGAAGACGCTCATCCCGACCCTCTCCCAGAGGAGACCTTTGCATATCCCTGGGGATGGGTGCCCGGAAGAGCCTCACCCCAATCCTTTGCCAGTGGAGACCTTTGCGTAACCCGGAGTTGGTTGCGCGGAAGACCCCTCACCCCAACCCTTTCCCCCAGGAGAGGGAT
>JAPPFO010000287.1:8763-10555 GCA_028875175.1 Chloroflexota bacterium | reverse complement strand
CCATTGAACCGGCGCCGCCGGCCAGCTTTGTTGACACCGTTATCGACACCCGCGCCCTCGATGCACCGTCCGATCGCGCGTGGGACGTGCCGGTGATCGAAACCGGCTGGGCCGGTCCATCGCTGGACCGCGAGCGGCGGCCCGGCTTCGTGATCCTGGACATCGATCCCAGCGCGGGTGTCATCCCCACATTCGTCGAGACCGAAGCCTTGCGACCCGAGCGGCTCGTGATCGAATCACCACAGGCGGGCGGCGAGGTTGAGCACACGGTCGCACCGCACCTGGGCGCCTCCGCCATCGTGGACGTCGAGCTGCGCGGGCGGACTTCGCGCTCGGTCTGGCACGACGTCGATCCCGCCGGACTGATTGAGCGGGCCGCCGCGGCCGGCACGCTGCTGCGCTTTGCCATCGACCGGTTGGTCGTCGATGACTCACATGGAGACGTTGGTGTGACGGAGCGCGCGTCGTTCCTTGTCAATGCTCGGCGCGTGAGCGATGGCCTTGCGGCGGCGGCAGGCGACGACGGTCAACGGGACGCGGTGGCCGCAGCACGGGCGCGCGTTGTCGAGATCGCCCGCCGCCGAGAACCGGCGGCAGTCATCGCATGATTTTCCTGGAGCGCCTGGTCGCTCGGCGCGTCGGCGCGATCGACGATGTCGAGATCGCCTTTGCGCCGCGCGGACTTCACCTGATCGAAGCGTCGCCCGAGGCGTCAATCACGCTAAGGTTCGCTCTTCGCTGCGCGCTGTTTGGCGACGTGGCGCCGGGATTCGGCGACCGTGACGGCGCGTTGGTGGGTGCGTCCATCGTTGCCGGTGGCGCGTCCTATGCCATCGAGCGGCAGATTGCGCGTGATGGTCGCCTCACCACGTCCCTGGCACGAGGCGGGCCGTCCGGCCTGGTTCCGACTACCGGCAGCGCACGCATTGAGCGTGAACTCGAACGCGTGCTCGGGGCCGATCGTGAGGCAATGGCCGCGCTGATCTGGCCGCCAAGCGAGTTGGAATCCCTGTCGGGCCGGCTGCGCGACTTCCTTCGTGCGTGGCTCGGTTCGCGCCGAATGAACGTGCTGGCGGCCAGCGTTGAGGTGAGCCAGGACCTCCGGGAGGCCGAGCGTGTGGCGTCGCTACACGTCGCGCTGGCCAAGGCGGCTGAGGCCCGCGACGCAGCCGTTGCCGAGGTCCGACAGCTTGAGTACGGGCGCAAGCGCGACCGGGCCGCGCGCGCCGTTCATCAGCTCGAGGAAGCCGAGCGCCTGGTCGCCCAGGCCGAGGACGAGCGCGTTCGGATGGCGACGCTGGCTGACGGATTTGAGCGCCACGTCCAACGGGCAGAGCAGGCGCTGGCGCTGGCGCACCTGCTGGACCAGTGGGACGCGGCCGTGCGGCGGCTTGAAGCCGCGCGGGCACGGCGAATCGAGCACGAGTCGCAGGTCACTGAGCTCAGCGATTTGCGCTCCAAGTTGACGACCAGCGAAGCGCGGTTGACGAAGCTGGAACGCGGACTGTCCGCTTACGACCGAGCCGACGCGGCGGCCACCGCCGCCGACCAGGCACGCCGCGCCAGCTCGGCCGTTGGCGACGACGTAGCTGCCCTGGAACGCGCTCGCCAGGAGCTTTCGGCCAGCCGAAGCAAGTCGGAACGCCTCGCCGCGCAGGCGAAACGTGCACGGACGCTCAGCGAGCGAGCCAACGAAGAAGCCCATTTGCCCGCCGCACATCGCCTGTGGGGCGAGTGGATGGGCCAGGCGGCCGAAGATGCGGATGACGCGGAGGCAGCCGAAGCCGAAGCG
>JAPPFO010000287.1:0-8753 GCA_028875175.1 Chloroflexota bacterium | reverse complement strand
AAGCGACGGCGCTGCACGAGCAGGTGAGCGCCCTTGAGAACGCGGTTCGCGTCCAGGAACGCGAGGCCCAGCTACGGGCCGGCTGGCGGCGGCTGGCTGCCGGCGGCGCAGCGGCGGGGCTGGCGGTGGGCGTGTTGGGACTTCTGGCTTTTGCCCCGCTGGCGCCGCTGGGCCTGGCGGTGGGCATGGTGGGCGCTCTGGCCGGTATCTGGCTGACTCTCGCGGACCGTGGCAACACCGAGAACTCGGACGAGCTGGAACGCGAACTGGACCACGTGGCGCGTGCACTCGAGCAGACGGCACACCGAATGCTGGCGACCGCCCGGAAAGGGGACGCCCGAGCTCGCATCGAACGCCAGCTTGACGAGTTGGGCCTGGAGATCCCGTCCGACACCCGCAGGGCCCTGGTTCTACGTGACAGTGCCACGACCCGTCTCCGCCACATCGCTGACGGTGACCGTCGGGGCAATTCAGCTGAAGTTGCCGTGGAAGCGGATGCCGCGGCGCAGGCCGCCGACGATGCAGCGCGGGAAGTTCGCCGATTGGAAGCACGCGTAGCAGCCATGTACCACAGCAACCCGGAACAACAACTGATCGCCACCTCAGCAGAGCGACGTGTGCAACTGGAAGCTGCGGCCGACGCCCGACGAGCGGCGGAGCGCCTGGCCGACGAGTTGCACATCGGGACTTCTCGAGAGGACATTGCGGCGTCGCGACGAGACACGCTGCGCCAGATCCAGGAGCTCCAACAGCAGTTGAGCGGCGGGCCGGATCTGGAGCTCAAGCGGCAGGTGGCGATCCGGGACGAGTCCCGTGCTTCCGACGACCTCGCCGCACTGGACGTTGAGATATCCAGGCGGCGCGGAGCGGATACCGACCGCGCGACCGATCGTGCGCGAGCCATAGCGCTTGCGGAGTTCGCGGCCGTGGCCGCGCACGTTGGAAGCGAGCGGGCCCACGGCGCCGCGCGCGGCGCTGACTTACGCCGCCGAACCGTGCGCGCAGCTTCAAGGCGGCATCGGACGGACCTGGCAGCGGCGATGCGGGCGCTGGGAATCGACGCCGACGCCAATCCCACCGCGGCCGAAGCGCGGGCCGCCATTCCGGACCTTGACGCCGAGCCAGGCGATTCCGATCAGATTCGACGCTCGCTACGCCAGGCGCGTGAGGCGGCACGCCGGACCGAGACACGCGTGCAGACATTGGAATTGCGGGCCGGCCTGGACCACACGGACCTTGACCACGCCGACGCCCAAGATCGCCTGGACCGAGCCTTGCGAGCGCGCCAGGTTCGCGAGATCGGACAGACCATCGTGCGCGATGCGCTGGACGCCTCGCTGGCGAGCTTGCCGGCGGCTATCGAGCGCGAGTTGCGGATCATCCTGCCGGCCGCCAGCGCCGGCCGTTACTGGGATGCGCGTTGTGGCGAGAGCCTGGGTGTGGAGGTGTGGGACGCGATGTCGGCCACCTGGCATGCCCCACGCGAACTGGATGGGCCGGGCCGCGAGGGGGTGGGGCGGGCAGTGGCCCTGGCCTTTGCCGCCGCCGGTCCGCCGCTGGACGCGACGGATCTACCGGCGTTTCTCTGGCTGGAACAGTCGGCAACGGATCACGACGGATCGATCCTGCAAGCCGCGGCGGCGGCCGCCAGCCTGGGCGCGGCGGCGCAGCGCTATCCACAGGTCATAACCACTGGCCAGTCGCTGGCGGCCAGCCTGGGGCGGTTCGACCGGGTGACACGACTGACCAACGGAAACCCGGCCAATGTCACGCAACCGGCCAGCGAAATCCGGGAGGCCGTTTGAAGCTCTCCAGCGAGGCCAAACGCCGGGCGTCAAGCAGTGGCGCCAGCGCGCGCAGGCCGCGCCGGCGGCTCCCCACGCGGTCCGGCAGCGGTCGCCCTCGTATGAAGACTGCGGTTGATGCCAACGCTAAGAACCGAGCGGCAACCGATTCTCGCGCGGTTTCCGCGGGAGGGACACGCCGTATTCGAGTTCGCTCCGGCAATGACGCCGAAACCCCAAAGGCCGCCACGAACTCTCCGGGCAACGGAGTCCGCCGACGCGCGCGGCGAGCGCTGGACGCCGCTGCGCGGAGCGAGGGTGATCCCGACGACCAGTTGCAACTGACGCTGGACTTGAACGAACCGAAACCGCGCGGCTATGAGGTAACAGCCAAGCCGCCGCGCCAGCGAATCGAAACGACCCGCTGGCTGTGGTGGGCCATGGGCGTAGGCGCCGTGCCCTGTCCATTCCTGCTCGGATTCCAGCTGGTCTTTACCGACCCGGCGCACGGCACGAATGTGCTGGCCGTCGTGGCTACCATGTCGTTCGGCGCGCTGTTCGCCACCTGGACCTTTGAGTATTGGCTGCGACGCGGAACCGCCGCCACCGCACGCAATCTGGCGATCTGGACGCTCACCCGCCATTCCATCCTGGCGTCGGTGGGCGTGGCCGCGATGGCCGTGAGCGCACTGAATCGAACGGCAAGCTTCGGCCTGCTGCTCCTGGTGATCCTCACGCTGGTCGTGGCCGACATCGTGCTGCGCAGGCTGCGCATCCGGTAGTGGACGACGACAAGTCGAACGATCCGTACGCGCGCATCGCCGACCTGTACGAGGCTGAGCACCGCGGCTGGACCGATGACCTGGATCTGTATCGAGCGCTGGCAGCGCGGGCCGGCGACCCGGTGCTGGAACTGGGCTGCGGCTCGGGCCGCGTGGCCATCGCCCTGGCCGACGCCGGGTATGACGTGCGCGGCATCGATATGTCGGAGGCCATGCTGGCGATTGCGCGGGCCAACGTGGCTGGCCGGCAATTGCGCGTTGCCTTTGCCAGCGGCGACATGCGGCACGTCGCCAGCCACCGCCAGTTTGGCCTCGTCTTCTGCGCGCTGGACACCCTGTTGCATCTGCAGTCCACCCGCGACGTTCTGGACACAATGGCCTCGGCGCACCGCGTTCTGCGTGCAGGGGGGCTGCTGGCCTTCGACATCGTGAATCCGACGCCGGAAGTGCTGGCCATGGGCGACCGGCTGGTGCGCCACCAGTCGACCTTCACAGGCCCAGAAGGCGCTGAGGTCACGCACTTCGTGTCCTGGGACATCGATCCGGACGCTCAAACCATCGAAACAACGCATTTTTACGATTGGCTGAGTGACGGCGGAGCGGTGCGCCGGCGCACAACGTCTTTCCGGCTGCGCTACCTGGTACGGGACGAGGTGGAAGCGGCACTGCGGGCCGCAGGTTTCAAGAGGCTGGAACTCTACGGAAGCGCGCAGCTCGATCCCTTCGAGCCAGACAGTGACCGCATGATCGTCGTCGCAACCAAACCCGACGCGTAGGCGCTAGAACGACCAGCGGCCTATCGGGCCGTTGCGGCTTCGCCACGCCCGGTAGGCGCCGAGATCACTGACCAGTCGGAGCGTGGATGCGATTGGTGTCAGCCCCTGGCTTCGCAGCCGACGAAGCAAGGTCCCGCCGGCCAGCGCCAGGTCAACATCAACCGACGAAAGGCCACGGACCAATGCCGAGTGAGAGGCCGCACGAATCCAAGTATCGACGTCTTCATCACGCGGGGCGCTGGCCATGGCCAGGCGAAGATCCAGCGAGCCACCGGCGGCAGGTATCAACGGATCCGGGTCACAAAGCAGCGTGACGTTGGATCCAATGAGTACGTAGCTCGCCGATGACTGCGGCTGAGCATTGATCTTGGCGGCAAGTGTCGGTTCGCGGCCCGGGATTTGGTCGTTGAGGTCCGAGCACGCGACTTCTCGCCAGGTGCCTGGCTGGACTGGCCCAGTGAGTTTCGCGGCCGCGCCACGCAGACGAACCGTGAGATCGGCCGGACGAAAGCCACGGCGTGCGTACATCCCCACGGCGCCTACCGCCGATGGCGCCGCCTCCATGCCAGTGACCGGGCGCCCGCTGGCCTGCAGAAACTCGATCGCGCAGTCCGTCAACGCGGCGCCCACCCCGGCGCCACGAAAGTCTGGCGCGACGCCCAGGCCGGCAAACCAGGCCGCTTCAGGCTCGACCACCGCAAACACGGCGCCAACCGGGCCGTAACCGGGGACCTCGGCAATCCAGGCGGCCGCGGAACCCTGACGCCATCGGCGAACACGGCTCGCGGTCAGCGGCAGGTCGGGACCGACCGCCGACGCAATTGCTCCGGCGTCGGGCGTTCCGTACGCGGCGCGCAGCAACCGGGCCGCCGCCTCGGCGTCATCGTCGCGCATGCGACGGACCCTTGCGCGCGTGTTTTGGTTCAAGGCAGCCACGATAGAATCCGTACGGCGGCCCTCAAGCAGCCGCAGTTTGTCCCCCCCGAAACGAATTGCCACACCCATGACCACCATGCCTCATCCCGACCTGGCCGGCGCCATGAGCCGTCTGGGCACCGAGACCGCCTTCTCAGTCCTGGCGCGAGCCAAGGCCCTGGAACGCGAAGGCCGCGACATCATTCACCTGGAGATTGGGGAGCCGGACTTTGACACGCCGGCCAACATCATTGAAGCGGCCAAGCGGGCACTGGACGAGGGATTCACGCACTACGGACCGTCGGCCGGGATTCCCGAGGCCCGGGAGGCCATCGCCACGGACGTGGCCGAGTCGCGAGGGATCGAGGTCGCACCTGAGCAGGTCGTCATCACGCCGGGCGCCAAGCCGATCATGTATTTCGGGATCACGGCGCTGTGCGGTCCGGGAGACGAAGTGATCTATCCGGACCCGGGCTTCCCGATTTACGAGTCGGTGATCCGGTTCGTGGGCGCCACGCCGGTGCCGGTGGCACTGCGGCCGGAGAACCATTTCCGGCTGGATTTGGACGAATTGAAGGCCAAACTCTCCGACCGAACCAAGCTGCTGATTCTCAATTCGCCGCAGAATCCGACCGGCGGCGTGCTGCCACCGGAGGACATTGCCGCCATCGCGGATCTCGTCGTGGACCGGCCGCTCTATGTGCTGAGCGATGAGATATACGGGCGAATCATGTACGGCGAGGTGGAGCACGCTTCAATTGCGGCACGCCCGGGAATGGCCGACAAGACGATGATCCTCGACGGCTTCTCGAAGACGTACGCCATGACCGGCTGGCGGCTGGGCTACGGCGTCATGAACGCGGGGCTGGCCGAGGCCGTGGCCCAGCTGCAAACCAACTGCACCAGTTGCACCGCCGCGTTTATCCAGATGGCGGGAATCGAAGCGCTTACCGGGCCGCAGGACGCCGTGGACGACTTTGTGGCCGAATTCCAGCGGCGGCGCGATGTCATCGTCGATGGGCTCAACAGCCTGGAAGGCGTGGACTGCCAGCGGCCGGCCGGCGCCTTCTACGTGTTTCCGCAGCTCAGCGGATTTCGCATCAGCACCGACGAGATCGCCGATCGCCTGTTGAACGAAGCGGGCGTGGCGGTGCTAGCGGGAACCGCCTTTGGCGCGGTGGGCGCCGACTCGTTGCGGCTGTCGTTCGCAAACTCTGTCGAAAACCTGGAGCGCGCCGTAGAGCGCATGCGTCCGGTCCTGGCCGCCTGCCGCTAGGTTCGCGCAGCGCCGGCTAGATCTGTTCGACGCGGTCGAGGTCAAACATGAACATGGTGGCCCCGCCGACCTGAACCTCGACCGGGAAAGGCAGGCGGGCGTCCCCTGAATCCTGCACCGACTGAGCGGGACTAACGATCTGCATGCGGGTTGTGGCATTGCGCCGCACGATGCCGAGCAGGGAACCGACTCGATCCTCATCGACGCCAATGATGAAGGTCGTGTTGCCTTCGCGCAGGAATCCTCCCGCGGTCGGTACCCGCGTGAACCGAAATCCGCCTGAGACGAGCGCGTCGGCCAGCAGGTCCGCATCCGGCTCCTGCACGATCCCGAAGAAGAGCTTCAGCTGAGATCCAATCAGGCAGGCCTGGGACGCGTCGCGGGCAGCTTACGCGATGCTGAGCGGCAGAAGGCGCTGAACGGGTGAGGTGACCCGCCGGAGTTCGCGGGCGTCGACTTCGGGCTGCACGCGACTCAGGATGTCGGCGGCAATGTCTTGTGGTGGGTTCAGCCCGTCCACCACCAGCCATCGGTCCGGGTCGTCGGCCGCCTGGTCCAGGTAGGAATTTCGCACGCGCCGGTGAAACGGCAACCCGTGCCAGTTGATGCCGCCAGCCTTTTCCCAGTCCACATTGCGGTGGCTGAGGCTTCGTTTCAGCCCCGCCTCGACCTCAACGTCCAAGAGAACTGTCACGTCAGCCGTGACGCCCTGGATAGCGAAGGAGGTCAGGATTTCAAGGTCGCGTCGGCGCAGGCGAAAACCGCCGCCCTGGTAGGCGCGGGTCGAGGCGGCAAAGCGATCGCAGATGACGACCCCACCACGTTCGAGGTGCGGTCGGATGCGTTCCGTCACATGCTGCGAGCGGGCGGCCGACATGAGCAACGCCTGCACTCGTGGGTCCACCGCCTGCATGTCCTGTTCCTGGAGCACAAGGCGCCGAAGGCGTTCGCCCAACGGGGTTCCGCCAGGCTCTCGAGTCAGGTCCACGTCAAACCCTTGCTGACGAAGCGCGTCACCCAGCAACTGGGCCTGCGTAGTCTTGCCGCTGCCCTCGGGGCCTTCGAAGACGATGAACAGTCCGGCCGGTTTCTCGTCGGTCATACGAGTCTCGGCCGTGAACTGAGGGGTGTACGCAAGTGCTGGCGGGGAGCACCGTTGCCGCGCGCGGTCGCGTTCGGCTGAGCCGGCTGCGGCGGCTCTTCGGGGCCTTCCATGTCGAGCAGGGTCGCCAAGCAAGCTTCCATTTGCGTCACCGTGTTGTTTCGCAATACGTAGACCGGGACGCCGCGGGCCTCGGCATCCCGCAGGACACGAGCGCGTTTGCGGTGAAAGCTGCGTAGCGTGACGACGACATCGGCCTGGGCCAGGTGGCGCACCAGCCGGACCATGTCGGTCGCACTGTTGGCGATCGCGTGTTCCAGGCGACTGCGGCTGACCCCGAATGGAAACACACGAAGGCGCCCGTCGTCCCCAGGGTCGTCGACGGGGTCCTTTGGCTGGGGCAAGGTGTTCTCCACGCTCACGCGGGCTTCAGCGTTGGTGTCGCGCAGCACGCGGCCATCGGGCAACCGCATGCGCGACTCGGCGCGCACCGCCCCGCCACGAAGGATGGCGTCGACCGAGCCAGCCACGTTGTGGTGGATGACAAAGGCGTCTCTCGAGTGCAATTCGATCAGCGTGTCGAAGGTCGGAGGCGAGCGTCGCTCGAGCACGGTTTTCTGGGTGCGGCGGCGGCGGGCCTCGTCGTCGCTGAGGGTTACGGATTCGACGCCGCCGACGAGGTCGCTCAGCAAGGGATTGAGGAGCACGTTGTCGAGCGTCTGGCCGTGTGCGGTCGCAATGAGACGCACCCCGCGTTCGGCGATCGTGCGGGCGGCCTCGGCTTCGAGATCGGTCCCGATTTCGTCCACCACGATGACCTCGGGCATGTGATTCTCGACCGCCTCAATCATGACGCGGTGCTGACGATCCGGGGCGGCCACCTGCATGCGCCGGGCACGGCCGATGCCGGGGTGGGGAATGTCGCCGTCGCCGCCGATCTCGTTCGAGGTATCAACGATGACGACGCGAGCACCGTGGTCGTTGGCCAGCACGCGCGCCATCTCGCGCAGCATGGTGGTCTTGCCCACGCCGGGAGGTCCGAGGAGCAGCAGGCTGCGGTCACCGGCGACGATGTCCCGAACAATCGCGGTGGTGCCGTGGAGGGCACGTCCGCGTCGAACCGTCAGGCCGACCACTCGACCCGATCGATTGCGAATTGCAGAGAAGCGATGCAGGGTTCCCGGCACGCCGGCCCGGTTGTCGTCTGTGAACTCGCCGATGGCCTCCACAACCGCCGCGATATGCCCGGCTTCGACCTTCCAGGGCAGCAGACGCTCGGATCCGTCGCTGATACGAACCTCAGGTACGCGGCCAAGGTCGAGCACGATCTCGACGACCTCGGTCCAGCCAGCCAAGGTGCGTAGGTCGTCCTGCAGTCTGTCCGGCAAGGCGGCGACCAGGTCCCTGAGTTCCTCATCATCCCCCGACCGAATGTGCGGTGCGTCAACCGCCTGCGGAGGCTGCAGTAGTTCAGGGCTCGCCACGCCGACCTAGCTCGTCGCCCTGTCGAGTGCCTGTGCCGGCACTTCAGCGGCTATCCGCACCGTCATGTGCTTGACCAGCAACTCGCGTTCCTCGGTCATTGCGAAGCCCTCAGCCTCGGCGGCGCGTCGCAACGCATCTTCGTGGGCGTGTACGACGACGCGAACCGGCAGTCGCCGCGTGTCCATGAGCGACCACACGGCAAAGCGCAACAGCTGGCGCGTCAGCGCTGCGCGTCGCGGATGAACCATCAGCGCCGCCGTGTGGCGTCCTCGGGCGCCGGCATGCACGCGCAACCAGCCATCAAGTCCGCGCTCGCCGTCGACGACGAATTCCTGGGGCCCTGGTCTCCCACCAAGCAGCGAGAACCGGCGACGAGACAACGTGGGGCGTTCGCCGCCCGGCGATTCCGCCAGTTGCAAAGCTGCCGGCGTGATGGTGCGGTAGAGCTGGGAGATGTCCCAGGCGTCCGCCTGCTCCACATTCCGAAGACCGGCGATATCTCCCGGATCGGCGATCGGGCCAGGGCGACGCGTGTACACGTCCTCGCTGACCGCGCCGACCGAGCCCAGGCGTCCAAACACGTCGCGAAAACGGCTGTCACGCGGCAGGCGGGCAAAGACGCTGACATAGCCG
>JAPPFO010000176.1 GCA_028875175.1 Chloroflexota bacterium | reverse complement strand
CGGCATCGTCAAGCGGCTGCAGGGCTGCCGCATCCAATCGGTCGGCACCGCGAGACACTACCAGGAGCGGCTGACGCAGATCGCCGCGCGGCTCGACGTGGGGCTGACCGCGTTGACACCCGAGCGGGCCGTCGCCTACCTGAAAGGCCGCGCCGGGCAAGTGGGACAGAAGACGCTGGACATGGAGCGCCAAGCGTTGCAGGCCATGATGGTGAACGTCACCGGGCGGATGCCGCCGGGCGCCAGGCTGCCGGTGGTCAAGTCCGCCGAGCCGCACCGGCCGAGGCCCCGCGCCTACTCCCCGGCGCAGGTTCACGCTGTCGCCGCGCGCCAGGACGCACGCAACGCCCTTCGCAACCGAGATCGCCCACGCCTCGGGGATTCGCGCGCACGAGCTGCTCACCCTGGCCCGCCCCGGGGAACAGCCGCCGGACGACCGCAGCGACCGCTCGCATCTCACCGGCACCGCCGCCGAAGGCATGAAGTTCGCCGGCCGCTCTGGCGTCGTCTACACCGTGGCGGGGAAGGGCGGGCTGGTGCGCGAAGTGATGCTGCCCGAACGGCTCGCCCAACGCCTCGAGGAACGCCGGCTGGACGCACCGGCACCCGTCGTCGATCGCGGCGTGCGCTACCTGCGGCGCTACGAAATCGGCGGCGGACAGTCGTTCAGCGCGTCGTTCTCAACGGCCAGCACGGAAGCAATCGGCAAGAGCCGCGGCGCGCACGGGCTGCGGTACTCGTATGCCCAATTCAGGATGCGGGAACTGATGCACCACGCCGAGCGCCGCCTCGCGCTCGCCATCATCTCGGAGGAGATGGGGCACCTCAGGCCCGAGATCACCTTGCGCTACTGCGTGTAACCAACCTACAGCACTGGCAGTCTCCACGCCGCCTTTTCGCCGAGGCTGAACCATCCGCGATCAGGGCCGACGTCCAGTAGTCCGTTCCGGTACGAGACATCTCCTCGGTAGCGGTCTCCGAGCGAGAACTGCCCCAGCACCTTTAGGACACTCCGATCACGGACCGACGGCGCTTTCGTTTCCCCATCTCATCGCACGGTCGAACTCGAGACTGAACAGCGCGACCGTACCGAACACGCCGCTTCCTCCCAGCCAGTCGTGACATTCGACTATCTCCACGCCTGACGGTGTCGTGGCCACGTGTCTATACCGGAAGGCGGAGGTGCCGTCCTCCCACCGAACCCTCATCGTCTCCCGATCATCGCCAACCGCGAAATCGCCGTGGAACCTGTTGCTTCGGTTCGCCGCCTCGAGGTCCACTCCTACGACTGTCGCGCCGCTGTCGGAGATCCACCCCAGGAGTTCCCTCACGATCAGCGGATGCACGTATTCCTCGCCGCTGAACGAGAACCTCGTCGCGTGGAGCCCCCCGTCCGCGGTGCCCCCGAGCACATAGGTCGGATTGTGAACCGTCAATCGCTGCAAATCCTCCAGGGAAAACAGCTCATGGATTGACCGGAACACCTCGTCAGGATCGGAATCAGTCTGGAACAGAGCCCCACAAGCCTCGTACCAGTGATCCCTCATCTCGCCTATGCGCGCTCGATGGTCCGGGTTGCCGCCAAACGACCGATGACAGGAAGCGCATAGCGGCGCTGCGTTCTCCTCCAAGTCCGAGCCTCCGGCGGTCTCCGGTCGAATGTGGTGCACTTCGAGGCTCAGGCTGATTCTCCTGCAGATGCAGCAGGCAAACCATGCCCGCTTGCGAACGTTCGTCTTGGTCTTCCGGGAAAAGGGCACGCCGGCCTCCTCCGTCCACTCCGACACTCCGCGCCCTGGCCGCACCAACCCCACGAGGCCGGAATCGCAAAGTCCGTCATGATCTAGCCACGGCGCGGACCCGGTTGTCACGTCACGCCGACGTAGTTTCACGCGGAGCGCGGCGCGGCCAGCGTTGGCCGCTCCCTCTAGCCGCGTCCCTCAAACAGCCGCGCGGTTTCCCAGCCGTCGGCTGAGTCCGCCTACGTTGCCACGCCGTGAGCCGATCTCGACTCGGCCACCAACGGATCCTCGACCCCAGTCTGAACGCGTCCCACCGTGGATTCCCACCCGCCGGTCGGATGTTGCGAACACGCCCAGACACTTTTAGGCCGGATTTCGCCGCCAGGGAAAGAACACTCTTATAGGGCTCGAACGAGCGTTACCCACAGATTTCCAACATGAGCAACAGACCCGACACCGAAGTCTCCACCACCGTCGTAGTCGTCGTCCTTTTCGTCGAGCGTCCGCCGCCAAGCGTTCCCGCGTGGCAACGGGGCCTGATCTGGCTGCTTCGCGCAACCGTGATAGTGCTGCTGACCTTTTTCTGAGTCGCGACACCCCTATCGACGAGTCGAACGACCTCCGTCAGTCGCCGTTGTTCCCCAGGTAATCCCACCACGCCTGCATGACCGGGCGCCGCTTCTCCAGCAGGTCGTCGCGCGCGTAGGCGGCCACCGTCTTCGAGCCCTCGACGTGCGCCAGCGCGAACTCGGAGAGGATCTCGTCCACGCCCTCGTGGCGCGCCCAGTCCTTGAAGCTGGAACGGAAGCCGTGGCCGGTGGCGTTGATCTCCGCCTTCCTCAAGGCGTCGGCGACCGCCGTCCTGCCGAGCTTCCCCCCGCGCGGGGCGCGGAACGCGAACTCCCCGTGGCCGTTCAGCTTCCGCGAGTCCTCCAACGCCGCCAGCGCGCCTGTGGACAGGGGCACCCGGTGCGGCCGGTAGCGCTTCATGTGCGCCTCCGGGATCGTCCACACCGCGGCCTCGAAATCGAACTCGTCCCACGTCGCCCGGCGCACCTCCGCCTGCCGCGCCGCCGTCAGCACGCCGAAGCGGATTGCGAGTTGTACGGAGCGCGCGATGCGCGGATGGGCGTCCACCTTGCCGAGCGCCGCCGCCACGTCGGAGAAGTGCAGCGCCCGGTGGTGGCGGACCGCCGCCGCCTTCGGCAGCGAACGAGTCACCGTCTCGACGATCGCCCGGCCGCTGCCGGCGGGCTCGCGCAGGTTCTCCACCTCCGCCCATTCCAGCACCGCGACGATCCGCCCGGCCACCATGCGCATCGTCGCGTGCTTGCCCGCCAACGCCAAGGGACGCAGCACACGCTTGACGTCGCTGGTGGCCACCGCCCCGACGTGCATCTTCCCCAGTTGCGGCAGCACGTAGGCGTCCATCGTCGAGCGCCAGTCGCGCTGCGACTTCGACGCCGTCCCGGCGCGCCAGGTCTCTGCCTTCTCCGCCATAGCCAAGGGCTCGGCTTCGGCGAACGAGATCGTCCTTGCCTTCCGCGGATCGCCGCCGGTGCGCGCCACGGCCCGGTTGTCGGCCGCCGCGCGCCGCGCGTCGGCGAGGCTCACCAACTCGGCGTTGCCGAGGCCGATGTCCACCCGGCGGCCGTGCACCATGATGCGCTGCACCCAGGAGCGGGAGCCGGTATCGCGGACCCGCAGCATGAGGCCGTTGCCGTCCACGTAGCTGCCGGGGCCGGCGTGGCGTACCATCCGGGCGGACAGGGCGTTGCGATTGAGTTTCGGCATGGAACGACAGACTCGACTTCAGGCGTGAAATGGAGTCTATAGGAATCAGAATTGGCTTACAACTCGTCCCACAAAAAACAGAGGCATCCGTTGGCGTCGAATGGCACCGGATGGCACGTCATTGCACATGCCGAAACAGACTTATCTAATTGATAAACAATGGAAATTCCCGACGACCGGAGACGCATACCGTTGCAGAAGAACGCAGACCAACCCGCTTCAAATGCTTATTCCATGGAAGTCCTGGCCTCGCAATCCACTGGCCGGCACATGCCCTGGCTTGACCGCAATGTACCGAGCCATGCCGACCATGTGGCCCCAGCCGCCGATGCCGTAGTCCGAGTCATAGCCGTAGAAGTAGTCGCCCTCGCTGCCGACGCCCCCCTTGTTGCCAGCGAGGAATATCACGCGGGTTTGGGGCTGATCCGGGTCGACGTAGTTGAAGGGATGGAAATTCCCCATCAGCTTCGTGTCGTGCCGCGCCTGAAACCGGTCGAGATACGCTGCCGCCGCATCGACGCCGCCCGCGCGGGCGATGAAGTTCGGTTCCTCCTTCAGGACCTCGAAAGGCGTGAACCCCTTCTCGGTTTTCCGCGCCAGCTCGAAGTCCATGACGACGCCATAGCGCCGCGGTAGCGCATCGATGCCCTGTCTCAATTCATTGAACGCGAATATCGGGATTCGCGTGCCGTCGGGCAGTTTGCCGTTCAGCACGTCGCGGGCCTCCTCGGCAGTGACCTTGGCGGCGCCGTCGCCCGTGAGACCCTCCGAGTTCTGGTGGCCCATGTCGGCGTACAGGCTTCTCTCGAAGCGCTGGGGCGTTCCGAGCACACCGCCGCCGTGAATCGCCACCACGACCGGGTTGCCCTGCGGGGTCGTGACCACGCACTCCTCGGAGTGCGCGGTGAACCAGGTATTCCACACGATGTTGTCGTAGGGCACGTTCGTCCTGGCGCGCAGCAACTCCGGCAGCGATGCCACGAAACCATCGTCTCCGGCGTATTCCAGGGCGTGATGCAGCGCCATGGGAATATGTGGCTCGAAAATGATCTTTGGCTGCATGCTCATCGCAGTCTACCCCGGCCACGGCTTCGCGGGGCGTGAGTCAACTGGAACAGCAACCACGAGGAAGGACCACGCGGTGACCCGGGTGATGGCTGAAGGGGCGTCGTCGTCGGCCACATCCCGATGGGCTGACCGGCCCCGTCATCCGAACGGTCGACCGGGCCCATCACGATCATCTCTCTGTCACGCGTTTGCCGATTGCCAACTCCATGGCATTGCCATAGCTTGTTTTCCGACCAGACTGGGGGTCGGGTTTGACGGACCGCGAAAGGATGGCGACGTGGTGCAAACTCACGAATGGAAGCCGATCAGGCAAACCGCATCGCGTCGGTGGGGGCAAGACATGGCACCCTGCGGGGCGACAGGTCTTATGGCGCTGGCCTGGCCCCTGCTCGTCGCCTGGTCGTCGGCTGTCGCGGATACGGTCATCGCCGGGACCGACATCGAAGAACTGTCCTTCAGGCACGGGATCGCTTTCTTCCACGAACTCAAGTACCCGAGCGACTTCACCCACCTCGACTACCTGAATCCCGATGCGCCCAAGGGCGGCACGCTGGTGCTGTCGACTGCAAGTGCGTTCAACAACCTGGCCCCGCTGGTCGAAGGGGCCATCGGCGTGCCAACGGGGTTCGGTTTCAGTTCCGATACGTTACTCATTCGTGCCGGCGACGAGATCAGTGCGTTCTACGGGCGCCTCGCCGACGGCATCGCCGTCACTGATGACCGCCTCGCGATCGTGTTTCGGATCCACCCCGATGCCCGTTGGCGTGATGGCGTTCCCATCACCAGCGACGACGTGGTGTTCACGCTGGACGCGCGGCGGCAACAGATAGAGTACGGCCTGTACCTCGAATTCATCAGGGACGTCGAAGCGCTCGATGACCGGCACGTGGCGGTTCACCTGCACACGCCGCTGACGCTCAACAACGTCATCATGATGCAGTTCACCGCCATCCTCCCCGCGCACTACTGGCGGGAACGGGATCCGACCCGGGTCACCTTGGAGCCGCCGGTGTCCAGCGGGCCCTACGAGGTTGCGGCCATCAAGCAGGCCCGCTACGTCACCTGGAAAAGGGATCCGGACTATTGGGGGCGCGACATTCCGGTCAATCGCGGCCGATACAATTTCGACACGGTCCGCTACGACGTCTACCGAGACGCCACCGTGACCCGCGAGGCGTTCCGCAAGGGCCTGATCGACATTTTCACGGAGTCCGACGTCCGCTACTGGCACCGGTCCTACGACATCCCCGCTCTCAAGAGGGGCTGGATACGCAAGATCCACCGGAAATTCGGCATCGAGGTGGGCGTGCGAAGCTCGATCGCTCTCAACAACCGCCGGGACAAGTTCGGCGACCGGCGCGTCCGGCAGGCGCTGACCCTGGCGATGGATTTCGAGTGGCAGAACCGGATCCTGCACCACGGGTACCGCAAACGGGCCCACAGCTACTGGCCGGACACGATCCTCTCCGCAACGGACCTGCCGAGTGGGGACGAACTCGCGCTGCTCGAACCCCACCGGGCAGACCTGCCACCGGAGCTCTTCGCGCGCCCGTTTCGCTTTCGCGAGGCCGAGACGCCCCAGGCCCGGCGCGAGTCCCTTCTTGAGGCCCGTCAACTGTTGCGCGAGGCCGGTTGGCGGGTCGAAGGCGGCGTGCTTCGCAACGGCGCCGGCGATGCCTTCGAACTGCCGTTTCTTTCCCAGAATCCCGAAGACGCCCGGTTCCTGCTGCCCTATCTCAAGTCGCTGGAACAGCTTGGAATCGGGGGCAGCATCCAGCTCTTGGATTCGACGCGCTATGCCAACCTGCTGCGGGAATTCGAATTCGACGCCGTGCTGATGAACCGGGACATCCTCATGCCGCCGGTCATCGAGCTGAGGTCGACCTACCACTCGGAAGCCGCCACCCTCCCTCTGTCCCGGAACGTGGGCGGGATCGCGGATCCGGTGCTCGACAGTCTCGTGACCGAAGCCAACCTCGCGACCACCCTCGATGAGATGGTGGCCGCCTGCCGGGCGATCGACCGGGTACTGCTCTGGCAGTACTACCAGATTCCCCTGTACGCCGTCGGCCCGCGCCGAACGGTGCACTGGGACAAGTTCGGCATTCCGGCCTTCGAGCCGGACTACTGGCCCGCGTTTCCGGACGGCTGGTGGTATGACCGCGAAAAGGCAGCGCGAATCGTGGTCAACGACTGAACCGCCACCGGTCGAATCGACTTGCGGCAACGCCGCGTTCGAGGGTCTGCACCCACACGGGCCCGCTCACCCGGGCATCGGCTCATGTGCTCCGGGCCGGGACGCCCGCAAGGGTCATGTCGCCGGGGGTACAGCGGATGTTTCGGGGTCCCCCGACTCGTTCCGGCCCTTCGGCACCGGCGCCAGGTAACCTACGATGAGCAGCAGCAGGCCAACACCGAGGAAGGACACGACCCGGCTCAACGTGCCGACGTTTCCGAGTTCCACCAGGAACAGCTTCACGATCACGAGACCCATCACGACGGCACCGCCGATCCAGACGTCGCGATGTTCTCTCCTTGCCCCCGCCACCATCCCCGCGAGGCCCGCAGTTCCCCAGACAAGCGACAGTCCCGCCTGGAAGATCGCCGATCCCGCGAGCGCACCGGCCGTGAACGGAACGCCCGCGAAGTGGTGTACGCCGCGCGCCACTTCCATGGACAGGAGGACGAGGCCGACTACGGCGAACAGCAGGACGAGGGTCCGCGCATCCGGACGCCGCAGGTCGATGTCGAGAGCGCGCCAGATCGCGACACCCGCCGCGGCCGCGGCCATCGTCAGCGGATTGACCAGCGGAAGATAGGGAAGCGGCGCCGCGCTCCCATCGGAGCTCAGGCTGGCCGCCAGCACGAGCACGCCCGCCGCCCCCGCCACCACCGGAATTCCCACCGCGGAATACGCGTGCCAATGCGCGTCAAGCGGCCAGGGCAGTCTTGCGCGCGCCGCGCCGGTCGCGAGCGCCAGGCCTGCGGCCGACGCGACGGCGAATGCGAGGGGCCAGTCGCCCCCGGCGGCGAACTCCACGAGCCAGCGCACTTCGCTCGCCACCAGCACCGCCAATACCCAGTACGTCCCAACGTGCAGACCCGGCGTCAGCCCGGGATAGCCGTCCTCCCGGTAGTAGAGGAATGCGTATTGCGCGCCCAGCGCGACCGGCCAGGCGAGCCAGCCGTAGTTCGCGAGGGGATGTGGCTGAGATTCCATCCAGAAGCCGAAGGCAAGCATCCCGACCATGGCGGGCAGCAGCACGAATGCGAGGGAATCGAGTCGACGCCATCCAACCGCCTTCGCAACCAGGGTAGCGGCGATGGCCGAAAAACCGACGGTGCCGAGCCCAACTGCGCCCCGGACATCCTCCACCACGAATTCCGTGATCTCGCGGGCCGCCGACCAGAACCACCACGCACCTGCCCACGGTCCAGCCGGCCAGCGCCAGCACCACGCCGGTGAGGAAGGGACCATTCAGCAAAGGCGTGGCCACGCTGTCGAACAGCCCCGCCTGCGCATGCGCCAGCGCGGCGGCGACCTGCAGCACGGCGCCGGCAATCAGCAGCAGCCGGGACCCGCTGCGCACGCTGAACCACGCCAGCATCGCGCCCTGGGCGGCCCAGGCGGCGCACGTCCAGCGGTCATCCAGCGCCAGCGGGAACGCAAGCGCCAGGAACGCGAGCGCCAGCCCCAGGAAACACATTGCCAACGTGCGCAGGTCGTTGATCCGCCACAGGCCTGCGGCCAGCACGGCGTAGAGCGCCGCCAGGCCTCCGGCCGACCACGCCAGGCCGGCCTCGCTCTCCACGAGCTGGGTCTGCAGCGCGAACCCGATAAACGGCGTGCCGAACACCACGGCACTGTCGACGAAACCGCGCAGGTTGGGCGGGCGGCGCAGGGCGAACAGCACCGCGACGCCGATGTACATGAGCACGAACAGGATGAGAAACGGCTCGGTGGTGGTGAAGTGCTCGGGCCGATAGCCCTGGTAGCCCCACAGGCTCGCGATCACGAAGGTGAACGCGAAGCCCAGCAGGTTGAGGATTCGCCACGCCTTGAACCAGGCAATGGTCAGGATTGCCGCATTCAGCACCGCGTAGTAGCTGAATAGCGCGACGTGATTCCCCACATCCGTGGCTGCGAGAAGGGGTGCCAGGAATCCCCCTGCGATGCCCAGCACGATGAGCGTGCGGGCGTTCTGGATCACCGCGACCAGGCCTGCCGCCACCGTGACGACCACCATGGCTCCGAATGCCACCGTTGCCGGCAGCAGCGCATAGAACTCGAAGGCGGCGTAGGTCGTGAGGTAGAGAATGCCCAGGCCCCCGCCCTGCAGACTGAGCCCGTAGACCTCTCTCTGCTCGCGCAGACGCCAGCCCATGCCGAACATGACGAGGCCGAACAGCGCCAGCCCGGCCATGCGGGCCCACACGGGAAACGCGAACAGTTCGTTGTCGATGGCGTACTTGATGAAGAACCCGACGCCGAAAAGAACGACCACGACGCCGACTTTCACCGGCACGTTGCCGGTCGTGAACCAGTTCTTCGCCGCGTCGAGCACCCGGTCCGCGGCGGACGGACCGGATTCCCGTTCAGGTTCGCCGGCCGGTTCCGACCCCCATACGTCAGCTTCCGGCTCGGGGCGGGCAGGGGTATGCCGCGTCGGGCTTGGCATCGATTCACCCGCCGCGACTTCATCCGCGACCGCGGTAGCGCTGGATGAGCTTGCCTCCGCGTCGCTCTCCGCCGGAGCCGGCCGGGCGCGCAGACCCGCCGGCGCATCAATCTCTCTGGCCGTTTCGAGATCCTTGAGGCGGAAACTGAGGTGCAGGACCCAGCCACCGAGACCGCCGATCAGACCGCAGTAGACCAGCCCCGGCCCGAAGCCGCCGGTCCACGCACCGACCGCCAGCCCCAGCACCAGGCCGATCAGAACGTAAAACGTCAAGTCTCGTTCCCTTTGGCTTGCGTACAGACGATTCTAGCCCGCAAGCAAGTATCGGTCCTGGCACGAGGGCAGGGCGGGGAACTTTAGCTGGGTGATCGCCGTCGGGAGATCTCCGCTGGATGTCTGTCGAGCGGACCTTAGATCCGGGTCAACGAAGAGCCGATGGTTTTGTTAACTTGTTGAAAATAACAGTGTTAGTCTTGATTCTGGTTGGTCATGCCCCGCCACGTGCCATGCCTGGCTCGGCGGGACCTAGAACCGCGCCTCGATGCGTAGCCCGACCGCGTGCTCGGGCTGCACGCCCGCGCCGTGGCCTGCCCTGTTGCCGTTAACGGCCTCGCGCCGCGTCGCCTCCAGCGACAGGTCGAGCCAACCGGCGCCCGCGCCGCTCGACAGCCGCCAGCCGAGCCGGTAGTCGCACCCCGCCGCCGATCGCTCGAAGCCTAGCTCAGGCGTCGAAGTGAAGTGGTCGCCGAACGCCGCAAAGCCGTAGCCGAACCGTACCCCCAGGCGGCGCCGTGCCAACAGTCCGCCGTCCGCCGTGCCGCTGTCGTTCGCCGCGAGACCGGCGAGCGTGCCCCGTTCCAGCAGCGCATGCGCGCCGCCCGAAGCCTGCGCGCCCATCGTCTGCGTCAGCGCCAGGCTCGGACCCCGGCCGTCGTCGGCCCGCGGCTCCCAGATGAGCGAGCCCGACAGCCCGGCCTCGCGGAAGCTCTTCGAGTCGTGGCTCACCAGTCCCCGGCCCCTGAGATCGACGGCGAGGCCCCGCCGCGGGTCCATCCATGCGATGCCGCCGCCGACATCCACCCCGAAGCCGGTCTCGGCGTCGCCCGCGTCCTTGCGCACGGCGACCTCGACGATCGGCCTCAGTTGCGCCCCGCCCCCGAAGCGGAACGGCCGCGAGCTCTCCAGGCCCAGCCGGAGCCGCGTCACTTCGGTGCCCGTGCCCGCAAGCCCCGGCACCGCCGCCGAGCGCGTGCGCACCCCCATCGCGTCGGTCTTGACCGCAAGCTCGAAGCCGCC
>JAPPFO010000059.1 GCA_028875175.1 Chloroflexota bacterium | reverse complement strand
CGGTTCCAGGTCCGGCGCATGTGCACCACCGTCTGCAGTTCCCAGGGGTGACAAAACAGGTGGAGCGAAGGGTCGTACGGCATGGCTGAACCTCCCGACCGCGAACCGCCCCGCCAGCATACGCAGCCGCGCCCGGCGGCCACTCATGGACTAGCGCTGCTGGATCGCCGCCGGCAGCAGAACCAGCTCAGGCACGTAGGCGCGCGCTGGCAGCGACGTGACGAACAGCACCGCCTCGGCCACGTCTTCCGGCTGCAGCGCGTTCGCGATCATCTCCGGCGGTGTCGGCGCCGGCCGCCGGTCGATCATCGGTGTTTCGGTCAGCCCCGGGAAGATCATCGTCGCCCGGATCCCGTTCCCGGCTTCCTCGTGCATCATCCCGTACACGAACCCGGCTTCCCCGTGCTTCGTGCTCTGGTACGCCACCCCCGACATGTCGGGCATCTGCACCGCCGCCGAGGAGATCACCACCACCCGCGCCCCTGATTCGCGCAATGCCGGCAGCGCCGCCTGCGTCACGTCGTACAGGCCCCACAAATTGGTCCGCTGCATCAGCTCCCAGTCCGACGAACTCAGCAGCTCCAGCGCCCGCCCCGGGATGTTCCAGCCCGTGGCGTACACCAGGATGTCAATCCCGCCCAGCGCCTCCACGACCGCATCAACCGAAGCCCGCGCCGCGCCCGCGTCCTGGATATCCACGGGAATCGCCACCCCCTGGCGGCCGAATCCCCGGATCTCGCTCGCGACCTCGTCCAGCGCATCCTCGGTCCGCGCCAGCACCGCCACATCCGCCCCGGCCCGCGCCAGCGCCAGCGCCGTCGCCCGGCCCATCCCGCTGCTGGACCCGTAAACCGCCGCCCGCTTCCCGGCGTGACTCTCGCTCATCGGCGCCTAGAAGCCGCGCTGCATGCCGTGCCCGTGTCCGTACGCGCCCTCCAGCGTGGAGCGCTCAAAGCCCTCGCCCACACGCCCATCGGCCACGTAGCCGTACAGCGCCGCCTTGAAGATCGCCTCCAGCGTCGAAACCGTGGCAATCGCCAGTCCAACCGTCACCACGCCGACAACCAGCCCGGCCATCGGCACGATCATCCCTATCAGGACGGCCGGCACCAGTCCGACCAGCGCGGCCAGGAACCCCACGATGCCGAACCCGAAGTTGGCCACCACCTGCTCGCCCCACGTCCGCTTGAACAGCGAGCTCGAGCGCTTGATCGCCGTAATCGGTCCCGTCTCCTCGGCCACCAGCACCGGCACCACGAAGAACGTCAGGTAGGCCCACACGCCGCCGACGATCGACAGCGCGATCTGCCCCAGGAAGTTATCGCGCGACTGGTTCCGCAGGATCTGCAGGATCAAACCGACCGTCGCCGAAATCAGCGCCCAGCCCGCGATCTGCGGCAGACGCGAATTCGCCAGCCGGAACCCGTCGCCCAGCGTCGGCGTCCCGCCGGCCAGTCGCACCATCGCCGCTCCGATCAAGGCCGCGTTGAAGTAAATGATCACGAACGCCAGCAGGAAGTACGTAATTCCCAGCAGCACAATGTCGGCCTCGGCCAGCCCCGCCGACCCCGCGCCGCCCAACCGATCCAGCGTGCCGACCCCCGCGCCAACGCCCGTCAGCAGCGCCGCCAGGATCACCAGCGCCACCCCCGACATGATGGGAAACGCGATCAGCTTCCGATCGCTCTGCAACACGCCCCAGCTCATCTTCGTGAGCTGCCAGGTCCGTCCAAAGGTCGCGAACATTCTTTGTAATCCCCAGGGTGCCGACGCTGATTGTTCAAGAATAAACGGCGCCGGGGCGCCACGCGATAGCTTCCCCGCCGCCGCCGCGCCCTTGCCCGGGCGGACTAGAGGCCGCGCACCTCCACCGTGCTGACGGTTTGACCAGCCAGATCCACCCGCCGCACCACGTGATTGTTCGTATCCGCCACAAACAACACCCCGTTCGCCAGCGACACCCCGCCCGGCTCATGAAACCGCGCCTCCGCCAGCCCGCCGTCCGCGTCGCCGTGTTCCGTATCCCCCGCAAACGACGTAATCAACCGCTGAACTGGATCCACCACCTTGATCTTGTTGTTGTAGGTGTCGGAAATAAACACACCCTCGGCCCCCGCCGCCACCCCCAGCGGATGCTGTAGGCGGATCGTTGTCCCCTGCCCGTCCTCATCCCCGAAGTCGAACAACCCAACCCCCGCAATCGTCCGCGCGTCGCCTCGACCATCCAGCGGCAGCGTGCGAATCGCGCTCGTCTCGCTATCCGCCACCAGCAGCCGGTCCCTGTGCACCGCCAGCCCGCTCGGCTGCGCCAGCTGCGCCGTGTCCAGCGGCCCGTCCTGCAGGTTCTCAATCCCCGATCCCGCATACGGCCCGATCTCCTCGTCCGCCGGATCCATCACCCAGACCTGGTGCATGCCCGCCATCGCGATGAACAGCCGCCCGTCGTGCCAGGCCAGGTCCCAGGGTGAGGCCAATTCCGCCGCCAGCGCCGGATGCGATCCGGGCGCCGGATACCCCCGCGCTCCCGTCCCGGCCACGGTCGACACCTCGCCCGATCCCAGGTCCACCCGCCGGATCCGGTGGTTCTCCGTATCCGCCACGTACAAGTCGTCGCCAACCACCGCCAGCCCCTGCGGATACGTAAACCGCGCCTCGGAGGCCGCCCCGTCCCGGTGCCCTTCCTCCGACGACCCCAACACACGCCGCACCGCGCCCTCGTGATCCGTCTCGATAATGCGGTGATGCCCCGAGTCGGCAATGAACAGCGCGTCCCCGGTCGCCAGCACCTTCCCCGGAAACGCCAGCCCCGTCTCCGAATCCGGCGCCTGCTCCATCACGTCCAATGGGTCGTCTCTCACACCGCCCGACGCCCTGTGCTGGCCGAGGATTCGGCTCACCGCCCGGTCCAGCGCCTCGAACGGCGCCTCGCCCGAATGAAACCCGATCACGTGCCCCAGCGGGTCCACGAACACCATCGTCGGCCAGGCCCGCACCCCATACGTCTGCCAGATCTGGAAATCCCGGTCATTCACCACCGGATGCTCCAGCCGGTGACGCCGCGCCGCGTAGCGCACGTTGAACGTCTCGCGCTCCGCCGGGAACTTCGGCGTGTGCACGCCCACCACCGCCAGCGCCGGACCGTGCTTTTCCTCGAGTTTCCGCAACTGCGGAAATAGCTGCAGGCAGTTAATTCAGCAGAAGGTCCAGAAGTCCAGGATCACCAGCCGGCCCTGCAGGTCCGCCATGCGAACCGGCCGCCGCGTATTGGCCCACTCCAACCCCTCCGGAAACTCCGGCGCCGGAATCGGCGTCTGTGTTGCCATATTCCCTCCAATTGATCTTCAATCAGTCTCCCACGACGCACCTCTCGTGGCCTGATACAGCCTCGATCCCCGGCTAGATCCGCGCCCCTCGCACATGCGGATTCGCCCAGGCCAGCAGCGCCACGCCCAGCACCAGCACTCCGGCAAACGCGAACATGATCCAGACCTCCACGAACTCGGCGATCCATCCCCCAGCCAGGGCGCTCATGGGAATCAGCACGACGCTCAGTCCCCGCAGGATGCCGAATATCCGTCCTCGATACGCCTCCGGAACGCTCGCAATCGTGATCGCGCCGGTGGCGATCATTCCCGCCACGATCGCGCCGGATTCCACGACTTCAAGGACCATCGTCGCGGCCAGCCAGGTTGACCCGGCGATCCCCAGCGTGCATATCCCGGCCAGGCTCCAGCTCGTCACCAGCAGGCGGCCCGCGCCAAACCGTCGCTCCAGCGGGCCCGCTGCCAACCCGCCCACCATGGCTCCGCCCGCGGAAGCCGCCAGCAGCAGCCCGTACACCTCCGCGCCGCCGCCCAGTCGCTCCTGCACCAGCGCCGGCCACAGCGGCCCCACCAGCGATGCCACATTGATCAGCGCCCCCAGCCACAGCAGCGCAAACACTGCCGGGTAGTGCGACGCCCTGCGCCACCCATCCCGCAAGTCCCGCGCAACGCCCCTCGCCGAAAGTCCGCGGCCCGCGTCGCTTGCCGCTGCCGAAGCTCGCCCCGGCAGCCGCGCCAGCGCAACGCAAAGCGACACGAACACAAACGATGCCGCATCCACCGCCAGCGCCCACACCGTCCCGGCGGCCGCGATCAGCAGCCCCGCCGTCGCGCTGCCCATCAGCGCCGCCGTCTCGCGCGCGGTGGCGAAGACTCCCTGGGCCGTCGTCAGCAGGTCCTTTCCAACCACGGCCGGCATCAGCGAAGCGCGCGCCGGCTGCATGAACGTCGTCAGCCCGTTCAGCTTGAAGATCGCCACGAACGCCACCACCGGCGGCAGGTGACCGGCCACCACCACGATCAGCGCCACCGCGCCCACCACCGCGGCCGCGCCCAGGTTGGTCGCCACCATGATCGCCTTGCGGTTCCAGCGGTCCGCGAACACCCCGGCCAGCGGCGCAAACAGCACGTCCGGCAGGTGCCAGATCGCCTGGATCACCGCCGTCTGCAAGGTTGACTGCGTCTCCGACCAGACCACCCACATCACGGCCAGGTTGAAAAACGCGTCCCCGAAGTAAGAAACCGTCTGCCCGCTCCACAACAGCGCAAACGACCGATTCCGAAAAAGCCGCCGATAAACGTCCGTAATGAGCTTCAACGCCTCGCGGTTGCGACGCAGCGAGTTTCGCTCAACCCACGGGCCATACAAACTCGACTAGCTTGGAAGCCAGACCGGCGAACTGACTGACTACGCAGGAGCACCCCTGCGTCCTCACCGCTCCTGCGGGGAGAGTCAGAAGCCGCCCCGGACCTGATCCGGATATCTGGGATGCTCGCTGGATTCGCGGGTGAGCAACCGTTCGGAGCCGAGCCGAGAACTCGTCCGCGCGGTCCTGCGCGTGATTTCGAAGTAGGGCCTCAGGCCGCCGCTTCCCGCTCCATTCGATACCACCACAGCGCCAACGGAACGATCGCCACCGCCAGACCCAGCAGCGCAATCCACGCCTTCCGCTTCATGCAGCCTCCTTTCACTACAGGTCCCGTCGGGGCCGGGTTCCTGCCCAGCCCTCTACTCCCACCGTCGTCCTGCCCATCTACTCCGTCAGTCAGAATCTTTAAGGTCCGAACCCATGGTGCAGCTGCAAGCCGGGGCGCCGCCCTTACACTTGCTACTGAGTCCGGGCGGCCCAACGCATTGCCAAGCCGCAATGCCTCGCTAGGCTGAGCGCATGCCCCCCGACGTCTCCGTCCGTGACCTCGTCAAGCATTACGTGGTGCCCGAACGCACCGGCGGCCTGCGCGCCTCGTTCCGCAGCGTCATTCGCCGTAAACACCGCCTGGTGCGTGCCGTCGACGGCATTTCGTTTGAGGTCGACCGCGGCGAAGTCGTCGGTTTCCTGGGTCCCAACGGCGCCGGCAAGACCACCGCCCTCAAGGTCCTCAGCGGCCTGCTCCACCCCACCGACGGCCAGGTCGATGTTCTCGGCTTCACGCCCTGGGACCGCCGTGCCGAGTACCTCTCCCGCATAACCCTCATCATGGGCCAGCGCCAGCAGCTCTTCTGGGACCTCCCCGCCGCCGACTCCTTCCTCGTCAACAAGGCCGTCTTCGGCATCGACGACGCCGTCTACGCGCGCACCGTCGACCTGCTCACCGAGTTGCTCGACCTGGGCGACCTGCTCACCAAGCCCGTCCGCCAGCTTTCGCTCGGCGAGCGCATGAAGGTCGAACTCGCCGCCGGCCTGCTGCATAGGCCCCGCGTGCTCTTCCTGGACGAACCCACCATCGGCCTGGACGTCACCATGCAGCAGCGCATCCGCGAGTTCGTTACCGCTTACAACGCCGAAACCGGCGCTACCGTCCTGCTGACCAGCCACTACATGGCCGACGTCAAGGCCCTCGCCCGCCGCGTCATCGTCATCGATCAGGGCAAGCTGCTGTACGACGGCGCCCTGGACGGCCTCGTCCGGCGCTACGCCCCCCACAAGACCATCACCGTCCACCTCGAGCGCGAGGCCGACCTCCCTGACCTCAACGGCCAGGCCGAAGTCCTCAGCGTCGACGGCCTCCAGATCACGATCCGCGCCGGCAAGGACGACGCCCCCGAAGTCACCGGCCGGCTGCTGACTCAGCTCCCCATCGCCGACCTCAGCGTCGAAGACCCGCCCCTCGAAGAGGTCATCGACCAGGTCTTCCGCGGCGAAGGCCCGTGATCGTTCGCCGCGCCACCCTGGCCGGCGCGCTGGCCCTGACCCGCGCCGAAGTCGCCGACATGTTTCAGTACCGGGTGGTGCTGTTCCTCTACTCGCTCTGGGAAGTCGTCCACCCCATCGTCTACCTGGCCGTCTGGGGCGCGATCGCCGGCGACGGCGACGTGGGCGGTCTGCGCCTCAGCGACTTTGCGGCCTACTACCTCACCTTCATGCTCGTGTCCCACGTCACCGCCGCCATCGAGATCTACACCTTCGGCCCGATGATCCAGCAGGGCGAACTCTCGCCCCACCTGCTGCGCCCCATGAACCCCGTCTGGGTCGCCGCCGCCCGCAACATCTCCTACAAGAGCGTCAGCATGCTGCTGCTCATCCCCGTCTGGATCGGCCTGGTCATCATCCTGCGGCCCTCACTCACCATCACGACCGGAAGCGCAGCGCTCTTCGTGGTCGCTCTGGTAGTCGCCGCTCTCCTCTCCTTCCTCGTCGGCACCACCTTCGCCTTGCTGGCCTTCTGGACCACCCGCTCGTTCTCCTTCTGGGAGATCTGGATCGGCCTCACCTTCCTGCTGGGCGGTCAGGTCGCGCCGGTCGAACTCCTGCCCGGCTTCGTTCAGAACCTGGCCACCGCCCTGCCCATGCGCTACACGCTCGGCTTCCCCATCGAGGTCCTGCTCAACCGCCTGGACTCCGGCGAGTTGGCCCTCGGCTTCGCCCTCCAGTTCGCCTGGCTTTTTGCCGCTGCCCTGGTCGTTCGCGCCGTCTGGCGCGCCGGCATCCGACAGTACTCCGCCGTGGGAGCCTGAACATGCGCGTCCTTCGCATCGTCTCCGCCTTCCTGCGGGCCGCCATCCTCAAGGAAACCGCCTACCGCGCCGAACTCGTCGGCAACCTCTTCCGCAGCGTCATCGGCATTGGGGTCGCAATCGGAGGTCTGGCCGTCGTCTTTTCCCACACCAGCGAGCTGAGCGGCTGGCGCCTGGAACAAGCCATGGTCCTGCTGGGCGTCTACTACTTGGTCCAGGGCATCGTCCAGACCGCCCTCAGCCCCAGCCTCAACGAGGTCGTCTCCGAAGTCCGCAAGGGCACCTTCGACTACGTGCTCCTGAAGCCCGTCCCCTCGCTGCTCCTCTCCAGCACCCGACGCTTCGTCGTCTGGCACCTCGCCGACGTGATGCTGGGCGGAGCCATCATCGCCATCGGGCTCATCCGCCTGGAGGCCCAGATCACGTTTGGCGTTGCCGCTGTTTTCGTTGGCGTCATGGTTGGCGGCGTGGCCATCGTCTTTTCAATCTGGCTGGCCCTCACCACCCTCGTCTTCTGGTTCGTCCGCGTCGAGAACATCACCATGATCTTCCAGCTCTTCTTTGACACCGGGCGCTACCCCGTCGAGATCTACCCCTTCTGGCTCCGTCAGCTCTTGACCTTCGTGTTCCCCGTCGCCTTCATCACCACCGTCCCCGCTCAGACCATCACCGGCCGCGAACCCCTGGTCGCCATCTGGCTGGCCCCGCTCATCGGCGCCCTGGCCCTGCTCGCCGCCTCCCGCTTCTGGCGCATCGGCCTCAGCCGCTACACCAGCGCCTCAAGCTGAATCGAAAGCCAGCTCCCGCGCTCGCACGAGCACCGCATCCAACATCTGTGGTGTTAGCCGCCCGGTAAATGTGTTCTGCTGGCTTGGGTGATACGCCCCCAGCAGCGTCCACGCCCCAACCGCCGCTTCAGCCCCGTGCCCAAACCTCGGCGCCGGCCGCGGCACCGCCAGCCCCCGTTCCCTGAACAACCGCAACAACTGCCGCCATGCCTCCCCGCCCAGCGCCACCGCCACCCGCGCCCGCGGCAGCAAATCGAGCTCCGCCTTCAGCCACCCCTGGCACTCCGCGCGCTCCTTCGCCGTCGGCCGGTTCGCCGGCGGCGCGCACCGCACGATCGCCGTCACATACGCGCCGCCCAGCTCCAGCCCGTCGCCCCGCTGCCGGCTCTCCTTCTGGTTTGCGAAACCCGCCCGATGCAGCGCTCCGAAGAGGAAGTCACCCGACCGGTCGCCCGTAAACACCCGCCCGGTCCGGTTGCCTCCATGCGCCGCCGGCGCCAGCCCTACCAGCACAACCCGCGCCTTGGGATCCCCAAACCCGGCAACCGGCCGCCCCCAGTACGTCTCGTCCCGATATGCGGCTCGCTTCGTCCGCGCCATCTCCTCCCGCCAGGCCACCAGCCGCGCGCAGCGGCGACAGGCATGGATCTGCCCCGTCAGCGCCGCCAGTTCGCTCACGCCGCCGCGGCCGAACGCGTCACCCGCTCCAGGAACGGCCGCGCCAACTTCAGCAACTCCTCCGGCCGCTCCTCCTGCACCAGGTGCCCGGCCTTCTCGACAAGGCGGATTTCCGCGTCCCGAAACTGCCCCGCCAGCGCCTCCGCCTGCGACGAGGCCGCCGTCCGGTCCGCTTCGCCCCACACCAGCAACACGGGGCATCGCGTAGCTGCGATCGCATTCGCATAGTTCGCCGGATCCACGTCCCGCAGCATCGCCGGCAGCGCCTCGAAAAACCCCGGGCTCCCATACGGCAGATACTGCCGGTCCACGTCAGCCTCCGTTACGCCCAACGAGTCGTACCGTCCCAGCATCTGGCCAATGCGCACGTACCACCGCTGCGCGTACAGCAGCCGCCCCATCGCCGCCGACTGGGCGGGTATCAGCTTGCCCAGCTTCAGCGACCAGGTTATGTACCGACCGGCCACCAGGAATGGATCAACCAATACCAGGCCAAGCACGCGCTCGGGATATGTGGCCGCGAGTGACACGGCCTGCTGGGCGCCGGCAGAGCTGGCAAACACGACGACCCGGGACAAGTGGTTCACATCCAGCCAGTTCGCCAGGCGCTCCGCCTGTGCAGCTCCGTCGTAACACGCAGTCGCCGGCTTGTCGGAGAGGCCGTGCCCCAGCGGATCCAGCCAGTGCACCCGGTACTCGCGCGCCAATGCCGGTGTGACGAACTCCCAGGTCTGCGTGTTCCCGGCGAATCCGGGTAGCAGCACCAGGTCAGGACCCTCACCGGAGCTGCGGCTGTACAGGCGGCCCTCGCGCAGCGGCGTACGTTTTCCGTCCTTCAGGTGCTTCGTGATGTCATACGGCGCCGGGCGGCCGCGGAACGCAAACCACGCCGCCACCAATGCAGCCGCCAGAGCCAGCTTGCCCACCCAATGTCTCCCTCGGTCTCTTCTGCTCCCTATGCTAGGCTTCAACTCCACAGCCCGTCGCCACGGGCCTGCCGTTGCGCGACGCAAACCACCTACCGAGAACAGCCCGCCTGTGCGCACCTACGAGCTTGTGGTGATCTATGGGGTCGAACAAGTCCCCGAACTCACCGCCGCCCATATCGACGCCGTCACCGAACGTATTAGCGCGCACGGCGGCGAGGTCGACACCGCCAACACCTGGGGTCGCCGCAAGTTTGCCTACCCCATCAAGAAACAGCGCGAAGGTCACTACGTCCTCCTCAAATTCACCATCGACCCCGCCAACATCGGTGAGCTCGAAAGCTCCCTGCGCCTCGTCGAAGATGTCACCCGCTTCCTCATCGTCGCCGAAGACCCGGATGTGGCCGCCTATGAGGCCAAGCAACTGGCCGAGCTTCATCGGTGACCGAGCAAAGCGGCCAGCGCCGCGGTCGCTCGCGAGGACTCAATCGCGTGCAGATCATCGGCAACCTGGGGCGCGATCCGGAAATGCGCTTTACCCAGGGTGGCACGCCCGTCACCAACTTCTCCGTTGCAGTCAGCCGCAGTTGGCAATCCCGTGACGGAGAACTGCGCGAGGAAACGGAATGGTTCCGCGTTGTCGCCTGGACTCGGCTGGCCGAGATTGCCAACGAGTACCTCCGCCGCGGTTCCAAAGTCTATGTCGAAGGCCGCTTGGCCACTCGCACGTGGCAGGACCGCGAAGGCAACGACCGCACAACCACCGAACTCGTTGCCCAGGAGATGCTCATGCTGGGCGGGCGCGATGAGGGCCCACAGCGCGACGACTACGACAGCCAGGCTGGCGGCTATGCTGGCGGACAAGGTGCCGGTCGCTCCGACGCCCAGGACGACGAAATCAGCCCCGATGACCTGCCGTTCTGACGGCGCGTGAAACAGGAACAAGCTCGATGACCCAGGACGCCCCAGCCACCCAGGAATCCGCAACCCAGGAACCACGCGGCGACGGCGCGGGCGGCAGCCCGCGTAGCGACAGTCCGCGTAGTGATGGTCCCCGTGGCGGCCCGCGCGGCGGCGGTCCCCGTGGCGGCGGCGGACGTGGGCGAGGCCGCGGGCGAGGCCGCGGTTTCCGGCGTCGCGGCGACTACTTCAAGCAGACCGGCGAGCCCATCGACTACAAGAACTCGCAGTTGCTGCGGCGATTCATTGCCGACAGCGGCCGCATCGAGTCGCGCCGTAAGACCGGCATCACAGCCAAGAACCAGCGCAAGCTGGCCATCGCCATCACGCGCGCCCGCTACCTGGGGCTCCTGCCCTACATCGTGC
>JAPPFO010000227.1:2039-10741 GCA_028875175.1 Chloroflexota bacterium | reverse complement strand
GCAGGTTGGTGTCCCACTTGTTCAGGGTGCCGCCGTAGGTGCCGATCTCGGAATGGACTTGGCGGACGAACGGGTTCGCCGGCAGTCGTTCTTCGACCGGCGGCAGGTCGCCGGCGGCAACCATTTCGGCAAGCATGGGCGCTTCGTGGTACTGCTGCGCCCAGGCCGGCAGCGCCGCCACCATGATGGCCAGCGCTATCGCAAGCGCGCATCTGTGTATTCGCTTCATTAATGCTCCCTCATGTCGGTGATGTAGCCCAGTAGCCTATCGCCGGCCTACGGAGGGGTCAAGGGCACGAGACAAACCCAAATCCTCGCCTAAGCGTGGCGAGGGCGCCATGAGGGCTTGGGGCCAGGATTCTGAGCGGATTCCGTGGCGACACCGGCACAGGATGCGAGGCGGTGCGTTGCGGAGAAGTGCGGATTGTGGATTCTGTGAATGCAGCGCGCAGACGTGCCGCGCCACGCGAGGGTCGGTAGCCTACCCGCCCGCGCAGTGCTCCCGACGCTGGCGCGTGGGGCCGGGCGCTGATGCCGGCCAGAAGGCGGTGGAGCGTGCGGCGACCGTGCCCCGCTACCCGGCGCGCGGCCAGGGCTGTGAGTAGGTGGCTTGGGTGGCCAGTTTGAACCGTTCCCAGACCGTGTTGATGCGCGCGATGGCCGACTCGCACGCGCACAGCCGTAAGCGCATCATGCAGTTGTTGCGATTCATCCGCCCGGCCACGTGCACCATCAGCAGCCGGTAGCGCTTGAACCGCGCCGTGCGCTCGGTGGCGCTCAGGCACAACCCGCGAATCGCGCTGGCGATGTTGTAGCTCAGGATCGACAGCTTCAACCACGCCGCGTTGACCGCAAATCGCTGGCTGGGCATGTGGCCGGCCGCCAAGCCGTTCTTCAGTTCTTCATGGACATGCTCGACGGTGCCGGCCTTCTCCCGGTGCCACCGCAGCAGCCCAGCTGCAATCCAGTCCAGATTGGTGACCACCGCATGGTGGTGGCGATCCGAACCGTCGGCGAACAGCGACCCCTGCGGCTTGAGAATCCGCAGCCCCACGTAGCGCAACGGCCGGCTGTGCTTGTGTTCGTAGCGCTGCGAGGGCACGTAGTCGACCTCCGCACACTGGCGCTTGGTGCCGTCTGGCTCCTCGTCGAACGTCACCCACTGCGGATCCGAGACCGCGCCGAGTGCCGTGGCCAACTGCTTGCTCATCATCGCGCTGATCGCGAACCCGATGCGCCCGCCGGGCTCCCCATGGCGCTCCTCGTCGCTGAGCCACCGCAGCAGATCCGTCTCGTAGCAGGCTGAGTCGCCCCGGAAGTAACGCTCGCTCACCGTGTCGGGCAGCGCCGCGAACGCCATCCGCGCACAGTTCAGCGGCTCCTGCTTGGCCGGCACGTTGCCGTCGCGGAACTCGTCGGCCACGATCAGGTCGGCTTCCGCCCACAGCGCGATCATCGGCTGGTAGCCGCGCCCGCCCTGATAGTGGGCATAGGCGGCCTGTTTGTGGCTCTCGATAAGGGTGGCGTCCTGGTCGACGGTGGCGATGCTCAGCCGTCGGCCGTGCTGCTCATGGAGCGCGGCGATGTTGCGTACGCCGCCTGCCTGCACCTCTTGCAGCCCCGCCACGGCGCTGCTGCTGGGCACGATGAAGCTCAGTTGGCTCTCCCGCGACGGACGCTGATCCTCCAAGCCCTGGTCGTGGAACTGCTCCAGGAAGTACCGCAGCGCCGTCGCCTTTGGCGCCCGGTAGCCCAGGCCGCGCTCCAGACAGCCGTCGTCGGCCAGCAGGCCGATGTCATCGGGACACTCGCCGCCGATGGTCTGCAGGAGCAGGACGCTCTCGATCATCTGCGCCTCGGTGAAGCCCCGCTGTCGTTTGCGCAGCGGCAGATGGATGTCGATCAGATCGGGAAACCCGAGCGAGCGGAACGCGCGGGAGGTCGCCAGGGCACCGGCGTGGGGGCTGGAGGCCTCCTGGAGCGGGTTTGTGTCGAGCAAGAAAGGCGTCCTGGCCAGAAGAGGTAACCGAGCAGGCATGACACCCGACAGCATAGATTTGGTATAGAACGACGCCAACCCCTCAACCCCTCAAATCCTTTGTCCGCCGAGCACTCTTCACATGGAGCGACGCCCAAGGCGAGGATTAGGGACAAACAAACAGCGAGCAGCTATCCCGACCTCCCGCAGGCAGCAGGGGCAGACCCCGAAGAACGGCGGGAGCTGACGGTAGCCTGCTCCGCGTGCCGCGCGGCTGCGCAGCACCGTTTGGCCGTCTCGCCCTCTCTGGTCTGTCGGTTGCGCGCGCTTGACACGCGCCTGTTATGCGTCGCACGCTGGTCGGCATCAACCATCGCGGTCCGAAGGAGACAAGAATGAATACGAGATGGTCAGAGTTGGCGGGCGTAGCGGCGGCGGTGACGCTGCTGCTGCTGGTGCTGGCCGGCTGCGACGTCATGCCGTCGGCACCTAGTACGCCAGGTGAAACTGACACGCCCGGAAATGGCGCGTCCGGATTTTGCGGATCCGTAAGAGCCGCTCAATATTCAGAAGTTGGATTCTTAGGATATAAGCTCAACGAGGTGGAGGCCGTTGGCGGCGACACGTGGAACGTTGCCGTCCATGGCGGCAATATATACATCGAAAATCCCGCCGGCTGCACGGCGAACTATATCATCGATGACTTTGTGATCCGTTCGTCAAAGAGAGGGAATACAGAGATAAAACTAACGGGCGATGGCGATGGGTTTCTCCACGTCAACATCGCTGCTGGCACTTACAACAAGCTGACCATTGTACGCACCGGTGACGGCGCCGGTGACGCGTTAGTGTCGACTTTAGCCGGCGTGAAAGCTGGGCAAATCAATGTAAGTCGGTTGGACAACGGCGATGGCGACGCTCAATTTACCGCAGTGTCTGACATAAACCCCGGCGATCTCAACGTCGGTTACGGGTTCGTTTTCGTTATGCGCTTCGGCCAAGGCGACGGCGACGCCGTTTGCGGGAATGCTGCGATGCTTTGGTGCGCTGTTACACGAAAAGACCACGGCGCCGGCGACGCATCGGTTCAAGGCGCCTCTGACGGCGTAAGTACACGGAACTTCATAGACGGTCTTCGCAACGTAGGTACCGGTACCGCTTGGTGCGCGACGAGTGGACACTGTCATGCTTACGAAGAGCGTGTGTCCGACGGGAGGCTTGTGAGAACCACCGTAGGGTGTACCGGTCGGTATCTACAGGACCCAGCAGTTGATTGCCCGGATGAAAACCCGCAACTAAGGTATCCCTTTGACCAGGGTGATCGCGTCGACCGAGCATCCACCGCCCCTCCCGGCTACTGGCTGGCTCCATGACGCCATCGCTGTCGACCCCCAACCGACTTTGTCAATCAAACTCGTATCTGAGGGTTCCCTCTGCGTTCGAAACCACCACCGTTCCTCCTGCAAAACCTTTATCAGCATCGACCTCAACCGCGAATCCTATCACTGCTCCGGCTCCTATGTAGTCACAGTAGAATCTCAATACGCCTCCTCTCGTCGTATCTTCCGTGCATTTCGACACGCGCGTAAATAAACACGTATCGCACCACCGGGGCTGTGGATAAGTCGGCCAGGGGCCAGATATAATCTCAACCGTCACGTCCGTTACCGTAGACGCTTCCTCACCATTGTAAAGTCTGAATATCGTGCTATGATCCGTCTCAACGCCGTTTACCAAACCAACTGCCTCTTGATGAATAACACGAAAAATCTCCACACCTGCCGCATTTTCTCCCGGTGATCCGTCGTCGGGATCCCTTCCCGTGACTTCAGAGAGCTCCTCGAACTTCCATCGCGGTTCGAGCCTAACAAGTTCCTGTCCGTAAACTCACAAGTTGTTGAGCAGGCGTGAATTGAGGGTCTTGGTGGGTTGAAGAAAAGGGTGTTTCGGTTATCATCGCTGGTGAACAAGACCACGAAACAACCGAAACACCCGGAGAGCCCGATGCGCACGACACGCACCGAACAACCAAGTGTATTCCAGGCGCCACAGATTGACCATACCGTCGCCGACGAGCTGGAACTGGCGTCCCTGTTGCTCGATCAACATCCCGAACTGCTCGATATGGTCGGCCGCTGCGTGGGCGGCTCGGCCACGTGTGGTCGTATCGGGCTGACCTGCGAGACCATCCTGCGCTGCGCGGTGATCGCGCGGCTGATGAACTACTCGTACCGGGATTTGGAGTTCGCGCTGCGCGATTCGCGCAGCACGCAGCGCTTTGCGCGGGTCGATCCGTGGCGGGTGCCGAAGAAGTCGGCGCTGCAGAGCGCCATCAGCATGATTGACGCCAAGACCTGGGAACGGCTGGACGCCGTGCTGTTGCAGGAGGCCAAGGAGCGGGGGATCGAAACCGGGACGCAGGTGCGCATCGACTCCACGACGACCGCCACCGACATCCTGGCACCGTCGGACAGCCGCCTGCTGTACGACGGGGTGCGGGTGCTGAGGCGACTGCTGCGCCAGGCGCAGGGGCTGCTGCCGGAGCTTCAGTTCAGCGACCACTGCCGTGCCGCCAAGCGGCGTGAGCGGCAGATCGGCTCGGCGCGCGCTCCGAACACGCGGCGGCGCGGCTATCGGCGGCTGCTGGCCTTGGTGGCGCTGTCGCTGGGCTACGCGGCGGCGGCACGGGCTCGCGTGAGTACCGTAACTGACCCGTGGGCCAAGAGTTGGTGTGCGGAAATGGACGCCTATGTGGGGTTGATCGAGCGCGTGGTCGATCAGACCCAGCGGCGGGTGTTCGACGGTGAGAAGGTGCCGGCCGCTGAGAAGGTGGTGAGCCTGTTCGAGCCGCACACCGACATCATCGTCAAGGGCGGGCGCGCCACGCAGTACGGGCACAAGATCAACGTGAGCACCGGGCGCAGCGGGCTGGTACTGGATGTGGTGGTCGAAGCAGGCAACCCTGCCGATAGCACGCGCTGCCTGCCGATGCTGCTGCGGCACGTGGAGACCTTCGGCGAACGGCCGCAGCGGGCCGCGTTCGATGGAGGCTATGCCTCGAAGCAGAATTTGACCGATGCCAAGGAGCTGGGGGTGGAGCACGTGGTGTTTCACAAGAAGTGTGGTCTGGAGCCGGCCGACATGACGCCGTCGTCGTGGATCTACGGTCAACTCAAGCGCTTTCGCGCTGGCGCGGAAGCGGGCATTTCATACCTGAAGCGGTGTTTTGGGCTGAACCGCTGCAACTGGCACGGCTGGGAACATTTTCGGGCGTACGTGCACGCGGCGGTGTTCGCGCACAACCTGATACGGCTGGCACGTTTGCTGTTGACCTGACGAGCGCCGGGCGGTTCGTCCCTCTCCAGATTCTTTCGCTCCTTGAAGATCCGCAGGAAAGCTACGCCTTATCGTTCTATTGTCGACCTCCATTCGCATCGTTTTGCTCAGACCCAGAGCCCTCGAACCGTCATTTCCGAGTTGCTCCCGCCCATTTTCTGATACGTCCAGCGCTCCGTATCCGCCGTGTATCGCCTTCCCTGCCTACGATCGCCCCAAATCGAGGGTTCCCGGACAGGAACTAACTAACGGTGCTCGCTGTGAGTGAAATCAGTCACAGGGTCGCCTGAATTATTGAGGCCAGTAACGGGGAGACAATCGGAAAAAGAAGAAGGTACCATTTCGTGTACGTATTACGATTCCTTTGAAACCAGATTTCACTTCCGTCTCCGCCATACTCCCCAATCATCGACCTGTTCGAAGCCCCCATCCAAATCCATATTGGAAGAAAGCCGGCGATCAGAGTCAGAACAAAAGCAATTGCGTGATGATTTACCAATCCGCTGACCAAGGAAAGATAATCGCTATCGCGATCCTTGACGAACCCTCCAAGCCATTTCAGCCAAGCATTTAGAAGCATGACGCCAGACGCGAGAACAAAGGATGCAGCGAGCACTAGACCGCCAAGGGTCTGAAAGTTGCTCGTACTTCGCGTCATCCGATCCTCCAGACGCCCCCCTTTTATCCGTGGAGGAACCAGCGTTGTAGTCGCAACGAATATACCGAGTGATGCAAACGATGTGAAGACTGTCGTAACAGTAGTACCGATTCCTATCCTGGACACTATTGTGCTATCGGAAGGCAGCAGGTGCGACACGGTATGAAGAACGTTGACCGGAAGCTCATCCCCGACTCTACTGACAAGCACTATCGCGACGGCCCCGGCGAGCCACGAAACCCACTTCGTACACGAACACTTCGCTCGTTTCATTGAGAGTATTGTGGCTACAACGGCAACAATGCAAGCGGTTAAGAGAACAAGGAACGACGTAATGGTCCAGTACCGGTACTTTATTTCGTATGCGATGTCATGGTGAGCTTCCAAGGATTGACCATCCGGCAGTAAGTCACCTGAGTACAACGGAATTCGTCGAAAAATTATGCCGGCGGCGAAAACAACTATTGGTGCAAGAACGATCAGCAGTTCCAAGAGACCCGTATTCTTCTTATTCAATGACACATTGCGATCCCGTGCGTGCGAAACATCAAGGTGCGTCAAGGCCCATTTCATTGACGTTAAAGAGCGTTGTGTTGTAGCAATTCTCACACATTACTAAAACAAATCGCGCTTCCTTCCCAGGGAAACTCTCTTCGGCAGCACGAAGTCCGTACAACTGATCGACGATTCGTATTTGGCTACCCGATCTCGCACAACATCTATATTGCATTCCGGTTCTGAGTAAATGGTCCTTAACAAACTGAATTCCCGAAGCATTCAGGACTCTCGTATTGGAATCATAATACCGTGACACAGTGTTCCTCCGGTTCGTTGTTACAGATTACGGTCTATGAGGGCCGTGACAATCGCGACAACAACGCCGCCAAGCATCGCGGAGCCTATAGTCGTTAACCACAGGCGACGAACAGTACTTTTCCGTCGATTCGGCGATTCAGGGCCGCTTCACTCTGGACTTGATCGACCTTAAGGTTATGAACAACGTCGCGCGAGATCATCGCTCCAGGCTAGGCGCACGAATATAGTGGATTGCCGCAGAGGGAGTCAAGGAGGATCTACAACGCGTTGAAGGAGCACGCGGGTCGTCTCAGTGTCCGGGACCTGGAAGATCTCGTCCGCACGGGGCGGGGCGCCGGGGAGGTTTGGCGCCACGGAGACCGAGCGGCCGGTAAGGTTGGTACAGCCGATCGCGCGCGTTCTTCTGGACTCCAACACGGTGTGCGGCGCGTGCAGGGTTTCGTCCAGCCGGCATCGCGTCGTCCGAGTAATGGACCATGTAAACCGCCAACCGGTTGAGCTGCAGGCGATTCAAGTTCTGAGGAGTACCGAAGCGAAATCGTTCTAAGCGGCGGGCGGACAGAGGTGCTCGGAGTGGTCGAGGAATGGGATCATGATCGAGCGGCGCTATCCCGTGTGCGGCGGTCGGTCCCGCCGGCCGCCGTGCGCGCGCCAGACCTCCTCGAACGCGTCGATGATGGCGTCCGCCTCGGCGGCGAACAGCCACGGGAACCGCAGGAAGCCGAAGGTCTCGAAGCGGGCAAGCTGCCGGCGGTCGAGCCGGAACGGGCGTGCCATGGCCGACGTTAGCCCCAGCTCGCCATCTCGGCCCGGAGCCCGGCGTCGATGCCGTCGTGCAGGCAGCGCAGTGCGTTGTCCACCTGGGCGGTGCTGCGCGCTCCGAACAGCGTGCTGCCCACCGACGGGTTCGACACCGTCCACGCCCCGGCCAGGTACGCCATGGACTCGCCGAGCTCGGCGGCCTTCGCGCGCAGCCGCTCCACCACCCGGAAGTTGCGGTCCGAGAAATAGACGTCGCAGTGGGCGGGAGCGACGTCGAAACGCGTCCCGGCCGGCAGCCGGCCGCGATCGCCGGTGTACTTCCCGGTCAGGAACCCGGCGCCCAGCGGACTGAAGGCCAGGAACGTCACCTGGTGCCGTTCGCACACCGGCATCGAGCTCCGCTCCTCTTCCGGCCGCGCAAGGTTGTAGATGTTCTCGACGATCTCGATCCGCGCCCAGCCGTTGCGCCGGCTGATCTCCAGCGCCTGGGCGAGCTGCTCGCCGGTGAAGTTGCTGCACCCGATCGCCTGCGCCCGGCCGGACGCGACCACCTCGTGCAGCGCGTGCAGCGTCTCGTCGAGCGGCACCTCGTCGTCCCAGTGATGGACCATATACACCGCCACCCGGTCGAGCTGCAGGCGTTCCAGGCTCTGGACGATGACCTGCTCGATGTTGGTCGGACCGTTGCCCGAGCCCACCTTGGTCATGACCACCACCTGGTCCCGGACGCCGCGGTCGGCCATCCACGCGCCCAGGATGCGCTCCGACGGGACGAACGCCCCCGATCCGCTGCCGCCGTACCCTTCGGCCGAGTCGATGCAGGTCACCCCGCGCTCGAACGCATGGTCCAGGACCGCGCGCGAGGTCTCCTCGTCGATCTCCCGGCCGAACGTGCCCGAGCCCAGTCCGATCCGCCCGATCCGCAACGCCGTGCGCCCCAACGGCACCTGTTCGATTCTGCTCACCCCCTCGACCGTACCACACGCCCGGAGCCGAGCGCCCCAATATCGTCGCCTCCGGCTCCGCTAATGGCCCATCCCCACCTTCCTCGGAGGGCCAGCGATGTTGAGGGAGAGCGGCCCAAGGCGCCCGCACCGAGGGCGGGGAAGGGCCCCCGGGACGCAGGGGATGAGGGGCGCCAAGCAGGCCTTT
>JAPPFO010000227.1:0-2029 GCA_028875175.1 Chloroflexota bacterium | reverse complement strand
TATCCTCCCCTCGGGCTCGTATATGGCCCCATCCCAACTTTCCTGTTAGTCTGTTTTTTGTGGCGCTCGGGGGCCAAATGCTAATTACTCCGAGGCCGTTGAAGGACCGCCGGAACGATGGGTATCGTCGCCGAAGCGATGGCTTTGGGGTAGCGGAGGTCAGGATGGCATTCGAGAAGGTGGTGGCGGGAGGATCGGTGATCGACGGCACCGGTGCGGCGGCGTACCGGGCGGACGTGGCGATCGCTGAGGGCCGCATCGCCGCCGTCGGCGACTTGGCGGCAGCCGAGCGTTCCGAGACGATCGACGCCAGCGGCCAGGTGGTCTGCCCGGGCTTCATCGACATGCACGCCCACTCGGACGTCTCCATGCTCGACGATCCCGGCGGCGAGTCCAAGGCCTACCAGGGCGTCACCACCGAGGTGGTCGGCAACTGCGGGTCTTCGGCGTTTCCGGCCGGGCTGCTGACCCCGGCGGAGCTGCAGGAGATCGCCCCCGTGCAGGTCGTCGAAGGCAGCGCCGTTCGTTACGCGTGGAGGGACTTCGACGGCTGGGCGGAGGCGCTCGAAGGCAGCGGCGTCAGCCTGAACGTGGTGGGGCAGATCGGCCACAGCACCCTCCGGCAGGCGGCGAAGGCCACGGAGGCCCGGCCGGCGAACGACCAGGAGCTGGCGTTGATGAAGCGCCTGGTGGCCGAGGCGGTGGAGCAGGGGGCGGTCGCGCTCACCACCCAGCTCACCGGTCCGCCGGCGTCGGCGGCGCCGGCCGGCGAGATCGCGGCGCTCGCGGCGGAAGCGTATCGGTTTCCCGGCGCCTTCTACGCCACGCACGCCCGGCTCCACTCGGGCAATCACTTCAAAGCCGTGGACGAGGCGATCGAGATCGGTGAGCTCACCGGCATTCCCGTCCAGTACTCCCACATCGCGCTGATCGACAGCCGGCACCACGGCGAAGGCGGCGAGATGGTGCGGCGCATGGAGGCGGCGCGGGAGCGGGGCGTGGACGCGCTCTACGACGTCTATCCCTATACCGCCGGGGCGTGCGGGATTACCGGGGTGCTGCCCCTCTGGGCGCAGGAGGACGGACCGGCGGCGGTCCGGCGCCGGCTGACCGACCCGGACACCTGCGCCCGGATGGCGGAGGAGATCGCCCGCGGGTTCTGGGGGGGCGTGCCGCTGCCCTGGGACAAGTACGTGATTACCAAGGCCAACCGGGACTCGACGCGCTGGATGGTCGGCAAGGTGTGGACGGAGATCGCAGCCCGGCGTGGCGAGTCGCCGGTGGAGGCGATCCTGTCGGTCGCCCGCGAGGACCCATGGCTCGAGGGCGTGGTGCACATCCGCTCGGAGGACGACGTGCGCTACTTCCTCGGCCATCCGCTGGCGATGATCGGCTCCGACGGCAAGGCGGTGTCTCCCGACGGCGTGTGGGGAACCGGCTCTCCGCATCCGCGCGTCTACGGCTGCTACCCGCGAGTGCTCGGGCGCTACGTGCGCGAGCTCGGGGTGCTCACGCTGGAGGAAGCCGTGCACAAGATGACCGGCGCGGTGGCCGACCGGCTGCAGGTGGCAAGCCGGGGGCGGATCGGCGCGGGAAAGGCCGCCGACCTGGTCGTGTTCGACCCGGACACCGTCATCGACAACGCGACCTGGGAGGACCCGCACCGATTCCCGGACGGGATCGGCCACGTGCTGGTAAACGGCGTATCGGTGATCCGCGACGGCACCCACACCCGGGCCCGCCCGGGGCGCGTGCTGCGCCGAGGGGCCGAGTAGGCCGCTCTGCGCTCAGGGGATACGGAAGCGCGCACAGGAGTAGCTGAGCATGGCCACGGAGTTGAACCTGCGCCGGTACGGCGCCACGCCGAATGCCGGCGGAAACAGCATCGAGGCGTTTCACCGGCTCGCCGCCGACGCGTCCGGCCGCGATGACGTGACCGTGCGGTTCGGGGGCGGGACCTACCTGCTGGGGGATGCGGGCGGCATGGCCGAGTTCGAACGCTTCATGCACTCGGCGCTGCCGGGGATGA
>JAPPFO010000175.1:6410-10756 GCA_028875175.1 Chloroflexota bacterium | reverse complement strand
GCCGACACCCTGGGAAACGCCACCCTCCATCTGGCCCTCCACGTAGGGCGGATAGATGGCGGTGCCGGCGTCCTGCAGGGCGGTGTAGCGAAGGACTTCGACCTTGCCCGTCTCGGTGTCGACCTCCACGTCGGCGATGTGGATGGCGAAGGTGTTGCCGGAGCCGTCAGGCGACACGGAGGCCTTGCCCACAACTTCCAGGCCGTCGTCCTGGAGCGCGGCCGCGGCCTCTTGGAAGCTGAGGCTGGCGCCGTCCTGGCTGAATACACCGGCGTCGAAGCTGACTGACTCAGCCGGCACGTCCCAGTAGTCGGCCAGACCCTCGACCATCTGGTCCTTCAGGTCCTCGGCCGCCACGCTGGGCCCCCACCCCGGGGCGAAGGTGACGCGGCTGCCGCCGGTGACGCCGGTGAAGGCGATGGAGTCGGTGTCGGGAACGATCGGGTCCACGTCTTCGATGGGAATGCCCAGGAACTCGGCCAACTGCATGGCGATGGAGGTCCGGGTGCCGCCGATGTCCATGGAACCTTCCAGCAACGTGACGGTGCCGTCGCCATTGAGCCGGGCCACGGCGCTGGACTTGCCGCCGCCGTTGAGCCAGTAGCCGGAGGCTACGCCGCGGCCGCGGCGCTTGGTGCCGGTGGACTCGCCGAGCTCGGACTGCCAGTGGTCAGTGGCTTCGGCGGCATCGATGGTCTCGATGTTGCCGATGGGATGGAAGCGGGTGCCGTCCACCCGCAGGTCGCCTTCCTTTGACGCGTTGAGCCGGCGGAATTCCAGCGGGTCCATGTCGAGCTCTGCGCAGATTTCGTCGATCAGCGCGTCGACGGCGAACTCGGCCTGGGGCGCGCCGGGGGCGCGGTAGGCGTGCGACTTGGGCTTGTTGACGATCACGTCGTAGCCGTCGACGCGGAAGTTTTCGATATCGAAGGGGCCGATGCAGCACAGGCAGCCGGCACTAACGGCCGAGCCGGGGTAGCCGCCAGCCTCAAAGGCCAAGTCGACGTTGATGGCCGTGATCTTGCCTTCGTTGGTGACGCCCATCTTGACCGTCATGAAGGCGCCGGGGGCGGGGCCAGTGCCGATGAGGACCTCGGTGCGGTTCATGGTCATCTTGACCGGGCGGCCGATCTTGCGCGACAGCACGGCGGCGAGCGGTTCGAGGTAGACGGTGGTCTTGCCGCCGAAGCCGCCGCCGATTTCCGCCGGCAGCACGCGGATCTTCGACTTTGGATGCTCGAGCATGGTGGCCAGTTCGTCGCGGATGCCGAAGTGGCCCTGCGAACTGGACTCGACGATCAGGTGGCCGTCCTGGTTCCAGTGGGCCAGGGCGTTGTGGGGTTCGATGTAGCCCTGGTGGACCATGGCGGTGGAGTAGGAGCGCTCCATGACCAGGTCAGCCGCGGCATAACCGGCCTCGACATCGCCTTCTTCGAAGATGAAGTGCTTGGCGATGTTGCTGGGCTTGTCGTCAAAGACACCGCCGGTCTCGGTGTACAGGTCGTCCAGGATGACCGGGGCGCCGTCGCGCATGGCTTCGCGGACGTCCAGCAGCGGGGGCAGGACTTCGTAGTCGACGTCAATCAGGCGCAGGGCTTCCTCGGCCTCGTGCACGCTGGCTGCGGCCACGGCGGCGATGACCTGGCCCTCGTAGGTGACGCGGCCGCGGGCGATGACCCGCTCGGCCATGTAGCGCAGGCTCTGCATGCCGGACTCGTTGGCTTCGGCCTCGCCGGCGCCCGGGTCGGGAAAGTCGTCGCCGGTGACCACGGCGAGAACCTGGCTCGAAGCCTCGGCGCGCGAGGTGTCGATGCCGCGAATGCGAGCCCTGGCGTGCGGGCTGCGCAGCACTTTGCCCCAGACCATTCCGGGCATGTGGGCGTCCACGCCGTAGCGTGCGCGTCCCGTGACCTTGTCCACGCCGTCGTGACGGACCGGACGGGTCCCAACGACTCGGTATGCGCCGTTACCTGCTGTCATTCGCTGCTCCCGCCTGTTCGAGGCGAATCTGATTTGAGAACCGAATCCAGAGAGTCTAGCTGTAGGTCACCCGAGCCTGGGTGAGAGGCGGGGCGGAATACCCTCACCTTGCCCTTTCCCAGAGGAGACCTGTGCGTAACCCAAGGGCGGGTGCCCGGAAGACCCCTCACCGGTTTCGGCCGGGGACGGCCGAATCTGCCTCTCCCCTTGGAGAGGGTGAAGAAGCGCCCCGCAATTGAGGACGAGGGGCGACTTGCAGAGGTCTGCAGCGGGGGTTGGGAAGAGGGCCCAACTCCCGATGGGATGACGTTCCGCCGCCGAGCGCCTCGACGAAGAACAGCTCGCTGTCGGGCTGGAGCCTAGTGCGCAGGCGGCGGCCCACGTTGGCGCCGTCGACAAAGGCCGACAGGCCTGGGCGGAGCTGGCCGTCCTCGACCAGCCGGCCGCCCAGGCCCGGGTAGCTCGCTTCCAGGCGCTCCACGACTTCCCGCACCGTGGCGCCTTCTATTTCAACCCTGGCGGCGCCGTCCGTCGCCTCCCGCATGGGGGTGGGGATGTGAACGGTCGCCACCGTGGTTTACGCCTCGGCTGCCAGAGCCGCCTGGACGCGGGCCGGCGACATGGGCAGGTGGCTCATGCGGACGCCGGTCGCGTCGTGGATTGCGTTGGCCATGGCCGCGGGCGGCGGCACGATGGGTACTTCGCCCACGCCGCGAACACCGTAGGGATGCCCGGGGTTGGGCACCTCGACGATGATCGTCTCGATGTTGGGAACGTCGAGCGCGGTCGGCATGCGGTAGTCCAGCAGGCTGGCGTTGAGCAAGTGACCGTCGTCGTTGTAGACGTACTCCTCGTTCAGCGCCCAGCCGACGCCCTGTACGACGCCGCCCTGCATCTGGCCTTCGACGTACGGCGGATAAATGGCGACGCCGGCGTCCTGAACGGCGGTGTACCGCAGGACTTCGACCTTGCCGGTTTCTTCATCCACTTCCACGTCGGCGATGTGGACGGCGAAGGCGCCGCCCTCGCGGGTGGGCGTGACCGTGTTCTTGCCGATGGGGAAGACGCCTTCTTCCTCCAGCAGGCCGGCCGCTTCGCCCACGGTGGCCGAGTTGCCGTTGGCCGAGAAGGTTCCGTCGGCGTGGCTGATTGACTCAGCGGCGACATCCCAGAGGTCCGCCAGGCCTTCGACAATCTGATCCTTCATGTCGTTGGCCGCGTTGTGGGCGGCCAGTCCGGTGGCAAAGGTGACCCGGCTGCCGCCGGTGACGTCGGTCTGACCGACGGAGTCGGTGTCGGCCACGATCGGATCCACGTCTTCAACCGCGATGCCCAACGTCTCGGCGAACTGCATGGCAATCGAAGTGCGGGTCCCGCCGATGTCGGTTGAACCCTCGAGCAGCGTGACGCTGCCATCGCTATTCAGCTTGGCGGTCACGCTGGAGGTGAAGCCGATGTTGAACCAGAAGCCGGACGCGATGCCGCGGCCGCGATTCTTGCCCGGGGCGGTTTCCAGCGGGGTCTGCCACTGGGCGGAGTCGCGCGCGGCTTCCATGCACTCGATGTGGCCGATGCGCGGATAGGGCGGCATGGCGAGCTGCCAGTCGCCTTCCTTGGCGCTGTTCTTGAGGCGGAACTCGACCGGATCGATGTCCAAGGTGCGGCAGATTTCGTCGACCACCGTCTCGCTGGCAAACTCGGCGTGGGTCGCGCCCGGCGCCCGGTAGGCGTGGGTCTTGGGCTTGTTGACGACGACGTCGAAGCCTTCGACCTTGGCGTTGGGCATGTTGTAGGGCGCGAAGACGCAGCGACAGCCGGCGCCCACTACGGAGCCGGGATAGCCGCCGGCGTCGAAGGCCAGGTTGGCGTAGCCGGCGGTGATCATGCCGTCGTTGGTGACGCCCAGCTTGACGCGCACGTAGCCGCCCGGCGTGGGACCGGTCGCCTTGAGGACGTCGGCCCGATCCATGGCCATCTTGATCGGATGGCCGGTCTGCCGAGACAGGAGGGCGGCCAGGGGCTCGAGGTAGGCGGTGGTCTTGCCGCCGAACCCGCCGCCGATCTCCATCGGCACGACGTGGATCTTGGTGATCGGGTGATCGAGCAGATCGGCCAGTTCCTGCCGGATGGTGAAGGCGCCCTGGGAGCTGCACCAGACGTGCAGGTGGCCGTCCTTGAGCCAGTGCGCGGTGGCGTTATGGGTTTCGATGTAGCCCTGGTGGACCACGCCGAAGGTGAACTCGCGGTCGACGACCAGATCCGCCTTGGCGAATCCGGCGTCGACGTCGCCAACCTCGTAGAGCATTTCCGCCGCCACGTTGCTGGGCTCTTCGGCGGTGGTGCCGTCAGCCCTGGCGGTGTAGAGG
>JAPPFO010000175.1:5339-6400 GCA_028875175.1 Chloroflexota bacterium | reverse complement strand
GTGTAGAGGTCCTCGATGATGACCGGGGCGTCGGACTTCATGGCGTCCCAGACCTCAAGGACGGGGTCGAGCACTTCGTACTCGACGTCGATCAGCTTGAGGGCCTCGGCGGCGACGTGCGGGTTGGCGGCCGCCACGGCGGCGATGGCGTGGCCGTGGTAGTGGACCTTGCCGCGCGCGAGCATGTTGGCGCTCTTGAATTTGAGCGGAAGACCGGGCGCTTCGCCGCCGCCGGTGAGCTTGTCGCCCGGGTCGGGAAAGGCGGCGCTGGTAATGACGGCGCGAACACCGTCCAGGGCCTCGGCGCGGCTGGTGTCGATGCTGACGATGCGGGCATGGGCGTGCGGGCTACGCAGCACCTTGCCGTGCAGCTGGCCTGGCAGGTTGATGTCGGAGCCGTAGCGCGCTTCGCCAGTGACCTTTTCGAGGCCGTCGTGGCGAATCGGCCGGGTTCCAATGACCTTGTATTCCTCGTCGTGATGCTTGACGGTCTGGCCAACTCTGGTGTCTACAGCCATGGCTACGCCTCCGCGCGCATGCGTTCGGCGGCGTCCAGGACGGCGCGTACGATCTTGTCGTAGCCCGTGCACCGGCAGAGGTTGCCGGCAAGCCACCAGCGAACTTCGTACTCCGTGGGATTCGGGTTTTCTTCCAGCAGGGCCTTGGCCGCGACGATGAAGCCGGGCGTGCAGACGCCGCATTGGAGGGCGGCGTTCTCAAGGAACGACTGCTGCAGGGGGTGCAGGCCCTCGGGCGAAGCGACACCCTCAATGGTTTCGATGGTCGCGCCGGCGGCTTCCACGCTGAGGACGCAGCAGGAGTTGACCAGCACGCCGTCCATGACGACGTTGCAGGCGCCGCAGTTGCCGTTGTTGCAGCCTTCCTTGGTACCGGTCAGGCCGAGCTCGTCGCGCAGGACTTCGAGCAGGCTCTGGCGGGGCTCGCAGAGGAAGTCGATCTCCTCGCCGTTGAGGGTGGTCTGGATGTGGGTGCGACGGGGCATGGGCTAGGCCTCCCGGGCTCGTTCGAGCGCCCGGTCGAGGGCGCGGTAGGTGAGGACA
>JAPPFO010000175.1:0-5329 GCA_028875175.1 Chloroflexota bacterium | reverse complement strand
CCTTGGCGCCGGTCAGCCCCAGGTTGTCGCGCAGGACCTCCAGCAGGCTTTCCCGCGGCTCGGCGAGAAAGTCCACCGACTCGCCGTTAATGGTGGTCTGAACGTGGACCTTTCCCGACTGGATTTCAGTGGCCATTGGTGGGACTGCCTCCCTGGGCGCGAGCCCTGGCGCCGCGCAGGGCGCGCTGGGTGAGAACGTAGGAGAGCTGCTTGCGATGGGCGATGGTGCCGCGCATGTCGTCGATCGGCGACGCGGCGTCGCGGGCGATATCGGCGGCGACGGCAAACGAGTCTTCGTTGGCGGTCAAGCCGATCAGGGCGTCGCCAGCAGCCTGGACGAAGAGTGGCGTGGGGGCCACGGCGCCTAGCGAGATGCGGGCGGCCGTGATGCTCTCGCCGTCCAACACCAGTGAGGCGCCGGCGCCGACGACGGCGATGTCCATCTCGTTGCGGGGGATGAAGCGCAGATAGTGCGAGCCCGAGCCAGCCGGTGGCCTGGGGAGGGTGAGGGACACCAGCAACTCGCCGTCGGCCAGTACGTTACGGCCGGGGGCGGTGCAGAAGTCTTCGACGGCCACGGTTCGCTCACCGTCGGGGCCAGCGATGTTGCAGATAGCCGAGTGGACGATCAGCGGGGGAATGGTGTCTCCGGCCGGACCGGAGTTGCACAAGTTGCCGCCGACCGACGCGCGGCCCTGGATGCCGGTGCTGCCGATGATGCGCGCGGCGTCGACCACGGCCCCATAGCTGGCCGCGAACTGGGCGTTGTTGTAGAGCTGATGGCACGGGACGGCGGCGCCGAGGGTTGTGCTGCCGTCGGCGTTAACCGAGAGGTCCATGAGCTCGGGGATCTTCTTGGCGTCCACGAATACCCCGGTATCCCGAGCGTCTTCGCGGACCTGGACGATGAGGTCCGTCCCGCCGGCAAGCATGCGGGCGTCTGAGCCGTGCTCGGCAAGGATGGCTACAGCGTCCTCGACGGTCGAGGGCGCGGCGTACTGAATCGCGCGCAAAGCGGCCTCCGTTTCCTGGCAGTGACGGAATCTGCGCGCCTATTGTCACGACTTCGGGCGCTGCTTACCAGTCGCAACGGGCGTCTGCGGACCGAATCGCAGGTTGGACGGGCCGCACGGACGGCCCTGGCCACTAAGAGAAGCGCGTCAAATCAGGCGTAGAGTCCCGCGCCAGGGCGCCGGCCCCAGGGGCTGGCCATGGCTGTGGGAGAGGCCTGCTCGACGGTGTGGGCAGCCAGGAGGTCGGCATCGAACTCGATGCCGAAACCGGGACGCTCGCCCAGGACGAGCCAGCCGTCGTCGAGCTGGATGTCGATGTCGAACAGGGCGTCGCGACCGGCGCCGAGGACTTCAAGCATGGTGTGGTTAGGCATGGCCGCCGCCGCGTGGGCCATGAAGCTGCCGGGGGAGTTCATCATGGAGACTGGCCGCTCGATGCCGTAGACCATGTCGGCCACAATCATCGCGCCGGTGATACCGCAGGTATCGCTGCCGACCTGGAAGACATCGATTGCCCGGTGGTCGACCAGGTGCAGGAACTCGCCCGGGTGCCGAAGGTTCTCGCCGCTGGCCACCGCGGCAGCCACACCGTCGGATACCTGGCGGAGGCCGGTGGCGTCCCAGCGGCGGGCGGGTTCCTCGATCCAGGTCAGATCGAAGGTGCGCTCAATCTCGCGCACGCGGCGGATGGCTTCCTTAGGGGTCCAAAACTCGTTGACGTCCAGCATCAGGTCGACGCGCTTGCCGGAGGTGGCTAGGGCGTCGCGCATGATGCCGAGGCGGCGCAGGTCGTGCTGGAAGTCTGCCCCACCCTTGAGCTTGCCGGCCGAGATCCCCTGCGCGGCCATGCCGGCGTAGTAGGCGTAGAGTTCGTCGTCCGACAGCGGTGAGTCCAGGCCGCTGGCGTAGGCGCGGACGCGCGGTGAGGAGGCGCCGAGGGTACGCCAGAGCGGCTCGTCGTTGGCCTTGGCCTTCAGATCCCAAAGAGCCAGGTCGAGGGCGGACAGCCCTACGGCTACCGGTCCCACGGGGCCCAGCTTAAAGACAGAATCCATCATCTGCTTCCACAAGCCGCGCACGCCGCGTGGATCCGATCCGATCAGCCGGCCGGCCAGGCTCTGGACGTGCGGGCGTCCGGGCGGACTGCCGAGACCAAGGCCGGTGATGCCTGCATCGGTGTCCACGTAGACGACCAAGCCGGAGTTGAGCGAACGACCGGAAGGGCTGTTGACGTCGCCCAGGGGACGGGCCAGTTCGTATTCGAAGACGACGGAACGAATCTCGGTGATGCGCATGGGTGGGTAAGCCCCGGGCCGATGGCTGCCTTCAGTGTAGAGATGGCATCAGCGCCGTGGCGCTGGAATGGGTGCCTTGGCCGGTGGAAACCGTGTAGAGTCGGACCAGGAGTTGGAGGTGCGCTATGGCTGTCTTCGATACGCTGCGCGCAGCTCGAACACTGAAGGCGGCAGGGTTCGGGGACGCGAAGGCGGAAGCGGTTGCCGAGATTGTGCAGGCAGTCGCGAACGGGAATCGTGTGAGCAAGGCGGACATGCAAGGGTTCGCCACCAAGGCGGACTTTGAGCGGTTCGTCAGCACGCTGGATCTGGAGAGGTTTACCACTAAGGCGGATCTGGAACGGTTCGCCATGACGTTGCACCTGGAGCGTTTCGCCACCAAGGCGGACTTTGAGCAGTTCGCGACCAAGGAGGACCTGAAGCCACTTGTGACGCGGGCCGAGCTTAAGTCTGAGCTTCAGGAGCTTGAGCTCCGCCTCACGATTCGGATGGGCGTGCTTGCCGTGAGTGCGGTCACGATCGGGGTTGCGTTGATGGTGGCGCTGAACCAACTCTTGCTCTGACGAGCGGTTCCGAGCGAGACGCTGGCCGCGCTAGACGAGGGCCAGGAAGACCGCGGTCAGGACGGCAACTGCCGCCGCGCCGCCATAGGCCACCAGGGCGATCAAACCACCGGGTAGCGGTGCGTGCAGGTCCACGGCCAGGTGGCGGAGGCGGTGGCAGGCGTGGACGGCGATCAGGGCGATGACCGCTCCAATAGCCAGCCGCACGATGGCGTGCTGGAGCAGGTCGCGGATGCCGTCGTAGGTGAACGCGTCGGCGAACCAGCGCAAGCCGAAGGGGCCGAAGACGGACGTCACCAGAATGAGAGCCGGCACGAATACCGCGGCCAAGACGCTGCCCGCCGCGAAAAGCGACCAGAACAGGGCTTCGTGTGAACGGCCGCTCATGTCGCGCCGACCCAGGCCACCCAGAGGAACAGAAGCACGGTCACTGCCGCCAGTCCGGCGAACTGCTGGCCGATGATGAAGGCAGCGGGAATGCGGCGGCCGGCGACCTGACTGGGTAGCGCGCTCGGGGCGATCAGGAAGAACGTGATGGTGTGCCAGAGCGCAAACGCGAGCGCCACGAGGTGAAAGACCACCATCAGCGGATGCCAGAGGAAGTCTCGATAGGCCAGGTAGGCTTCCGAGTCCTGGCCGGCCTTGTGAATCAGCAGCATGAAGAACACGATCTCGGCCAGGATGAAGGCCGAGCTGATCTCGCGAAGGAATATGCGGAAATAGGAGCCCTTGAGGGTCCACCAGGTCCAGCCGAGGCGGCGGTCCAGCGGCCGGTTCACGAGCGCCTGGCCCAGGGTGTGAGCAGCCGCTTGTAGTAGTCCACTGCGCCCTCCAGCTTGGCCTGCTGAATGGCGCCGGCGGGATCGACGTGCTTGGGGCAGACCTCGGAGCACTCGCCCACGAAGGTGCACTCCCAGATGCCTTCATTCTGGAAGATCACGTCCTGGCGCATCTGTTTGCCCTGGTCGCGGGAGTCCAGGTTGTAGCGCTGGGCGAGCGCGAGGGCGGCGGGTCCGATGAAATCGTCGACCCGGCCGATTACCGGGCAGGCCGCGTAGCAGAGCATGCAGTTGATGCACATGCTGAACTGCTTATAGCGGTCCAGTTGGGTCGGCGTCTGCAGGTACTCGGTATCCAGGTCGTCGGCTTCGTCCTCGCGGACGAGGTAGGGCTTGACGTGGTCGAGCTTCTCCATGAAGCCGTTCATGTCGACCACGAGGTCCCGCTCGACCGGGAAGTTGACGAGCGGCTCCACTCGAACCGGGCCGGGCATGTGATCGCGCAGAAACGCGGCACAGGTGAGGGACGGTTCCCCGTTGACCTGCATACCGCAGGAGCCGCAGACGCCCATGCGGCAGGACCAGCGGAAGCTGAGCGAGCCGTCGACGTAATTCTTGACATAATTCAATGCGTCCAGCACCACCCAGTCGTCGTGATACGGCACTTCGTAGGACTGGAATGTCGGCCCCCCGTTGTCGGGTCGATAGCGGAAGACCTCGAGCTGGATTGTCGTTTCGCTCACCGTGCCTACTTCCCGTCCTTCCCCGCGGATGAGCCGTACACGCGGTCGGCGGGCGGCCAGCGGGTGATGACCACGTCCTTGTACTCGATGCGCGGGTCTTCGTCCGTGCGGTAGGCCATGGAGTGCTTGAGGTAGTTGGCGTCATCGCGCGCGGCGTAGTCGGTTCGCTGATGGGATCCGCGGGACTCTGTGCGATCGAGGGCGGCGTGGGCCAGTGCCTGCGAGATGTCGACCATGCCGTCGAGTTCGAGCGCGCTGATCAACTCGGTGTTGTAGACCGGGCTCGAGTCGTCCAGCGATATGCGGGCCGCACGCTCTTCCAGCTCGCGAAGGGTCGCGCAGCAGGCGCTTAGCGATTCTTCGTCGCGGAAAATGCCCGCGCCGGCTTCCATGGCCGTGTTCAGGTCATCGCGGATGACGGCAATGCGCTCTCCGCCGGCGGGTCGGGCGCGAAGTTCGGCGATTCGGTCGCGTTCGGCAGTCACCTGCCGGTCGAGCTCCGGCCCGTCGGACAACTGCTGACCGGCGACCATGTCGGCGGCGTGGCGTCCGGCACGCGCGCCGAAGACGACCAGTTCCGTCAATGAGTTGGACCCGAGCCGGTTGGCGCCGTTGATGCTGACGCAGGCGCACTCGCCCGCGGCGTAGAGGCCCGGCAGTGGCGTCGCGCCGTGCACGTCAGTGTCGATACCGCCCATCGTGTAGTGCACGACCGGTCGGACCGGAATCGGCTCGACGACCGGATCGATGCCGGCGTAATTCGACGCAAGTTCACGAACGAACGGGATACGTGTATCGATCCGGTCTTCGCCGAGGTGTCGAACGTCCAGTTGCACGTAGTCGCCGTACTCCCCGTCGAATGTCCGCCCGGCGGCCTGCTCGTGCATGAAGGCCTGTGACAGCCGGTCGCGCGGGCCCAGCTCCATGGCGCGGTTT
>JAPPFO010000088.1:957-10913 GCA_028875175.1 Chloroflexota bacterium | reverse complement strand
CCCCCAGGCCGCCTTCGCCGTCGAGGGCGTGATTGACGAACTGGCCGAAACCCTGGGCATGGACCCGCTGGAATTCCGCCTCCGCAACGCCTCAGGCGACGGCGATCTCCGCCCCAACGGCACCCGCTTCAACGACATCGGCAACAGCGAGCAGCTCCGCGTCGCCCGGGAAACCGATCATTGGCAATCCCCGGTCGCGCAGCAACACGGCCGTCTCTGCGGACGCGGCGTGGCCAGCGGCTTCTGGGGCAACGGCGGCGGGACCTCGTCCGCCACCGCCCGCCTCAACGGCGATGGCTCGGTCACCCTGCTGGAGTCTTCACCTGATATCGGCGGCACCCGCACCTCCATCGCCATGCAACTGGCCGAGACGCTCGGCATCGGCGCCGACCGCGTCCATCCCCGCATCCCCGACACCGACGCCATCGCCGAAGGCGGCAACGCCGCCGGCAGCCGCACCACCTTTGCCACCGGCTGGGCCGCCATCGAGGCCGCGCGCGACCTGCAAAGCAAGATGCGCGACGCCCTGGCCGACATCTGGGACGTGGCCGAGTCGACCATCGACGTATCGCTGGAAGGCTTTGCCGCCAACGGCCACGCCGTCGACTTTGCCGAGGCCGCCCGCCTGATCGTTCGCGAAGGCGAGGCCCCCGTCGGCGTCGCCACCACCACGCCAACCCTCCCCGGCCCATCCTTCGCCACCCACATCGTCGACGTTGCCGTCGATCCCGAGACCGGCAAGGTCGATGTCCTTCGCTACACCGCCGTGCAGGACGTGGGCAAGGCCGTCTATCCGCCGTACGCTAGCAGCCAGATCGAGGGCGGCATTGCCCAGGGCATCGGCTGGGCCATCACCGAGGGCTACACCTACGACGACGCCGGCCGCATGACCAACACCTCGTTCCTCGACTACCGCATGCCCACCGCGCTGGACGTTCCGAACCTGGAAATCGTCATGGTCGAGTACCCGAATCCCGGCCACCCCTACGGCGTGCGCGGCGTCGGCGAACTCCCGATCGTCCCGCCCCTGGCGGCCCTCGCCAACGCCATCCACAACGCCACCGGCGGCCGCATCCGCCACCTGCCCGCCTCGCCGGTGCGGGTACTGGAAGCCGTCAACAGTTCAGGCAGCGCCTAGCGCGCGGGCCGCCCGCCACGAAGGACCAGCTCATGCCAACCGACCTCCCCACCGCTACCCTCGGCCGCACTGGACTTGACATAACCCGCCTCGGCCACGGCGCCATGGAAATCCGCGGCGCGCCCCGCGGTCGCGACATCAGCGACGACGACGCCCGCCGCATCCTCAACGCCGTCCTCGACTCCGGTATCACCTACATCGACACGTCCAACGACTACGGCCGCAGCGAGGAACTGATGGGCCGCTACCTCGGCTCGCGGCGCGACGAGTACATCTTGGCCACCAAGTGCGGCTGCATCCCAGGCGGCGGAGAGCACATTTGGACTCGAGAGAACATGTTCCGCGGCCTCGAGCAGAGCCTGCGCCGCCTAAAGACCGACTACGTCGACGTCATGCAGCTCCACAACGCCACCGTTGAGCAGTGCGAAGCTGAGGGCGTCGTGGACACCCTTCAGGACATGCGCGCCCAGGGCAAAGTCCGCTGGATCGGCGCCTCAACCACCCTCCCGCACCTGCCTACCTACATCCAATGGGGAGTCTTCGACGTCTTCCAGATCCCTTACGCCGCCGTCCTCCGCGAGCACGAGGAGTGGATAACAAAGGCCGCCCAGGCCGGCATCGGCACCGTCATACGCGGCGGTGTCGGCAAGGGCGAACCCGGCGTAGGCCTCGCGTCCGCCGACCGCTGGACGCCCTACGAAAAGGCCGGCCTCGACGACCTCCGCGAGGAAGGCGAAAGCCCCACCGCCTTCATGCTCCGCTACACCCTCTCCCACCCCGACGTCCACACCATCATTGCCGGCACCCTCAACCCGGACCACCTGGCCGAGAACGTCGCCACCGCCCAACGCGGCGGCCTTCCCCCGGACACCTACGCCGAAGCCAAACGCCGCCTATCCGCCGCCGGCGAGTCACCCGACCCCGCGGGCTGACCGCCCCGGGCCGTGGCTGCGCTTCGGCGGCTAGCCTCGCCCCGCGCCTACGTCCAAAACCGGCTGATCACCGACCCGATCGTGCCGGCGAACATTGCCGCGGCCAGCACCGACCCAACCATCCACCTGGTCAGGCGCGTCTCCAGCGCGCGCAAGTCATCCTTGGTTGCGATGGTGGCGGCCATCGCGTCAATCCTGGTCAGCCGGCGCTCAATCTCAAGGGCGTTCAACTCGGCCGTCATCGGCTCCTCCATGAACCGGGATTCCGGATTCCTGTCATCCGGACGATGCTGGCCCACCGCACCGCCCAGCAAGAGAGCCTGAAAGATCATAGCGGCGCTGCCTCGATGGAGTGCCCCACCACCGACAGTCCCACCCTTCGTGCTGGCTGATACGTTGGAGAGACTATGCGCTTCGGCGACCTCACCTACCTCGAAATCCGCCAGCAGGCAAAGACCGGCTGCCTGGCGATCCTTCCCACCGGCTGCACCGAGCAACAGGGTCCGCACCTCCCCGTCGACTTCGACACCTGGTTCGCCGAGCGCCTCTGCCTGGCGGCGTCCCGACGGGCTGCGGGCAAGTACCGCGTTCAATCGCTCGTGCTGCCCGCCATCCCCTTCGGTCCAACGCCGGAGCATCGGAACTACGGGGCGGGCTACGTCGATATCCCTGGTGAGCTCCACAGCGATCTGGTCTCCGCAACCTTGCTTTCCCTCGCCGAGCAGGGGTTCGACCGCATGGTCGTCTGGCGCGGCTGCGGAGGTCACGACCTGCGCGGTGCCGTCCGGGATTTCAACCGGGCAAGCCCTCACGAAGCCCAGGCGTTCCTGCCAGAACACCCATTCCACGAAATCTGGTGCCGTCTCGGCGAACCGGATGTGCCAGGCGGCCACGCCGACAGCTTCTCAACCTCGATATCGCTCCATCTGCGCCCCGCAACCGTCCGGGTGAACGAGATCAGGGATCCCGCTCATCGGCCCGTTGACTGGCAGGATCCGAATCTGGACTTCGCGCGCTACTCGTCCACCGGGGTCATTGGCAACCCCACCCACGTCAGCGCCCAGCTTGGCGCCAAACTCTGGGAGGCCTCCGTGGCGAGCGTCGCGAAGACCCTGCGGAACATTGCGCTAGAGGCGAATCCGGCCCGCGACTCCTAACGGCCCATTAAGCGCATACCTTCGAGGGCAGCCTGAACCAGGGCCGCCCGTTCGGTTCTCTTGGCGAGTCGCGTTCGCGGCGACCTCCGCACAACTCCTCCTCGTCCTCGAAGGCTCGGCCGCTCTTCACCCTCTCCTGGGGGAGAGGCAGGTTCAGCCGTCTTCGGCTGAAACCGGTGAGGGGTCTTCCGCGCAACCGCCCTCGGTTTTCGCAGAGGTTTCTGGGAAGGTCAGCCCGTGATCGCCGCGCTCACCAGCGGCAGCACCTCGCCGTCCTCGGCATGTCGTCCCAGCGCCTTCTTCGAGAACACCAGGTCGCCGTCGACGACCACCTCGAACACGCCGCCGCCCGAGGGCATCAGCGTCATCTCGCCCACGTCGGTGCCATGCTCTCCCAGGATCTCTTCCGTCGCACGGACGGCTTTAGGGAGATAGTTTCATTGGCTGCAGTATTCGATCGAGACTCGGGCGCCGCGTCCCATGGTGCGCTCCCTCGTGCGGGTGGTGGCTAAGGCGTACGCTCTCATTGTCGCATGCGCCTAAGCGCGCCACGAGCGAGGCGCCTAAGCGAGCTCGGAGTTGCAGGCGACCGGTCGCCGCCAAGCCATCGGCCCTGCTCCTCCGGATCAGCCGCACTCGACTGGAGATAGCCAAATGGAAACCGACACAACCGACCTCGGCTCGCGCAAGCACCTCTTCATCGACCTCTCCCTGGCCGACCGCACCTCCGGCGTGACCCTGGGCGTCAATCCCCCGCGCCTGGGCGGCATCGCCATCGGCCGCGACCGTGCCTGGGAACACCACATCCACTTCCAGAACACCGTCCTCGACGACAATGGCCTGGGCCGTTGCTGGTACCTCGCGTCGATCATCCGTAGAGGACTGCAATCTGCGCACTTCGGCTACGCCGAATCGGAGGACGGCCGCCACTGGCGCAAACCCAACCTCGGCCTCGTCGAGCTCAACGGCCGGCGCGACATGAACCTCATCCCGCCCAAACCCAAGCGCTCCAACGTCTTCATCGACCCGACCGCCCCTCCGGCCGAGCGCTACAAGACCTTCGGCCTCAGCCTCGAGGACGACCCAGGCGACGTCGGCTACGGCGTCTTCACCTCGCCCGACGGCTACGTCTTCCACGAGCTCGGCTGCAACGGCATCCGGCGCGCCGGCGATACCCAGAACATGGCCTTCTGGGACGACCGCATCAAACGCTACGTCGCCTACTTCCGCGGCTTCTCCCACCATCCCAACGGCCGCCTCCGCCGCGCGGTCGCGCGCTGGGAGACCGACGACCTCACCAGCCGCGACGGCTGGGACCTGTCAAACGAGGAGAGCGAACGCCATATCGTTGACCAGTTGCCCATCGTCATCGCCTGCGACGACGACGATCCGCCCGACATGGACATCTACACCCCGTCCGTCGTCAAGTACCCGGCGGCCGACGATGTCTACCTCGCCACCATGTCCATGTACCACCACTTCACCCCCGACGAGATGGACGACGTCAACCCGCCCCGCAACGACGGCCTCATGGACATCCAGCTCGCCGTCAGTCGCGACGGCATCTCCTGGGACCGCCCCGACCGCCAGCCCTACGTCGGCATCGACGCCGAAGGCCCCGGCCAGCGCATGTGCTACGCCGTCCAGGGCATCCTGGTCCGCGGCGACACCGTCCTCCAGTACCACACCGCCTACGACCAGTCCCACGGCCACAAGCGCCAGAACAACCCCGGCGGCGTCATCCGCTGGACCGAGCAGCGCCTGGATGGCTTCGTCAGCGCCAACTTCGCCTACACCGTCGGCGAACTCGTCACCCGGCCGCTCACCGTTGATGGGTCCACGCTCGTCCTCAACATCGACGCCTCAGCCTCCGGCGAAGGCCGAGTCGAGGTCCAGGACGCCCACGGCCGCCCTATCCCAGGCCGAACCCTCGCCGACTGCGACCGCATCCTCGGCAACTACCTCCGCCACCCCGTCACCTGGGGAGGCGACTCAAACCTGGGCGTCCCGCCCAACACCCCCATCCGCCTCCGCCTCGCCCTCCGCAGCACCCGCCTCTTCGCTTTGCAGTTCGCCAGAGCAAGCGTGTAGCTGGCTGATCCGGCTCGGGTGCAGCTGCCCTGAGCCGTCAAGCTGCCCCTATCGACTGAGGGACTCCGATGCTTTGGCCCTCGGCCCGGAGGCTCAGCGCGCCATGCGAACTCCGAACTACTCGTAGTCAGCGCGGGGCGCACAGGATCGACACTGCGGCCTGCGACAGGAGTGTTCGCTTGGCACTGTCATCTCGGGCGCTATGGGCATTCAAACCGGGTCAGGACGACTTCCATCAAGGAACGGTCCGCCAGCACCTCGGCAAACCGTTCTCGGCCCTCGTCGCTGCGGTAGTCGGGCGGGGGCGATGTCCTGACGGAACCGTCCCGGTTCAAATACAAGTGCGACCCGGAATCCAGGTCCGTCAGAATCACGGAGGCGACAAACTCGGCGGGAGGAACCGGCCGGCAATGCGGCGCGTGCCACACGTGGATGTCGCCATCGACCACCCGAGTGTTGTAGCCGAAGTCCGTCGGAGTCTGGACACGTCGCTCTTCCAGCGTTGGTGTCGGCGGCGGTGGCGGACGAGGAGGTGGGGTCTCGCCACACCCACTGACCGCCAGCGGCAAGAGGCTGGCGGCCAGCACCACAACAATCCAACAACTCCTGCGCAAACTCATTGCTTTTCTGTACGACGTCTCCGGGTCACGCCTTCCGCCTCACGAGCGAGTGTCAGGATTCCGCCGGCTTGTCAGGAGACGCGCCTGAACTCGGTCCCCGCCCCCTCAACGGCACCTCGCGCAGAAAAATCGTCACGACAAAGGCAATCACCAGCGCGCCGGCCACCACCACAAACACCGAGCCGATGGCCGTCGCCAGCGTCTCCCGCAGCGCCGCCAGCAGCTGATCCAGGATCGCCGCCCCCTGCGGCCCGGGTTCCGCGAAACCCGCCCGCAGCGCGTCCAGGGCCTGCGGATTCACCAGCGCCTGCGGGTTCTCCTCCATCCGCGCCAGCTGCTCTGCCGGCACCGCCTGCCGGATCTCCGGCGGCAGCGATTCCCGCAACCCCGCCGCAAACCGGTTCGCCATAAACGACCCCAGCACCGCCAACCCCAGCGCGCCCCCGATCGACCGGTAGAACTGCGTCGCCGAGGTGACGGCTCCTAGCTGGCCCATGGGTGCCGCGTTCTGCACGGCAATCGTGTAGCTGGGGAACGTAATCCCCAGTCCCAGGCCCACCACGACGATGCTGACGACCGCCTGGCCAAACGACGTGTCGGCCGTCATCCGCGAGGTCAGCGCCACGCCCGCGGTCATGATTCCGACCCCGATCAGCCCCTGCAGCCGGTAGTGCCCGCCCAGCCGCGACAGCGCCTGCCCCGACAGCGCCGCGGCCACCACCATGCTCATCATCATTGGTGTCATGAACGATCCGCTGCTCGTGGCGGAGGCCCCCAGCACACCCTGGAAAAACAGCGGGATGAAGATAATCGACCCAAACATCGCGAATCCCGTAATGAACACGGCCACCAGCGAGACGCCCACCACAGGGTTCCGGTAGATCCCCAGCGGCATGATCGGATCCGCCGCCCGCCGCTCCACCAGCACGAACACCACCGTCATCACCGCCGCGAACACCAGGATCCCCACGATCTGCAGCGACAGCCATTCGAATTGCACCCCGGCCAGCGACAGCCCGATCAGCAACGGCACAACCACCAGCACCAGCAGCCCCATCCCCGCGTAGTCCAGCTGGAACGTTCGCTTCTCCGGCCGCGTGTTCGGGAAGAACCGGATGAACAGGGCGATCACCGGCAGACCCAGCGGCACGTTGACATAAAACACCCAGTTCCACGAAAGCGCGTCGGTGATGAATCCTCCCAGCGTCGGACCAATCACCGACGACAGGCCGAACACGGCGGCAACAATCCCCTGGTACTTCCCGCGCTCGGCCGGCGGGAACAAGTCCCCAACCGTCGTAAACGACAGCGCCATCATGCTGCCGCCGCCAATGCCCTGGATCGCTCGAAAGAAGATCAGCTGGTTCATCGACTGGCTCACCCCCGCCAGCACCGACCCCACCAGGAACACCGCGATCCCGCCCAGGAAAAACGCCTTCCGCCCATACAGGTCCGACAGCCGCCCCACGATCGGCACTGTCGTCGTCGACGCCACCAGGTACGCCGTCGTCACCCACGTAAACCGGTCGAACCCGCCCAGATCCGCAATGATCCGCGGCATCGCCGTACTCACCACCGTCTGATCCAGCGAGGCCAAAAACAACGCCAGCATCAACCCACCCATCGTCAACACCACCTGCCGCCGCGGCAGCGCTGCCTGTACCGCTGGGTTGCTGTCCATTAGAAGTTGGGCACCCTTGGCCTCATCCGTTTCGCCTCACCATTGGCCGGCCATATCCAGTCGTGTGCGCGAAGAGCGAGCGTCCCAGACCTCGCCTAAGTCCCCGGCGCAGCGGCGCGACGAAGAGGATGCTACCGGCCCCACGGCCGAGCCCGGCTATCCGAGGGCCTACGAACCTATGAGCCCTTCCTGCGGACGAACCCACGGCAGCTTCGGCAGGACAGCCATGAACTCGGCGCGCGGAAGCTGCAGATCGCCGACTGGAACGTCGATCACAACCGGGGCCTTGCACGCGAGCGCACGCGGAAGCAGGTCCTTCAGATCCTGCGGATCGTCCGCCCGCAGGCCGACCGCCCCGAACGACTCCGTGAACTCCACGAAGTCGGGGTTATGCAGGCCGGTCTCGTAGTCGCCGTCAAAAAACTCTTCCAGGTCGCGCGCCACGTTTCCGTAGGCGTCGTCCCGAAAGACGATGCTGGTGACGTTGATGCCGTACCGCACGGCCGTGGCCAGTTCCACGGCATTGAACAGAAACCCTCCGTCGCCGTTCACGGAAATCACCGGGCGATCGGGATGCGCCACCTTGGCCCCCAGCGCCGTCGGAAATCCGAAACCGAGGTTGAACGAGTAGCCGGAGTCGATAAACGTCTTCGGCTCGTGCACCTGGTAATGCGTTCGGGCGTAGTAGCCGAACTGCGTGACGTCCCAGACGATGTGGGTGTCCTCCGGAACGCTGCGTTGCATGGTCTCCAGGATCGGGTAGTGCGGCTCTTTGAGGTGAATGTCCCGGTAGGCGATCAGCCGTCGCGCGGCCACGACGGCCTCCACGGGTGATGGGCGGTTCCCGGCGCCGGCCGCCTCGAGCAGCGGAAGCAGGGCCTCGATCGTGGCTTTGGCGTCGCCGTGCAGCGGGTGGGTGTTGGCCTGCACGCGCGTGAGCTCGGATTCTTCGATGTTGATATTGATCAGCGTGGCGGCCTCCCCCGCCGGATTGCCCAGGGAAAAGCGCGTCCCGATGCCGATCACCAGGTCCGCCGCCTCCATCACCTCGAAGAGCTGGTTCATCTGGTCGAACTCGCCGTGGTGCGCGAAGCACGAGCCGTACGCCAGTGGGTGCCGATCGGGAATGACGCCCTTGCCGCCGCAGGACGTAACGACCGGAATCTTTGTGGCCTCGGCCAGGCGCACCAGCGCCGCCTCAGCGTCTGAACGAGCCACGCCGCCGCCCGCGTAGATGACGGGCAGCCGCGACTCCGCAATCAGCCGCGCCGCTTCACGCAGTTGTTCGTGGCTCGGGACGATCCGCGGCACCCGCGCCGGGTCCTGCAACGTCACCTCGTCGCGCTCCACCCCGGCCTCGGGTGGAATCTCGATCAGCACGGGATAGGGGCGGCCGCTCCGCATCTGGCGAAAGGCCTCCGTCACGGCCGGCGAGATCTCCTGCGGCGTGTTGGCGGCGTGACGCCACTTGGTCACGGCCCCCACGATGTCCGCCTGACCCAGCACCTCGTGATACGTGCCCAGGCCGCTGCCGATCTGCCCCCGCGGGATCTGTCCCGCAATCGCCAGCACCGGCGACGACCGCGCGTAGGCCGTCGCCAGGCCGCTTGCCGCGTTGTACACCCCCGTGCCCGGCACCACCAGCACCACCCCCGGCTTGCCGCTCACCCGCGCATAGCCGTCGGCCATGTGGGCTGCCGCCTGCTCGTGCCGCGTTGTGATCATCCGGATGTCGGGATGGTCCCGCAGCGCCGCGATGATCCCGGACATGTGGATGCCCGGAATCCCGAAGACCACGTCCACCCCCTCCCGCACCAGGGACTGAACCAGGGCCTCCCCGCCGCTCATCATGGTCATCGGACCCCGCCCTCAGTCGCTGAAGTTCAGCGCGTGCAGTCGCGCCGCCCCGCAGAAGTGAATCCGCAGCCGGACCGCATCCGGGCCTAGGTCATCCCAACGCCGCTCCCGCCACGTCACCGCTTCCCGCAGCCCATCACGGCTCACCGGCCGGCAATCGTCGCGGCTGAATCCCGCCAGCGGCTCGTCGCCCTCCGCCGGCAGCACCTCCACCTCCACCCAGCTCCGCAGCGGCTGCCCGTCGCTGACGTTCAGCGAGAGCCGCGCCCCCCGCTCCTCGGCCGTAAACGCCCGCGTCACCGCGTACCCCGGCGTCTCCCGGTCCACTGTCTCCAGGCACGTAAACCGGTCCCGCCCCAGCGTCGCCAGCCCCATTTGCGACAGCCGCAGCGCCCCGGTGTTCGGCCAGTGCGAGTCGTCCGAAATATTCCCGCCCGGCCAACTGGTCCAGTCCTCGCCATTGCCGCAGTAGTACAGGTA
>JAPPFO010000088.1:0-947 GCA_028875175.1 Chloroflexota bacterium | reverse complement strand
GTACAGGTACATCCGGTCGCTGTGCTCCACCAGCTTGTCCGCGATCACCAGCGACCCGCTGTCCCAGTCCCCGCGCACGCCCCGCCGGATCAGCGGCTGGTGCGTCTGCACCCGGCTGAAGTGCTCCCCGTCCCGGCTCACCGCCAGCCGGATGTCGGCGCAGTACATGCCGAACCGTCCGGTGCCGTTGGGTACGTACCAGCCGTATTCGTAGGCCATCACGTACTGCCCCGCATAGGGCGCCAGCATCAGGTAGTGATTCTCCTGCTCCGTGCTGTCGTTCGGATGCAGCACCGGGTTGTCCGCGCTGGCCGTCAGGTGCTCCATGTCCGGCCCAAAGGCAATGTGCTTCACCCGCACCCGCTCCGGCCCGTGCTTGTTATTCGGCAACACCGCCTGCCAGATCATCTTCCAGCGCCGGCTGGCATCGGCCTCCTGCTCGTCCTTGATCAGCGCCACGATGTCCGGCGCGCCCCCGTCCCATTCCGGCAGGTCGATCTGCGCTTCTTCGGTCCAGTGAATCCCGTCCGGCGAGTACCCGGCCCGGATCATCCGCGCCCGCGGCGGCCCCTTCACGATCATCTTGTAGCGCCGCGCCGGGTCGTCCTCCTCCAGGTCCTTCACCACCGGGCCCCAGCCCCGCAGGCAGATGTTGTTGTCGCTGCGCCCCCTGTACTCGTGCAGACCGAGCTTCGGCTTCTCCCAGTGGACGCCGTCATCGCTGACGGCATATCCCGTGTTCCACCAGCGCTCCACGCCCACGTCCTTGCCCGCGTACCAGCACTTGAACAGGCGCTCCTCCTCGTCGTAGAGCACCGTCCGCCCCTCCCACGGCCGCGCCTGCAAGCTGTCCCACTCGTGGTGATCCCCCACCGGCAGAACCGGGTTGTTCGGGTGCTTCTCCGCCTCGCACACCGCCTGCACCACGTTGTGCCGCGACTCCACAT